>CAZHZQ010000067.1:0-12900 GCA_964537235.1 uncultured Actinomycetota bacterium | reverse complement strand
GCGAGCTTCATGTCCAACATCGACGGCTACGAGGAGGTCAACCCGCAGGTCCCGGAGGGCGCGTCGGAAGCGCCGCCGCCGTCCGCCGAGACCCTCTCCGGGCTGGACGTCCTGGACCGGCTCACGTTCGAGGTGACGCTGTCGGAGCCCTTCCCGCAGTGGCCGCTGACCCTGGGCTACACGGCGTTCTTCCCGATGCCCGACGCAGCCTTCGACGATCCGGAGGCGTTCGAGCGATCGCCGGTGGGCAACGGCCCGTTCATGATGGATGGGGACTGGGAGCACAACCGGCAGATCCGCCAGGTGCGCTACGAGGGGTACGCCGGGTCCCGGCCGGCGACGGCCGACGCGGTGGTCTACCGGATCTACGCGGACGTCAACACGGCGTACGAGGACCTGCTCGCCGGCGAACTCGACATCACGAACGCGATCCCCCGCAGCGAGCTGGCGACCGCTCGCGAGGAGTTCGCTGACCGGTTCATCCAGCGTCCGAGCTCCGTGTTCCAGTTCCTGGGCATCCCGATGTACCACGAGCAGCTCGGGACGCCGGCCGGGGAGGAGGGCCGCAAACGGAGACTGGCGCTCTCGCTGTCGATCGACCGCGAGGGGATCGCCGAAAGGGTCTCCGACGGCACCGAGCGTGCGGCCCACGGGTTCGTCAGCCCGTCCGTCCCCGGCTTCCGGGAGCACGCGTGCCCGGACATGCAGCACGACCCCGAGCGGGCGAGGACGCTCTGGGAAGAGGCCGGGGGTTACGAGGGGCCACTGACGATCTGGTTCAACACCGACGGCGGTCACGAGGGCTGGGTGAACGCCGTCGCGACCCAGTGGCGGGAAGCGCTCGGCCTGGAGGACGTCCGGTTCGAGCGTCTCGGGTTCGCCGACCATCTGGTGGTCGGGGGTGACCGGGGTTTCACCGGGCCGTTCCGCCTCGGGTGGGCCTTCGAGTACCCCAGCCCCCAGAACTACCTGGAACCGCTGTACGCGACGCACGCCCACCCGCCGGTCGGTCACAACTACGCCTTCTACTCGAACGCGGAGTTCGACGCTCTGATGCAGCAGGGCAACCAGCAGGAGACCCTCGCGGCGGCGATCCCGTTCTACCAGCGGGCGGAGGACATCCTGTGCGAGGACCTCCCCGTGCTCCCCCAACGGTGGGGGCTGGTCCACGGGGCCCACTCGCCGCGGGTGAGCGACGTGACGATCGACGCGTCGTCGATCGTCCGGGCGAGCCGGGTCACGGTCGTCGCGCGGGACTGACCGGGTGTGGTCCGGGAGCGCACAGGTTGTTGGCATGGGCGCGAACTGGTGTTACGGTCCTACTGCTGTCGTAGGTGGCCGCGCCATCGTCCGGTCGGAGACCCCGATCCGCGAGGACGACCGCTGCTCCCAGGAGGAACCCCAGTGAGATCATCCATCCACAGATCGATCCGCGTGATCGCGCTCGTCGCGATCCTCGCGCTGGTCGCTGCCGCCTGTGGCGGCGGTGGTGACGAGCCCGATCCCGGCGCGACCGACGGTGCGACCGATGGAGACGGTCAGGCCGCCGGCGGCACCTTCTCGACCTACATCGGCGAGCCCCAGGCGCTGCTGACCCTCGACGACAACGAGTCCGAGGGGATCGCGGTCATGAAGGCGCTGTACACCGGACTGGTCGACTACGACCCGGACACCAACGAGCCGGTGAACACCGTCGCCTCGTCGATCGAGACCGAGGACAACCAGACGTACACCGTCACCCTGAACGAGGGCTGGACCTTCCACAACGGCGACCCGGTGACCGCCGAGTCGTTCGTGCGTGCCTGGAACTACGGCGCCTACGGGCCGAACGCGCAGGGCAACTCCGGGTTCTTCAGTTCGATCGAGGGCTTTGAGGACGTCCAGTGCGGGACCACGACCGAGACCAACGACGAAGGTGAGGAGGAGGAGGTCGCGGACTGTGAGAACGAGCCGCCGGCCGCCGAGGAGCTCTCCGGACTGGAGGTCGTGAACGACACCGAGTTCACCATCACGCTGAGCGAGCCGGAGTCGTTCTTCGTCACCCGTCTCGGCCACACGTCGTACTCGCCGCTGCCGGAGGCCTTCTACGACGACCCCGACGCGTTCAACGAGGAGCCGGTCGGGAACGGCCCGTTCCAGATGGACGGGGCGTGGGAGCACGACCAGATGATCAACCTCACCCGCTACGAGGACTACGCCGGCGACAACGTGCCGAACGTCGACGGGATCGAGTTCCGCATCTACGCGGACGTGCAGACCGCCGTCCAGGACCTGCTCGCCGGGAACCTCGACGTCGTCGACGACATCCCGGCGGAACGGTTCGGCGAGGTCGAGAGCCAGCTCGGCGAGTCCAACGTGGACACGTCCGAGGACTCGGGGATCACCTACCTCGGCTTCCCCTGGTACGACGAGCAGCTGGGAGGCGACGAGAACCGCGACCTCCGAGCGGCGCTGTCCATGGCGGTCCCGCGTGAGCAGATCTCGGAGCAGATCTTCGAAGGTCTGCGGGCGCCGGCCAACGACCTGCTGGCCCCGGTGATCCCGGGTCACCAGGACGAGGTCTGCGAAGCGTGGACCACGAACCCCGAACGGGCGCAGGAGCTGTACGACCAGTCCGGCGGCTTCGAAGGGACCATAACGGTGTGGTTCAACGCCGGCGCCGGTCACGAGGAGTGGATCCAGGCGATCTCGAACGTGTGGCGCGAGCTGGGTGTCAGCGACATCCAGTTCGAGCAGCAGCAGTTCGCCGAGTACCTGGAGACCGCGGACACGCAGGGCTTCACGGGGCCGTTCCGCCTCGGTTGGGGCATGGACTACCCGCACCCGCAGAACTACCTGCAGTTCCTGCTGGCTTCGGACTACCACTCCGACGCGGGCGGCTACAACTCGTCGTTCTACGTGAGCGAGGAGTTCGACGCGAAGCTCGCCGAGGCGCTGTCACAGACGACCCTCGACGAGCAGATCCCGCTCTTGCAGGAGGCGAACGAGATCGCCTGCAACGACGCGGCGCTGGCGCCGGTCTACTACACCCAGAACCTCTTCGGCTGGAACGATCCGGTCGCGAACCTGCGCGTCGACGCGTTCGGCGACATCGTGTACCACGAGGTGACGGTCGCGCAGTAGCACGCAGCGACGCAGCAACGACGCCCGGGGGCGGTCTTCCGAGACCGCCCCCGAGGCGTTCCCCGTCGGCGACCTCGGATGCGGTTCCCGGGACCCGGGACTATGCTCAGATCGTGATGCGCCGGAGCCGGTCGATGTGGACCGCGCGGGTCGCCCGTAGCCACCTCTAGGAGGTCGAGTGGGCAGATACGTCCTCCGCCGGCTCGCGCAGGCCGTGCCGGTCTTCTTCGGGGCGACGTTCATGATCTTCGCGATGGTCTTCGCCATCCCGGGTGATCCGATCAAGGCGCTCAGCCAGGGCAAACCGGTCCCGCCCTCGGTCGTCGACCAGCTGCGCGACGAGTACGACCTGGACGACCGGTTGGTGATCCAGTACGGCAAGTACATGGGGCTCATCCGTGACGACGACACGGGGGAGTTCGCCGGGATCCTGCCGTGCGCGACCCTCGGGGTCTTGGGGGAATGCAACCTGGGGAAGACGTTCACCGGCCGTGAGGTGACCGACATCATCGGGCAACGGTTCCCAGTGACCGCCAGACTCGCCGTGGCGGCCCTGGTGATGGAGGCGATCATCGGCGTGATCGCCGGGGTCCTCGCGGGGATGGGCCGCGGGTCGTTCCTGGACAACGTCGTGCGGGTCTCGACGGTCACGGTCATCGCGATCCCGATCTTCGTGCTCGAGACCACGGCGCAGGTCGGGATCATCTACGCACCCGATCTGCCGGTGCTGGGCTGGTTGCCCGAGGCCTTCTGGGACTGGTGGCCGATCGCCGGCATCCGGCAGGGATGGAAGAGCTACCTGCTGCCGTCGATCCTCCTGGCGTCGGTCTCGCTGGCGTACGTCGCCCGGTTGACGCGGACGAACTTCATCGAGAATCTCCAGGCCGACTACGTCCGTACCGCGCGAGCCAAGGGCCTGCCGCAGCAGCGGGTCGTCGGGCGCCACGTGTTGCGCAACTCGATGATCCCCGTCGTCACGTTCCTGGGGGTCGACTTCGGCTTCCTGATCGGCGGGGCCGTCGTCACCGAGACCATCTTCAACATCCCAGGCGTCGGGCGAGCCGTCTACGACGGCATCTTCCGCCAGGAGGGTGCGCTGGTGGTCGGCATCATCACCGCGCTGGTCCTGGTCTTCATCGTCATGAACCTCCTGGTCGACATTCTGTACGGCTTCCTGGATCCCCGCATCCGGTACGAGTGACGAGGTGAGCGACGTGAGCGACCAGGACGTGCAGAAGGATCGAGAGCGCGCACACCGCAGCGATCCCGAGATGCCGGAGACCGAGGCGGGGCTGGTCGCCAGCCGCGCCGATCAGTACGCGGCGGACCACGTCGCCGGCGAGGTCGACGGGGAGGTCTTCGCTCGCGAGGGGCGCGAGGCCAGCCTGTGGGCGGATGCCTGGCGGCAGTTGCGGCGCAACCCGGTCTTCGTCATCGCGATCGGGCTCATCGCCCTGTTCACCGTCATGGCCGTCGTCCCGCAGCTGTTCACCTCCTTCTACCCGGGCAACCCGGACCCGCGGTCGTGCAACCTGGCGAACTCGCTGATCCGCCCCAACGCGACGCAGTGGTTCGGTACCGACCTGCAGGGCTGCGACTACTACGCCAGGACGATCTACGGGGCGCGGGTCTCCATGATCATCGGGGTGACGGTCGTCGGGTTCGCAAGCACCATCGCGCTGATCTTCGGATCCATCTCCGGGTACTACGGGGGGAAGATCGACACGCTGGTCTCGCGGATGACCGACATCTGGTTCGCGCTGCCGCTGATCCTGGGCGCGATCGTGCTGCTGTCCGTTGTCGGGCACAGCCTGTTCTGGGTGAGCTTCGTGCTGGTGGTCTTCGGGTGGCCGGTGATGCTGCGCCTGATGCGCTCCTCCGTGTTGGAGATCAAGGAGGAGGACTACGTCGACGCGGCGCGCGCCCTCGGGGCCAGCGACTGGCGTATCCTCACCCGCCACATCCTGCCGAACGGCATCGCCCCCGTGGTGGTGTACGCGACGCTCTACGTCGGACTGGTCATCTCGGCCGAGGCGACCCTGTCGTTCCTCGGTGTCGGGCTGCAACTCCCGGCGATCTCGTGGGGTCTGATGATCAACGAATCCCTGAACCGCTTCCGCAACGCCCCCCACCTGCTCCTGTTCCCGGGTGGGTTCCTCTTCATGACCGTGCTCGGGTTCGTGCTGATGGGTGACGCGCTGCGTGACGCGCTCGACCCCAAGCTGCAGGCGCGCTGATGTCCACCACGTCACGACCCGCTCACCAGGACTCCGGGGGCCAGCCGATGGCGTCCGGGAAGCACCTGCTGGAGGTGTCCGACCTGCACGTGGAGTTCCGGTTGCGCGACCGCACGGTGAACGCCGTGAACGGGCTCAGCTACACGCTCGACAGGGGCGAGACGCTGGCGATCCTCGGCGAGTCGGGGTCGGGCAAGTCCGTCTCGGCGATGGCCGTCCTGGGCATCCTGGACACGCCACCGGGCTTCGTGAGCGACGGGCATGCATGGTTCGACGGTGTCGATCTGCTGCGCCTGTCGGAGTCCCAGTTGCGCAACTACCGAGGTGAGCGCATCGCGATGATCTTCCAGGACGCGCTCACGTCGCTGAACCCCGTCTACACCGTGGGGTTCCAGATCGCGGAGATGTTCCGGGTGCACCGCGGCATGTCCCGCAGCGAGGGGCGCGAGAAGGCCATCGAGCTCATGGATCGCGTGCGGATCCCCTCCGCTGCGGAACGCGTCGACGACTACCCGTACCAGTTCTCCGGCGGCATGCGTCAGCGGATCATGGTGGCGATCGCGCTGGCGCTGGACCCGGACGTCCTCATCGCCGATGAGCCGACCACCGCGCTGGACGTCACCGTCCAGGCGCAGATCATGCAGCTGCTGGCGGACCTGCAGCGGGAGACCGGCATGGGGTTGATCCTCATCACCCACGATCTCGGCGTGGTCGCCGAGGTGTGTGACGAGGTCAACGTGATGTACGCGGGCCGCGCGATGGAACACGGGCCGATCCACGACGTGTACGCCAACCCCGCGCACCCGTACACGCTGGGGTTGATGCGATCGATCCCGCGGGCCGACCAGAAGGGCGGACGGCTGGACCCGATCGTGGGGTCGCCGCCCGACCTGTCGAACATCCCCCACGGGTGCGAGTTCCACCCACGCTGCCCGTTCAAGCAGCCGATCTGCGAGGAGGAGCGGCCGCCGCTGATGGACGTCGCCTGGGACCGTGGGAGCGCCTGCCACTTCTACGAGGAGGTCCTCGATGTCGCCCGGTGACCAGCATGGCGGGTCCGGTGCGATTGGGTCCGACGAGCCGCTCCTTCGGGTCGAGGGGCTCGTCAAGTGGTTCCCGATCACCCACGGAATCATCTTCCAGCACCACGTGGGTGACGTGAAGGCCGTGAACGGTGTGTCGTTCACCCTCGATCCCGGCGAGACGGTCGGCCTCGTGGGGGAGTCCGGCTGTGGGAAGTCGACGGTGGCGCGCACCATCCTGCGTCTGGAGGAGCCGACGGAAGGCCAGGTGCACTACAAGGGCCGTGACGTCTTCGCGATGGGGCGCCGCGAGATGCGCGAGCTGCGCCGCAACATCCAGATCATCTTCCAGGATCCCTACGCGTCGCTGAACCCACGGATGACCGTCGGCGACATCGTCACCGAGCCGTGGGACATCCACTCCGGCGTCGTCCCGAAGAGGGAGCGTCGACAACGCGCCGGCGAGCTGCTCGAACGCGTCGGTCTGTCGGCCGACTTCCTCAACCGCTACCCGCACCAGTTCTCCGGGGGTCAGCGACAACGCATCGGTGTCGCACGCGCGCTGGCCCTCAACCCCGACATCATCATCTGCGACGAACCGGTGTCGGCTCTGGACGTGTCCGTCCAGGCGCAGGTGATCAACCTGCTCGAGGATCTGCAGGACGAGTTCAACCTGGCCTACCTGTTCATCGCCCACGACCTGTCGGTGGTGCGGCACATCTCCGACCGGGTGGCGGTGATGTACCTGGGCCAGATCGTCGAGTCCGGCGACGAACACGACATCTACATGCGTCCGACCCACCCGTACACGCAGGCGCTGCTGTCGGCCGTGCCGATCCCGGATCCGGATCTGCGGGACCGGCGCGAGCGGATCATCCTCGAAGGGGACCTGCCCAGCCCCTCGGACCTGCCGTCCGGCTGCAACTTCCGTACGCGGTGCTGGAAGGCCGAGGAGATCTGCGCCGAGGAGGATCCGGATCTGATCGACCGGTTCAGTCACGGGCATCCCTCACGGTGCCACTTCGCCGAGGTGCACCAGGTGGTCGGGTAGGTCGCCCGGTCGCCCCGGACCCGTCAACGACCACGCAGATACTTACTAGGCTCGCGGAGCCGAGACGACCGCCGGGAGGGCCCGTGGACCGACAGCCGATCATGGCCGGCAACTGGAAGATGCACAAGGATCACCTCGAGGCGATCCAGCTCGTGCAGAAGCTCGCGTACCACCTCGACGAGCGGGACTACGAGGGACAGGACGTGGTGGTCTGTCCGCCCTTCACGGCGCTGCGGTCGATCCAGACCCTCATCGACTCCGAGCATCTGCCGATCGACCTGGGGGCGCAGAACTGCTACTGGGAGGACGAGGGCGCGTTCACGGGCGAGATATCCCCGCCGATGCTCGCGCGGCTCGATGTCCGGTACGTGATCTGCGGACACTCGGAACGGAGGCACGTCTTCGGGGAGACCGACGAGGAGGTCAACCGGAAGCTCCGCGCGGTGATCGCCCACGAGATGACACCGATCCTGTGCGTGGGGGAGACGGAGGAGCAGCGCGACGCGGGTGAGGCCCGCGACGTCGTGCTGTCCCAGCTTCGTGGAGGCCTCGACGGGGTGAGCGCAGAGGACGCAGAGGGTCTCGTCGTGGCCTACGAACCGGTCTGGGCGATCGGGACCGGGCGGACGGCGACCCCCGACGACGCCCAGGAGATGTGCGCGGCGGTCCGTGAGACGCTCGCCGGCATCTACGACCAGGACCTGGCAGCCGCCACTCGCATCCAGTACGGCGGCAGCGTCAAGCCGGGCAACGTCCGCCAGCTGATGGACGAGGACGACCTGGACGGGGCGCTGGTGGGCGGCGCGAGCCTCACCGCCGACGATTTCGCCCTGATCGTGGGCCATCGTCGGTCCTGACCTGGGCCCGAGGAAGGCCAAGGAAGGCCGTGGCACGGTAGACTCGGAACGCCACGCAGACGGGACCAGGATGAACAGACGCAGCGATCCGATCGAGAACCTGCTGGGGCCTCTGGAGCAGGACGTCATGGAGATCGTGTGGGATCTCGGTGAGGCAACCGTGCGCGACGTGCACGATGTGCTCGTGGAACGGCGCTCCATCGCCTACACGACGGTCATGACCACGATGTCACGCCTCGCCTCCAAGGGCATGCTCAGCCGTGACACCGAAGGGCTGGCGCACCTCTACGGCCCGGCGGTCAGTCGCGACTCGTACGGTCGCAGCACCGTCGCGAACGTGCTGTCGTGGCTCGTCGACCGGTACCCCGAACCGTCGGCCGCGTACCTGTCCGAGGTCGTGGGAGACCTCGACGACGGCACGCTCAGCCGTCTGCGCAGCGCGGTCGAAGATCGTCGCCGGAGCGAGGACTAGAAGCCCATCGTGCCGGACTTTGCGGTCGTACTGAGCCTGCCTACGGAATCCGTGGCGATCCGGGTCGTCATCGCCTCCGTTGTCGGTCTGACGGTGGTCGCGTTCCTGCTGCGTCGCAGCTTGCGGGTACCAGGGGTCCGGTTCTTCGCGGCACTGGTACCGATCCTCGCGCTGATCGGTGCGATGCTCGTCTCGTTGGACGACCCGCTGCTGCCCTGGGTCTCGGTGCCCTCCGAGGCGGACAACGTCCTGAAGCTGTTCCACGGCGGTTCGTTCCTCGACTTCCGACCGCTCGGCTGGGTGCTCCTGGCCGGCTGGTTCGGCATCGCGGCGTTCCGGGTGGGGCGCCGTGTCAACGTCCTGCGACGTATGAGCCTCGTGGCATCATCCGCTGCCTCTCCACGCGACCCACGGGTCGCGGCGATCATGACCTCCGTCGTACGGGCGATGCGTGTCGAGGCGCCGCGGGTGCTCGTGGTCGACGGATGTCCGGGCGGCGCGATCGTCGTCGGTGTCCGTGACCCGCGGATCGTGGTCGACGCGGAGCTCCTCGCGTCCTTGGACCCCGAGGAACTCGAAGGCATGCTCGCCCACGAGGTGGCCCACATCCGTCGGCGGGACAACCTCGTCGCCCTCGCCGTCGGCCTCATCTGTGACGTCTGCTTCTTCATCCCGGGCGGCCGGTGGGTCGCCCGCCGCCTCTGTTCGGAGCGTGAACTCGCCGCCGACCAGGTCGCCTCCGGAGCCACCGGACGCCCCGGGGCGCTGGCGAGCGGTCTGCTGAAGGTGTTGGACCGGCAACGCCCCGCGACGGCCTGCGCGGCGTTCGCCGCTCCTGCAGCCGTCATCTCCCGTGTTGAGCGACTGGTCGAGTGTCCGCCTCCCCCCGGGATCATGCGGGGCGTCGGCGAGTCCGTCGCCGTGTCAGGGGCGCTCATCCTCGCCATCGCAGCCGCGACGTACCTGCCCGGTGCGCTCGCGCAGCAGACCAACGCGGCAGGCAACGCCTACGAGGGGCTGGCGGTCGCGTTCATACCCACGGTGACGGAGGCGGATGCCGGCACGGCAGATGCCGTCGCCTTCGAGGTGTTCCGGGCCAGTGATCCGGCGGAGCCGCTCGCTTCGGCCGGTGGCGCGGTGTCACGCGATCCGGGCCAGGAGTTCCACCCGTCGTACGTGAGCGGTGATCGGGGCATCGTCCACAACGCCATCCCTCCGGCGGCGCCGAACGCCAACCGGGTTCGGAGCCAGGTGGCTCCTGAGCTCGTCGAACGCTGGGGCGCCACACCGTTCGTCGAGGCGGATACCGGGCTCGCCGTGTACTGGCTCCACCGGTTGGAGGTCGTTCGCTAGCCACGTGGTGGTCGGCGTCGCGGTACCCTCGATGACGTCGCACCTCGCGACATCTCAGGAGGCTCCTCCCGTGCTGACCAACATCATCGTCGCGATCCACGTGCTGTTCTCGCTCGTCCTCGTGCTGTTCATCCTGTTGCACCGGGGGACGGGCGGCGGTCTGTCCGACATGTTCGGAGGCGGGGCATCGGGAGCCGGCCTGCACGGTGCGGCGATCGTCGAGAAGAACCTCGACCGCCTGACGATCGTCACCGCCATCGGGTTCGCGATCACCACCGTCGTCCTCGGGTTCCGCCTGTAGTCGGCGATCCGACGTCGCCGGGACGAGGTGCCCGCATGCTTCGCACGTGGCGCGCGGTTGCACTGCTGACGGTGTCGGTGGTCGCGTTGAGCGCGTGCTCCCCAGGGTCCGAGCCTGAGCCGTCAGGACCCACCACCGCCGGGACGCCGACCGCCGCGCCCACCGCCACAGAAGCATCCGGCGGGGTCTTCCAGGCGTACCTGCGTCAACCGGGGTCCATCGACCCCGGTCGGGCGATCGACCCCGAGGAACTCACGGTCGTCGACCAGCTCTTCGACTCGCTCACGGCCGTCGAACTCGACGAGGACGGCGATGGGGTGCAGATCGTCCCCGGCGCCGCGGACTCGTGGGAGGCCAACGCTCCCGGGCCGGACGCCCCGGAGGACGCGCCCCCGGCCGGGTCGATCTGGACGTTCGCGCTCCGCGACGGCGCGACGTTCCACGACGGCAGTGCGGTCACCGCGGAGTCGTTCGTGCGTGCATGGACGCGGATCGCCGATCGAACGAGCGATCAGCCCTCCGCGGCCTTCTACCTCCTCGAGCCGGTCGCCGGCTTCCGCGCTGCGTCCAGCGGCGGCGAACTCATCGGGGTGGAGGCCGTCGACGCCCTCACCCTGCGGGTGACCCTGGAGGAACCGATCGCGGATTTCCCGGCGATCGCTTCCCACCCGGCGCTGGCCCCGGTCCCTCCTGCGGTGAGCTCGGACCCTGACGGGTTCGCCCAGATGCCCATCGGGAACGGCCCGTTCCGTATGGCCGAACCGGTACAGGACGGCTCGTACATCCGCTTGGAGCCGTACCCGGAACACGCGGGCTCCGAACGAGGCACGGAACTCGAGGAGGTGGTCTTCCAGATCTACGCGGGAGAGGACGCGGTGGCGACGGCGTACGACGAGTTCGAGCAGGGCCTGCTCGAGTTCGCGCCCGTGCCGATGGACCGCCTCGAGGAAGCCATCGACACGTACGGGCGGTCCGAGAACGGGTACAGCGGGACCGGCGTGTTGGGCGGCGTCGAGCTGATAACGGCGTTCTACGGGTTCAACGTCGGGGTGGCACCGTTCGACGACCCGTCGGTCCGACAGGTGCTGTCGCTGCTGGTGAACCGGGACGAGATCGTGTCGGACGTCGTCCGGGGGAGGCAGGTGGCCACCTCGGTCGTGCCTCCCGGGATCGCGGGCTACGAACCGGCGGATTGCGGTTTCTGCAGCTACGAGCCTGATCGGGCACGTGAGATCCTCGGTGACCGCGAGATCCCACCGTTCGACCTCGTCTACTACGAGGGTGCCGGCCACGACGCGGTTGCCCGACGCGTACAGGAGGATGTCAACGCGGTGCTGGGGGAGGACACGATGCAGCTGCAGCCGATGTCCCAGGCGGAGTGGCTGCAGACGATCAGGGAGGGACAAGCGGGGTTCTTCCTGTCGGGATGGCTGGCCGAGTACCCGGCAGCGGACACGTTCCTGTACCCGCTGTTCCACGCGAGCCGTATCGGCAAGGACAACCTCACCCAGTACAACAGCCCGGAGCTCAACGACCTCCTGCAGCAGGCCAGGCGTGAGCTGCGCCCCGAGGTGCGCGCGGACCTCTACCGACAGGCCGAGGCGATCGTGCTGAACGACATGCCGGTGGTCCCGCTGTTCCACTACCGCCACAACCGGGTGGTCTCCAACCGGGTCGAGGGGTTCTCGTTGTCACCGATCGGGGACATGGATCTGAGTCGCGTCGCCGTCCGTCCGGAGGAGTAGGGGCGGTGAGGTCGATGCGGCAGGTCGGGGGGCCCCCGCTGGCCCGGTCGTCGATCCTCGTGTTGGTCCTGGTGTTGGGCGTCGCTTGGTCGGTGACGGCCAGAGCTCAGGAGGGGGGCGGTGGTCCTCCGGCTGGCACGGTCCGTGTGGCCTACCCGGACGAGCCGGTCGCGTGGTACCCGGCGCTGGCCGAGACCACCGCCGCGGTCGACCTCACCTCCGTCTGGGGACTGCCCCTGTACCGCCTGGACCAACACGGACAGCTCCGCGCCGGTCTCGTGAGCGCGGCGGAGGTGCGACCGGGACAGGCCGACGGACCGTGGACGGTGGAGATCGAACTGCGAGAGGGAACGTGGAGCGACGGGCAGCCCGTGGTGGCCCAGGACGTCGTCGCGACGGTCGCGGCGTTGCGAGACACCTCCCTCGGGCCGATGCTGGCACCGTTGACGTCCGCTGAGGCCCTGGATCAGCGCACCGTCGCGTTGCGCTTCGATCGCCCGTACGGGCGTTGGCCGTACCTCCTGACGGGAGGTGTCGGGGTGCTGCCCGCGCACGTCCTCGGGGACGCCGGGCTCGAGGGGTACCGGGACGGGGTGCCGGTGTCCGGGGGGCCGTACCGGTTGGACAGCCATGAGCCGGGTCTGCGCGCGACCTTCGTCGCTCATCCCGGATCGCCCGTGGGAGCGCCGGCCATGGAGCGCGTGGAGGTCTACTTCACGCCGTCGTACGAGACCTCGCT
>CAZHZQ010000066.1:7951-12942 GCA_964537235.1 uncultured Actinomycetota bacterium | reverse complement strand
GTGTCAGGCTCGTTCACGGACGAAGCTCGTGACCTCGTCCCGGATCTCCTCCATCGTCTTCCGGTTCTCGCCCTCGACGTTGAGACGCAGCAGGGGTTCGGTGTTCGAGGGACGGAGGTTGAACCAGGCCCACCGGTCGTCGAGGTCCCCGATCTCCACGGTGAGGCCGTCCGCCCAGTCGACCTGCCCGCGTCGGCCGAACCCCTCGGCCACGGCGTCCAGGACCGCCTCCTGGTCGTCGACCTCGAAGTTGATCTCGCCGGACTGGGCGTACTTGTCGTACGGGGCCATGACCTCGGACAGCGGGGCGTCGGCGATCGAGACCGCCTCCAGCAACAGCACGGCCGCGATGAGCCCGGAGTCGGCCCGGTAGTTGTCCCGGAAGTAGTAGTGGGCCGAGTGCTCGCAGCCGTACACGGCGCCGGTCTCGGCCATGCGCTGCTTGATGAACGAGTGCCCGACGCGTGTGCGCACGGCCTTGCCGCCGGCGGCCTCGACCGTCTCGGGGACGGTGCGCGAGCAGATCAGGTTGTACAGGACGGTCTCGCCCGGCCGCTTCTCGAGGATCCGTTCGGCGACCATCGCCCCGACCAGGGACGGCACCACGGGTTCGCCCCGTTCGTCCATGACGTAGGAACGGTCGGCGTCCCCGTCGAACGCGAGCCCCACGTCGGCCCCGGTCTCGCGGACCCGGGCCCGCAGGTCGATGAGGTTGTCGGGGTCCGACGGATCCGCCGGGTGGTTCGGGAACTTCCCGTCGAGCTCGAAGTACATCGGATCGATCTGGAACGGCAGCCCCTCGAACACGGCGGGAACCACGTGGCCGGCCATGCCGTTGGCGGCGTCCACCACGACCTTCAGTGGTCGCAGGGCGTCCCGGTCCACGAAGCTGCCGACGTGCTCGGCGAAGCGCGGGAGGACGTCCTCCTCGCGGCGACCTCCCCGGTCCCCCTGAGGCTCGAGGTCGCCGCCGGCCACCAGGTCGCGGATCTGCGCCAGACCGGAATCGATCGACACGGGCACCGCCCCGGCCCGGCACAGCTTGATCCCGTTGTACCCCGCAGGGTTGTGGCTGGCGGTGAACATCGCCCCGGCGAGGTCCAGGTGACCGCTGGCGAAGTAGAGCATGTCGGTGGAGGCCAGCCCCACGTCGACCACGTCCACGCCCTGCGAGTTCACGCCGTCGGCGAAGGCGTCGACGAACCGGGGCGAGGACGGACGCATGTCGTGGCCGATCGCGATCGCGCTGGCATCCAGCACACGGGCCGCGGCGGCCCCGATGGCACGGACCAGGTTCTCGTCCAACTGCTCCGGGACGAGACCGCGCACGTCGTAGGCCTTGAAGATCTCCTGCAGGACGTCGTGGCGTGCGCTGCCCGCTGACACCATGTGGTCCGGTCCTCCGTCGAGTGGTGGTGGCGGCATGGTAGGTGGCCGCCGGCAGCCCCGGCGGTCCGGCGGTCCCGCCGGTCGTACCGGTGTCCCTCCTGACGTTGCGCGTCAGCCGTCCGCACGGTCGGGGACGACGGACTCGAGGGGTTGCCCCGGGAGGTGACGGCCGATGTAGCGAGACCGGGTGCGACCGTCCTCCTTCCAGTACGCGTACCAGTACGGACCGTGTGGACACGAGGTGCACCGGTCCTTCCCGCAGCGGACCTCTTCCTGTCGGTAGGTGACCTTCCCGATCTGCGGATCGTCCTGCTCCACCTCGTCGGGGTGCCCGTCGGCGTGCAGGAGCAGACCTCGCACCAGGATCATCAGACGACGCAGGTCGTACTGGTCGAGTCGGCGGACCTGGTTCACGAGGTCACGGGGGATCGCCACGGGCGCGGCCTTTCGGTGCGGATCTGGCAGCGAGCCCATCTTAGGTGACCGCGTTACCCAAGAAACAACACCAGCAACGGTCCAGGGTGGACGCGGTCCTGGGAAGATGTGGAAACGGCGCTCACCAGGCGTCGGCGCGGACCTCCGCCTGCGGGTCGTCGTCGTCGAACAACCGCGGTCGACCCGAGGGGGCAACGTCGTCGGCGACCGAGACGCCGCGATCGCGTCCGAGCATCTGTGCGAGCAGCGCGACGGTCCCCTCTCCGCCGATCGGGCCCACCCCGGACCCGTCGGGCTCGCTGCGTCGGTCCTCCAGGCTCCATCCGTACGGCGCTCCCGTGCGCTCGGTGTGGCCGGCGCAGAGGTCGTAGGACTCCGGTTCCTGCTGGTCGGCCAGGTCGTCGAGGTGGATCTCGCGGGTCTCGTAGCGGAACCGCAGCGTGGCGCTCGCCGGCGACGGGCAGCCCGGTCGGGCGCAGGTGCGGGCCGCCGCCCGGGACAGCGGACGGACCACGCTCGACCGTGCAGCGTCGGGCCGTGAAGGCGGCTGCGCGGGGTGGGGATCCACGGCTCCACGGTAGATGACACCGATGTGGTTCTCCAAGCATCCCCCACCGCTCGCCGCCCGCGGCAAGCGGTGGAACGGCGGGGGGGAACCCCGAGGGGAAGGGTCTTATGTAACGATCCGGTTACCTAAGCGGGTGTTGTGATTCACGGCACGCGCTCGATGGCGATCACGCGCGCTCTGGCGGCCCCGTGGGACCCGCCGTGAGGATCGGTCTGGCGGCCTGCAGCACGAGCGCAGGGCGGTTCCCGGGCGACTGCGCAGAAGAGCCCATACGAAGGGCGTCGCCCCGAGCGACCTCCGCGTGAACGGTGAGCCTCTCGGGACGACAGGGAACAACGTACCATCCCGGCCGAAAGGCTGTCAAATCACGGCTCCTCAGGAGCCGCCCCCACCCCCGCCCCCAGGCGCCGACGACCTCAGGGACCGGTCGGCGACGGCTGCGGTTCGGGCGGCACCGGCGTGGTCTCGGGGACCTCGGTCTGCAGGGGCGACGGGCTCTCGGTCGGGACCGCCGGGGTCGGCTGCGGGGTGAGCGCCGGTCCGAGCCGGGTTCCCAGCTTGCGGGACAGTCCCGGTTCGAAGTCCACCGGTGGGACCTCACCGGCGCCCCGCCACGCCCGTGTCGGCACGCCGGGGTGAGCGACGAGATCCAGGTCACCCTCGCGTCCGAACGCGCGGACCCCCGCCACGACCGCACCCTCTTCCGCGACGACGAAGATCGTGTGGATCCCCAGATCGGGCAGCGTCGACCGCAGGTCGAGATCGAGGGCGGTGCCTGCCGGCACGGTCAGGCCCCGGAACGCCTCCGGGCCGTGGACCGACAGCTCCGCCACCACGGTCACGTCGACGACCGCCGGAGAGGCCGTCGGGTTCACGAGGTGCAGGGCTTCGTTGCGGCCCTCGTTGGGGCCCGTCATGATCGCCCAGCCGGCATCCGGAGCGACCTCGCCCAACTGGATGGCGAAGCCGGTGCGGGCCACGTCGCCCGACCGGACGACGGTGGCGGTCGAGACCACGATCGGCACGCCGTTGCCCGAGGCCACCGTGACCGCCCCCTGTGCCATGTCCTCGGGCAGGACCCCCCGCAGATCGACGCGCTGGAGGCTGCGCGGGGGGACGCTGGCGTCGGCCATGTCCGCCAGGGGGCTGCCGCCGTTGGGTGTGTGCACCGTGATCTCGAGGGCTGCCGCCCGGTCCGACGGGTTGAGGACCCACGCCCACGCCTCGGTGTCGCCGCCCTGGAGCCACGGGACCGTCCACGAGGTGGTCGGCTGACTGACCAGCTTGGCGAGGGTGATCCCGTCGACGTCCCCGACGGCCGGGTCGACGGTCTGCCAGCCCTCGGCCACGATCCGCCCGGCCCTGGCGGTGATCACCGCCCCGAGGTCCTGACGCTCGGGTGCGTGGTCGTTGAGTTCGACGATCCGCACGGACCGCCCGGGCACCGCCAGGTTCTTGAGCAGCTCGGGCGTCTCGATCCCCGCCTCCGTGTACAGCGAGACGCTGACCGCCGCGTCGGCCTCGAAGGGGTTGGCGAGCGCGATCCGCGCCTGGCCACCGCCGGCCGTGCTGACCCCGGGCAGGTACCAGCTCGCGCTCGCCTCGGTCTCGCACGCCCCCTCCAGCCGACCGCCGGGTTCGCCGGTCACGCGGCGATCCCACAGGCGTCCCACGGCCGCGGGGGTGCGCCACCAACGGGCGGCGATCGCGAGGTTGTCCTCGGCCGGGGCGATCGGCTGCACGTGCATCGATCCGGGGAAGGCCTCCAGCTCGGCCCCGCGCACGACGTCACCGCCGGACACGACGTCCATCCGCAGTGCGGAACTGGTCGCCTGGTCCGGCAGCGTCGCCGCGATGCCCCGGAGGTCGTTCTCGACGTCGGATCTCCCGGCAGCGCAGTACCACGCCCCGGAGACCGCGGTGCGGGCGCCGGCGACCTCCGCCGGGGCGGTCGACGGAACGGGCAGTACCTGGTCGAGCAGGACGCCCGCTGCGGCCACGAGGACGACGACGATCGTCGCGACCAACGAGGAGGTCGCACGTCTCATGGTGTGACCCTCCGTCGTCGCGCCTCCGGGCTCTCGGCGAAGCTCGGCGGGCGCAGCACCAGGGACACGGCCAACAGCGCGGCGAACGCCTGCAGGAGCACGACGGCGGTACGTCGGGCCTGACGTCCGTAGGTCACCTCGACGCCACCCGCATCCGCCGGGACCGAGAAGCGGGTCAGACCGTCGACGGTCCGACGGTCGAGCTCCCGTCCGTCGGCCGAGGCCTGCCATCCGGGTTCTCCGGGCTCGGCCAGGAGGATCGTGCCGGCGCCGGGCACCCGGCCCCGGTAGGTGTCCCCGTCGGCCCGCTCGAGCGGCATCGGCTCCGCATCTGGAGGCAGCTCGCCACGTCGGTCGATCGCGACCGCGGCACTCGGGGAGACGTACGCGGCTCGCGGCACCCAACGGGCGACGCGGTAGACGAGACCGGCGGCGACCGGCTGCGGCTCGAGATCGAACTGGTCGGCCAGCATCGTCTCGAGGCGTCCGGTGCGCCCCCCCTCGGGGACGTAGACGTACAGGATGTTGGCGAGTCCCAGCTCCGCACCGGC
>CAZHZQ010000066.1:0-7851 GCA_964537235.1 uncultured Actinomycetota bacterium | reverse complement strand
GCCGAACGCATGCGCACGGAGGTACTCGCCCGCCGTGGTGAACGCCGCCGCCAACAGTGCCGAGTAGGCGAGAGCCGCGACGAGGAGCAACGTCCCCGGCCAGGCGATCGCGTCCGGTCCGGCCCGACCCAGCCCCCACGCCGCGAAGACCGCCGCCAGGACGATCGACCACAGCGTGCCCACCAGCATCGGGCGGCGGCGGTACGCGAGCAGCAGCCCCAGGATGCCGGCGGCGGGGAAGGCCAGCCCCACCACCACGCCGGGGAAGCCGGCGAGGTCGGGCACCAGGAGGAGCCAGCGCAGGAAGCTCGAGGCTGCTGCCTCGGTGTCCCCGAATCCTCCTACGACCGGGGAACCTGGACGCACGAGCTCGATGGCCCAGGGCAGCAGGAGCACGAAGGACCCTGCGGCAGCGAGCAGCACCCTGACCGACGCGGACTGACGGGCCTGCGCCGGACCCTCCACGGCCGCGATCGCGACCAGACCGATCGCCACGGCGGCCAGGAGCAGCGGAGCGGCGGTGGGTTCGAACGCCACCAGGACGGCCCCGAGGATCGCCGCCCCCGCCGTGGCTCGCCACGCGTTCGCCGGCGGACGGTGCACGTCGGCGAGCCGCACACCGACGAGTGCCAGCGCGGGCAGGGTCGCAACGGCCACGAGACCACCCAGGCGACCGGTGATGAGGGCGGCCATCGCCGGAGGGCTCAGTGCGTAGGCGGTCGCCGCGACCACCCGAGGGATCCTGGTGCCCGCGACGAGCGTGCCGGCACGCAGTGCCAGCAACCACGAGACCGGCAGCGCGCCGAACAACAGCAGGCGTGGAGCCAGCCACTCGTTGCCGAAGGTCATCAGCCCGAACAGCCCCAGGAGCGCCTGGGCAGGGGACGGTGGTGTGGCCGTCGCGATCCCCCCGACGTCGTGCCAGCCGGACGCGTACGCCCGCAGGAACCTCAGGGGCGAGGCCGGCCAGGGACCCAGCTCGCCGCCACGGATCGCCCCGGCCCGGAGGAAGGGCACGACGACCACCAACGCGAGGACGGCCAGCGCCAACCCCATGACGAACACCGGGTGCCGCCGGGCGGCCCGCACGATCCGGTAGTCCGACTCCTCGTGGTCCAGGTCCTCCCGGACCGGGGCCGGCACGTCGACGGCGCCGCCGGCCAACCGGTCGGCGATCGCCTCGCCGTACGCGCGCAGGCGCGGGGCGATACGGGCGAACAGCGGCGACAGCTCCCCGTCGCTGCGAACCCGACGCTCCTGGACCGGGCGGCGCAGACGCAGGGTCTCGGGGAGGTGGACGAGGTTCCAACCCCAGGCACGCAGGGTCTGCCAGGCATCGTTCAGGCGGCGCGTCGCGATGAACCCGAGCACCTTGGCGACCCCGACCAGGAGGAACAGCGGGAGCACGAACGCCAACCGCGCTGCCTCGTAGCACTTGAGCAGCGTCGCCAGCGTGTTGCGCTCGGCGAAGTAGCGCGGCCCAAGAGCCTCGGTCTGGCCCAACCGCTGGTAGTTCGAGACCGCCCGAACGTGCCGGGCGACCGCCGCGGGTGCGACCTCCACGTCGTGCCCCGCCAGCCACGCCCGCCAACACAGATCGAGATCGTCGCGGAAGACGTGGTAACGCCGGTCGAGACGTCCGAGGTCGTCGAGCACGTCGCGGCGCACGAGCATGCCGGCGGTCGACACGTACAGGACGGGCCGGTCACGGTCACGCTGGCCCTGGTCGAGCTCGTCGGGTTCGAGGCCGGACTCGGCGCGCCCGGTCAGGTCGATCGCCATCCCCACCTGCTGCAACAACCGGGGATCGTCGTGATCCAGCAGCTTGGGTCCGACCACCCCGACCCGGGGATCGTCGACCCCGTGGGCCACGAGCTGCGCCACCATGTCCGGTGCCGGGATCAGATCGTCGTGCAGGAGCAGGATCCACTCCGCTTCGGATCCCGCCGCGACGGCGGAGTCCAACGCCATCCCGACCGCTGCGGGGAACCCCAGGTCTCGCTCGGCGACGAGCACGCGTTCGTGGCCCAACCGGTCGAGCAACCGTTGCCGGCTCCCGTCGGTCGACCCGCTGTCGACGGCGACGACCTCCAACGGCTCGTAGGTCTGCGCCGCGACGGCATCGAGTGCCTCCTCGACCCACGCCAGGCCGTCGTGGACGACGAGGATCGCGAGCACGGGGGGAGTGGGTCGGTCGACGGGGTCCTGCGCGTCCCCAGCGGTCCCCGGGTCGGCGTGGCCGGTGTCCAGTGCGAACTCCCTTGCCGCGGCACGCATCGCGCCCGCCGGGAGGGCGGGCGCAGGGGGCGACGCTATCACACGGGACGGCTGGGCGTCCGTGGGTGGTCGCGGGTCAGCGGGGGTGTCGGACCGTCCCCGGACACCTCAGCCGGTGTCCGATCAGCAGCGCAACGTGGCGCCCACGGCCGCGGCGACGTTGCCATCCCAGCCGGACGGTGGACGCGACGTACGGGTGCGTGAACCGCATCGTTCCTTCCGCACCGTCCGCCGGTGCATCGGAACCGCGGGCGTGACGGCCGTCCCGACGCGGATCCACTCAGGAGGCCAGACGCTTGAGGCGTCGGCGCTCCCGTTCGCTCATGCCGCCCCAGATGCCGAAGCGCTCATCGTTGGCCAAGGCGTACTCGAGGCACTCCTCGCGCACGTCACAGGCGTTGCAGATGCGCTTGGCCTCGCGCGTCGATCCCCCCTTCTCGGGGAAGAAGGCCTCGGGATCGGCGTCCAGGCAGCGGGCTTCTCCCATCCAGGCCATGTCCTCGTCGTGGACGAGTCCTACCCCGGTGGTGGTGAGCTCGGCGGCGATCGTTCCCACGGTGGCTCCGGTAACGTCGGCGTAATTACAACAACGTCATTCTGCGGTGCCAGACGCGCGACGTCAAGGGCTAACCCACGACAGGTTGTGGTTCAGCGTCGGAGTTGCCCCTACGGGTTGGGGCTGTCGGCCTCACCGCCGGGGTCGTGACCGCACCGCGATCGGTCGACGACGCCGGTCAGGCGTGCGTCCGACGGTGGGATGCGAGGCCACCGGCGTTGCCGGCTACGAACCCGCACTCGGGACACGGATGGCCGTCGTCGGGGGCGCGCGCGTCCTCGATCTCGTCGTCCACCTCGTCGTCGTCCTGCACCTCGTCCTCGGCCTCGTCCTGCACCGTTGCCTCGGCGAGCTCGTCCTCCTCGCCGAGCAACCGCTCGAGGAACGCGTCAGGGGCCTCGGTGGCCGTGTCTGACATCTCCGACGCCCCACCGGCGGTGTCGGTCTCTGCAGGTCGTTCGTCGACGACCTCCGGCTCGGACGGCTCCGATCGCTCAGACGGGTCGGACTCCCCGAGCAGCGCCGCCAGCAGCCCGGGCCGCTCACCTCCCCCGTCCGGATCCCCGGCGGGCCCGCTGTCGTCGACGTCCGTCGGGGCGGTCGAGAGGCCGATCTTCTCGCGCACCTCATCCAGCCGTCGGGCCAGCCGGCGCCGATCGCGGCGGGACAGGCCCTCGGCGAGCTCCTCGATGAGGTCGCGCAGCACCTGCATCCGTTCGTGTTCGAGGCGGACGTCCCGGGCCTCGAGGTACGCGACCAACGAGTTCTCGAGACCGCTCAGGCCCTCCTGGACGGTGTCGAGCCGGTCCACGGCCTCGAGCACCTGGCTGGTCGCGGTGCGCGCCTCCTCGCGCGCGGCGCCCACCGCCTGGTCCAGGGTCGTGGCCAGATGACCGTCCAGCTCGCCCGGCAACCCGCCGAGCTCGGCCGCGACCCCACGCAGCTCCTCACGGGCCGCGACGAGTCGCTCCGTGGCGTCCGAGAGGGGCTCCGACAGCGTCGAGGCGAGCTCCTCCCGTTGACGCGCCAGGGTCTCCGGCAGCGAGGTCCCCAGCGCCCGGTCGAGGTCGTCCAGGCGCGTCTCGACGGCCTCGAGCACCGCCGACACCTCCTCATCGAGAGCCTCACGGTCGGCACGCAGGTCCGCAGCGATCGACTCCCGGTGCTCGCTCATGGCCTCGCGGCTGGCGCGAAGGCTGCGGTCCACGGCGTCCCGGTGCTCGCCGACCGACTCGGAGGTCGTGCGCATGGCGGCGTCGACGGCACGGCGGTGGTCGCCGACCGCGTCGGCGGTCGCACGCATCGCCGTGTCCACGGTCTCCCGGTGCTCGGCGAGCGCGTGTCCCACGTCCGCCAGACGCATCCCGATCACCTCGGTCAACCGCTCGCGGAGCGCCTCGAGGGTCTCCTCGTCACCGGTCGACGACGCCCGCACGAGACGCAGTTGATCATCCAGATCGGCGATGTCCTCGGCGATCGGGGCGAGCGCACGACGGACGTGCGAGACGAGCTCCGGACCCACCGCGGCGGCGGTGTCGGCGACGTGTCGCAGCGCTCGCTCGTGGTCGTCCGCGAAGGTGGCGACCGCCTCGGTCTGTGTGCCGACGTGCCCTTCGAGCACCGCCAGCCGGGAATCCAGGGCCTCCAGCCGTCCGGGCACCTCCTCCAGGGACTCCAGGGCCTCCAGGCGGTCCGGCACGTCCCGCATCGCCTCGAGCTGACGCTGCACCTGCCCCAGGACGTCCAGGCGCCGGTGCAACGCGTCGATCCCGGAGAGCCGCTGGCGCACCTCGTCGAGCGGCTCCAGCTGCATGCGCAGCTCCTCGCGCTGCCCGCGCAGTTCCTCATGCAGGCGGGCGCGGTCCTCGGCCGCGACCTCATCGCGTTCGGCGGCCTGCTCGCCGAGGCGGTCGGCGACCGCCGCGATCCGGCCGTCGAGCTCCTCGGTCCGGCTCCGGAGCGAGCTGGCCAGGCGATCCAAGGTGGCGTCGAGCGCACCGACCCGCCGTGCCACCACCCCGTCGACGGTCTCCTCGATCTCCTCGGACGACGGGCGCTGTTCCTCGAGGAGCGGGCCCAGCGCATCCAGGAGCTCGCGGCGGAGCTCCTCCCGCAGACGTTCGGCGAGCCGCTGCTGCTCGGTCCGGCGCTGCGCGGCGCCACGCTGAGCGGCCTCCCGGGTCGCTTCGTCGGTGTGCTCACGCAGCGCATCGATCCGCGCACGGACCTCGTCGAGCTCCTCGGCGAGGTCGATCCCGTCGTCCTCCTGGACCTGTTCCTGGAGCCGCCCGAGCCGGTGGCTCAGCGCCCCGAAACGCTCGTCCAACCGGGAGGCCAGGCTCATCTCGAACCGGTCGAGCGTCGCCACCAGCGCGTCGGCATCCAGGCGGTCGTCCGCCCGGAGCTGTTCGTTGACGTCGGTGAGCTCGTCGGTCAGCCGCACGTGACGCGCCTCGAGCGCGTTGATCGCCGACTCCGCCGCCTCGGCGAGCTGCACGAGCCGCACCTGGTGATCGGTGCTGGTGCCGCGCAGACGGTCGACCTCCGCCGCCACCTGCTGGATCTGCTCGCCGACCTGGTCCCCCAGGCGGGCCGTGTGATCCTGCATCTCCGACCGGAGGCCGGTCAGGTTCGTCGCGGTCTGCTCCCGCAGGGACCGCAAGCCCTGCTCGAGGGCCGCCAAGCGGTCGGTGGTGTCCTTGACCAGACGGTTGAGCTCCTGCTGCTCCTCGAGCTGGCGTTCCACGGCACGCGAGAACACCCGCTCGACGTCGGGCGCGTCGTCGGAACGGTCGCCCCGTCCGCGCTCGAACAACGTCTCGTCGGCCACCCGGTGCTCCCCGCCGATCGTCGCCGCTGGCGGCTGCAGCGTACTGCGCCCACGCGACCGACCGGGCGCACCGCCGGAAGATCATGCGCTTGTATCCGATCGCCCCACGGCGCAGCATCGGGCCCGACCTTCGACGGAGGACCGCGTGTCGCACTCCGAGGACGCCCTCGACGACATCGTCGACGGCGTACGCCGGGGCGATCCCGACGCGATCGCCGCGGCGTACCTCCAGGTGGCGCCAGCCCTGCGGGCGTTCCTGCGCGGACAGGTCAACCACGGTGAGGTCGCCGACGACCTGGTGGAGCAGACCTTCCTCGAACTGGTCGAGGGGCACGCCGCCATCCGCGGCAACGGCCGCGAGCTGCGGGGGTGGCTGTTCCGGGCAGCGCGTCACAACCTCTACGACTGGCGTCGACGCGCCGCGCGGCGCTCGGACCACGAGCTCACCGACGAGATGCGGGCCACGCTCGCGTCGGAGGCACCCAGCCCCGAGGAGATCGTCGGCGACGCCCACGACGCGACGTTGATCCGCGCGGCGATGGACGAGCTCACCCCCGACCAACGGGAGGTGCTCGAGCTGCGCCTGATCGCGGAGCTGCCGATCGCCGACGTCGCCGAGATCACCGGCAAGAGCGAGGGGGCGGTCAAGCAGCTCCAGCACCGGGGCCTGCGCAGTCTCACCCGCATCCTGGATCGCGACCACAGCGGGACCTCCCGTGAGGCCGAGGGAGGCGGGCCGGCCGCTCCGGAAGGATCCGAGGATCACCCGTAACCCCGAGGGGTGGTACCTCGCCTGCGTAGGTGGAGGACCTGTCCGAACAACCAGTTGAGGCAACCGTGTCCGAGCGCCAGACACCCGACGAGCCGACACCCGAGGGGGTGACACCCGACGAGCTGGACCGTCTGATCGACGGTCTGCTCGATGGTGCAGACACCCCCCAGGACGTAGCTCAGGGGGACGCGCTGATGGACGCCGCCCGCCAGATCCGCGATCTGGCCGAGTCGATCCCCGCCGACGTCCGCAACCGTCACCTCGCCGCGATCCGCGCGGCAGCTGCCGACCCGGCGCCTGCGACGTCGGCGGCGGGTTGGCTGCCCACGCTCCGTCGCCGGGCCGCGGCCATCGCCGCAGCCACCACGCTGGCGTTCGGCACCGCCGGCGGTGGGGCGGTCGCCCTCGCACAGGACGCGAACCCGGGCGATCCCCTCTACGGGGTCAAGCGGGTCAGCGAGAACGTCGCGCTCGCGGTCACCAGCGATGACGCCCGCCTGCACCTCCAGTTCGCCGATCGTCGCCTCGACGAGCTAGAGGCCGTGCCCGGCCACGCCCCCGAGCTCGCCAGCGCCGCCGCACAGCAGCTCCATCTCGCCCAAAAGCACGGCGCGGACCTCGGCGAGGCCGGGGCGCAGGCCGTCGCCCGCCTGTCCGAGCTGGTCGGCAGCGGTCAACTCGGCAGCGAGAACGCCGAGATCGCCGTGTCCCGGGCCTGCGACCGGATCGCCACACGACACGGACACACGCCCGACGACTGCGACTACGACCCGGATCACAGCCCGGGGAAGAGCGGCGAGGCACCCGGCCGGAGCGGCGACGGCCCCGGCAACAGCGGCGACCCTCAGGGGCGCAGCGACGGTGCACCCGCCGGTCGCGACGACATCGGCACGTCCGGCGACGAGGGCAACCGCCCCGACGGAGCCGGCCCGCCCGACGGCGTCCCCGGACCCGACGCCGACACCGACGCCGGAGACTGAGGCGCGTCAGGCGGTCGGTTCCAGCGCCGGTCGCGCACGGACGCGCACACCCATGGCCTTCGGGCCACGGCGGCGGGACAGCAGGCTCATCACGGTGATCGTGCCGGTCAGGATCGCCAGCCCCAGCCACTGGCTGCCGGTGAGGGTCGCGTCGAACGCGACGTAGTTGATCGACACGGCGGCCAGCGGGAACGCGAGCTCGGCGAGCGTCGCCAACGAGGCGGGTGTGCTGCCCAACCCGCGGTAGTACAGGAGCAGCGCCAGGAGGCCCGGCACCAGTGCCAGCAGCAGCAGCGGGAGGAGGTCGCCGCCGGAGACGGCGACGAACCCGGCGCTGCCCTGGTCCAGCTGCACGAAGACCGCGGCGGCCGGCAACCCGATGGCGAACCGCAGTGCCGTGAGCGACATGAAGTCCGTCTTGGCGGTCAGGTGCCGT
>CAZHZQ010000065.1:0-13137 GCA_964537235.1 uncultured Actinomycetota bacterium | reverse complement strand
GGCGCAGCACCGGCTGGTTGACCCCCCGGTGGCCGAACCGCAGCTTGTAGGTGTCCCCGCCCAGGGCGTGGCCGAGCAGCTGCGAGCCGAGGCAGATGCCGAACACCGGCACCGTGCCCAGCAGCTCACGCAGCGCGTCGATCCCGTAGGTCACGGCGGCCGGGTCACCGGGACCGTTGGAGGCGAAGACCCCGTCCGGGTCCAGCGCCCGGACGTCCTCGGCGGTCGCCGAGGCCGGCAGGACCGTGACCTGCATCCCGTGCTCGGCGAGGTTGCGGACGATCGAGCGCTTCATCCCGTAGTCCAGCGCGACGACCCGGAACCGCGTCTCGCCCTGGGCCGGGACCTCGTAGCGCTCGGCGACGGTGACCTCACGGGCGAGGTCGCGGCCGACCATCGTGGGGCTGTCGAGGACCTGCGCGACGAGCTCGTCGGCCTCGAGCACCTCGGTGGAGATCCCGCAGCGCATGGCCCCGAGCTCGCGGACGTGGCGCGTGAGCCGGCGCGTGTCGATCCCCTCGACGGCGACGATCCCCGCCTCGGACAGGGCCGTGCGCAGGTCGCCCTCGGCCCGCCAGGACGACGGGCGGCGGGCGGCCTCCCGGACGAGGAACCCGGCCACCTGGATGCGGTCGGACTCGGCGTCGGCGGGGTTCATGCCGTAGTTGCCGACGTGCGGGACGGTCATCGCGACGATCTGCCCGCGGTAGGACGGGTCGGTCAGGACCTCCTGGTAGCCGGCCATCCCGGTGTTGAAGACCACCTCGCCGAAGGACGTGCCCGGGGCGCCGAACGAGCGGCCGCGGAAGGTCGTGCCGTCCTCGAGGACGACGATCGCGTCGGTCACCACTGCACCTCTCCGTCTCGTAGCGTGAACCGGCCGCGCAGCAGCGTGTGGACCGGGCGGACCGACAGCTTGCGGCCCTCGTAGGGGGTGTTGCGCGAGCGTGAGTGCAGCGCCCGGCCGTCGACGGTCCAGCGCGCCTCGGGGTCGATGATCGTGAGGTTGGCCGGGGCGCCGGCCCGGATCGGGGCGCCGTGGCCGGCGAGGTCACGGACCCGGGCCGGGCCGGCCGTGAACCGTTCGACGGCGGTCAGCAGGTCGAGGACCCCCGTCTCGACCAGTTCGGTGACCACCAGCGCGAAGGCGGTCTCGAGCCCGAGCATCCCGTTGGGGGCGTGATCCCACTCCTGGTCCTTCTGCTCCGGCGGGTGTGGGGCGTGGTCGGTGGCGACCGCGTCGATCGTCCCGTCGGCCAGGCCGGCGCGCAGCGCCTCGATGTCGTCGAGGGTGCGCAGGGGCGGGTTGACCTTGAGGTTGGGGTCGTAGGTCCCGACCAGCCGGTCGTCGAGGGTGAGGTGGTGGGGCGTGACCTCGGCGGTGACCCGCACGCCGCGGGCCTTGGCGGCGCGGATCAGCTCGACGCTGCCGGCGGTCGACACGTGCGGAACGTGCAGGCGCGCGCCGACCCCGTGGGCGAGGATCAGGTCGCGGGCGATCATCGACTCCTCGGCTTCGCGCGGCCAGCCCTGCAGGCCCAGCAGCGAGGACATCGCCCCCTCGTTCATCTGCGCGTCGCCGGTCAGGTCGGGATCCTGCGCGTGGTTGCAGACGACCGCGTCGAAGGCGGTGGCGTAGTGCAGCGCCCGACGCATCATGAGCGCGTCGGCGACGGGCACGCCGTCGTCGGAGAAGAAGTCGACCGCTGCGGAGGAATCGTGCAACGCCCCGAACTCGACCAGTTGCTCGCCCGCCAGGCCCTTCGTGACCGCTCCGACCGGGAAGACGTCGACCAGACCGACCTCACGCCCACGGCGGTGGACCATCTCGGCCACGGCCGCGGAGTCGCACACTGGGTCGGTGTTGGCCATCGCGCAGACGGCGGTGAACCCGCCCGCGGCCGCAGCCGCGGAGCCGGTGGCGATGTCCTCGGCGTCCTCCATGCCCGGTTCGCGCAGGTGGGTGTGCAGGTCGATCAGCCCGGTGGTGATCCAGAGACCGGCGCAGTCGAGGACCTGTTCGCCGTCGGCCTGCAGGTCGCCGACCTCGGCGATGTCACCGTCGACGATGCGGATGTCGGTGGGGCCGTCGTGTCCGTCGGAGGGATCCAGGAGCCGGCCCTGCTTGAGGAGGACGCTGCGCGCGGTCATGCTCCGACCTCCTCTTCCACCTCGACCGGCACGTCGCTCGGCGACGGGGCACCGTTGCCCCCGCCCAGCATCAGGTACAGCAGCGCCATGCGGACCGCGATGCCGTTGGTGACCTGGTCGGTGATGACCGCGCGCTCGCTGTCGGCCACGTCCGGGCCGATCTCGACGCCCCGGTTCATCGGGCCGGGGTGCATGACGATGGCATCGTCCGGCAGGCGGGCGAGCCGGTCGGCCTCGATGCCCCACAGCCGGGCGTACTCGCGGGTGGTCGGGAAGAAGTGGCTGGACATGCGCTCGCGCTGCACCCGCAGGAGGTAGAGGACGTCGAGGTTGTCCAGCACCTCGTCGACGTGGGTCGTGACCTCGGCCCCCCAGGTGTGCGCCTCGGGGGGCAGCAGGGTCGGCGGGGCGACGATCGTGGGCTCGGCGCCGACGAGCTGCAGCGCCTGGACGAGGCTGCGGGCCACCCGGGAGTGCAGGATGTCGCCGACGACGGCGACCTTCAGTCCTTCGAGCCGGCCGAGGTGCCGGCGCATCGTGAACAGGTCCAGGAGCGCCTGCGTGGGGTGCTGGTGCCAGCCGTCCCCGGCGTTGAGCACCTTGGCGTCGACCCAGCGCGTCAGCTGCAGCGGGGCGCCGGACGAGCTCGAGCGCACCACGATCGCGTCGACGCCCATCGCCCGCAGGGTGAGCGCCGTGTCCTTGAACGACTCGCCCTTGGAGACGCTGGAGCCCTTGGCCGAGAAGTTGATCACGTCGGCGGACAGCCGCTTGGCGGCGACCTCGAAGCTGATGCGGGTGCGGGTCGAGTCCTCCATGAACAGGTTGCAGACGGTCCGCCCGCGCAGGGTGGGGACCTTCTTGATGGGGCGTTCGGCGATCTCGCGCAGCTGCTCGGCGGTGTCGAGGATCGTGACGACCTGTTCGGCGTCGAGGTCGTCGATGCCCAGGAGGTGGATCAGCGGCTTCACGCTCCGGCTCCTTCCGCGACGGTCGCCGGGACGATGTCCACGGCGTCCTCGCCGTCGATCTCCTCGAGCAGGACCCGCACGTCCTCCCCGTAGGAGGTGGGCAGGTTCTTGCCGACGTGGTCGGCGCGGATCGGCAGCTCCCGGTGGCCCCGGTCGACCAGGACGGCCAGTCGGACGGCTTCGGGGCGGCCGACCTCGGCCAGCGCCTCCAGGGCGGCGCGGATCGTGCGGCCCGTGTAGAGCACGTCGTCGACCAGCACGACGATCCGATCGTCGATGCTGGTCGGGAACCGTGTCTCGCCGAGCGGCAGCGGTCCGCGGCGGGAGATGTCGTCGCGGTAGAGCGTGACGTCCAGCGATCCGTGCGGGACCTCGACGTCCTCGATCTCCTGCAGGACGTTCGCGAGGCGTTGCGCCAGCGGGACGCCGCGCGTGCGGATGCCCATGAGGACGAGGTTGCCGGCGCCCTGGTTGCGCTCGATGATCTCGTGGGCGATGCGGCGGGTGATCCGGGCGATGTCCCCGGCGTCGAGCACGCGACGATGCGCGTCAGTCACTTGCGGTCCCTTCCCGGCCTCACAGGACCGGTCGTTAAAGGGTCGGTGTTCAGTTGTCGTTCTGGTGTCGTTCTGGTGTCGGGGCGGAGCGTACACACCTGGGGCGGGGCGTCCAAGAGGTGCTGCCTCAAGGCTGGTCCCGCGAGGGTCGAGACTCGGGGCGTGAGCACCACCATCACTCCCGCTCCCGTCACTCCCCCGCCCCGGCTGGGGGCGACGCCGTACGTCGAAGAACCGGAGACGGCGCAGCCCGAGAGCCGCTGGGCGACAGGCCTGCGTTGGGCGGGCGACGCGACGTCGATCATCCTGTTGATCGCGGTGCTGTGGTGGCTGTCGTACCACGACGGCGGCGTCGGAGGTACCTCCCTGGCACGGGTCGGGCTCCTGGCTCTCGCAGCGGTCCCGAGCGCCGTTGCCGAACTTCGTCGCATCCCGACGTCGGTTCGGATCCTCGTCGGTTCGTGGGCCATCGGGCTGATCGCCTCGCTTGCCTTCGCTGCAGAGCGATCCGGTTTCGCATTCGACACGATCACCTACTCACTGATACCGCTGGTGGGGTTAGCTGTTCACCGGATCTGGCGCCAACGATGGGGGCCGCCTGCTCTGGCGTCCCTCCTGATGGTCAGCTTCGGTCTGTACTGGCGCGAAGCCTTCCTGAGCTGGTGGGGGCTCTCACTGATGGAAGGTCGTCAGCCCGAATGGCGGGTGCTGTCCTGGCACAACCAGTCAGGGACCCTGATGGTGGCCTTCGGACTGCTGTTCGGAGGTCTCGCGATGGCCGGCCGCCGGCTCATCGCGATGCTCTTCGGGTTGGCGGCCGCCGCAGCCTTCGCCGGTGCCTGGCTCGCAGGGTCCCGTGGAGCAGTGGTCGTCCTCGTCCTGGGTGGTCTGGTCCTCTTCGTAGCGACCGTCAGAGCCCGAGGTTGGGTGCCCGCACTTCGCCGCTCCGTCGTGCTGGTGATCGCATCGTTCGCGATCGCAAGCGGCCTCCTCTGGTTCGCAGGCAGCCAGAGCGGCACGGAAGTCGCTCGGGTCGTCTCGGCGAGTGGAGACCCGGCGGAACACAACTTCCTGCGGCGGTTCCTCCACATGGACGCGGCTCTCGGCATGTTCGCGGACTCACCGCTCACCGGCCAGGGCGTCGGCTCTTACCGCAATATGGCGCTGCCATTCACATCGCCGGAATCGAACCTGACCTCGTCCGCCCACAACGAGTACGCCGAGGTGCTCGGCGAGGGCGGCCTTGCGCTCGCCCTTCCGTTCCTCGGGCTGACGGCGTTCGCCCTGTTCGCCTGTCGGCGACGTTTCACACGTGCGGGCAGAGGGCTGAAGGAGCTCGCTGACGAGATCGAGGTCGGAGACCTCCGGTGGCCACTGTCCCTGGGCGCGACGGCGATGACCGCCGCGTTGCTCGTCCATCAAGGGGCCGACTTCGACTGGGGTTACCCCGTGATCCCCGCCTTGCTCGCCATCGGCGTTGTGGTGGCGGGTCATGACGCTCGCAAGACGAGAGAAGATCGCCAGACGACCGGTCTGTTCGCAGCCACAGCGATCGCGGTCGCCTTCGGGGCGTTGCTCGCCACAGGATCGGTGGCACTGTTGTGGCAGGCACGTTCCCTCGAACAGCAGGCCGGCATGTCCGCTGCGGAAGCTGCTCGCGTTCCCGTGGCGTGGGACGTCGATCGCGCCTCTCAGGCGGCTTTCCAGCTCATGCGATCAGGCGAGTACGAGCTCGCACGTTGGACCTTGGAGCGGACGATCGCCTGGAACCCCGGTTATCACCCTGCTCGCGTGGACCTGGCGATCGTCGACTACACTGCGGGCGATATCTCCGGACAGCAACTGGTCGACGTGCTCTTCGACGGCTTCCCCGACTTCGCCAGCGCCAACGAGGTATCGGCAGCGCTGATCGACGGCGGTGACTACGCCCTGGCCGAATCCGTCCTCGTTCCCTACCTCGACATCTATCCGAACTACGAGTCGTGGGGCATCGGCGGTGCCCGTGCTTACACCTGGCACCTGCTGGTCCGTTCTGCCGCCGAGAGTGACGGGTGTGCCGCAGCGCGAAAGCAGGCGGCCCAAGCACGCACGGCGGACGGCATGGACGACCCGCAGCACCTCGAGCCGATCGACCAGCTCGTCGAGGAGACCTGCCGATGACCGAGACACGTGCGCTCGAACGGACGTTGACAGGATGACCAGCATCCTTCGTCGTTTGGCCTACACGTACGGACGTTGGAACCGCCACCAGAAGGCTCGGTTAGCACAACGGTTCATAGCCAAGCACGGGATCAGCACCATCCTCGTCGTCGGAGCCTCACCGACGCGCAACGAAGTGGACGGCATCGTTGAACGTTCACTCGTGGGGGCTGCGGAAGACGTGGTCATAACCGGTCTCGCGGCGGACATCCCAGAATGGCCCAACTACACCCAAGCGGATGGCTTGGACCTCCCCTTCGGTGCCGACGAGTTCGATCTCGTGTACTCCAACGCCGTGATCGAACATGTGGGTGGGGCGCAAGAACAACATCGTTTCCTAACGGAACACGAGCGCGTGGGTCGCCACTGGATCGCGACCACTCCGAACCGCTGGTTCCCCGTCGAGGCCCACAGGCACACCCTCTTTCGACACTGGTCACCGTCCTGGGTGGACGAACAGGGATCAGTCACGAGGCTGCTATCGCCAGGGGATCTTCAGGCGTTGCTCCCACGCGGACGCGTGATCGGAACCGTGCTCTCTCCGACGCTCACGGCCATCTCCGATTGAGCCCGAGGGACGAGACCAGGACTCGATCGTCAGTAGGCACCGCTCCTTCCGAGGACTGCTGGGACCGTCTTCGCGAGCAGGTAGAGGTCGAACCCGAGAGACCAGTTCTCGATGTAGAACAGGTCCATACGGACCGCCTCCTCGAAGGGAACGTGGGAGCGCCCCGAGACCTGCCAGATGCCGGTTATCCCCGGACGCACCCGCAGCCGTCGTAGCTGCCACGACTCGTAGTCCTCGACCTCTTCGGGCAGCGGAGGTCGCGGTCCCACCATGGACATGTCGCCTCTGAGCACGTTCCAAAGCTGAGGCAACTCGTCGATCGACCACTTCCGGAGGGTCCGCCCGACACGTGTGACCCTCGGATCCTCACGGACCTTGAAGAAGCCGTGCCCGACCTCGTTGAGATGCTCGACCTCCTGCAGCCGCTCCTCCGCGTCCTCGACCATGGTGCGGAACTTGTAGATCGTGAACGGACGCCCGTCGCGTCCGAGTCGCTGCTGCCTGAAGAGGATCGGTCCGGGTGAACCGATCCGAACGGCGACCGCAGCGAACGCCGTGACGGCCAACGTCAGCAGTCCGAGCAGTGTCGCGACGACAAGATCCAGGCTGCGCTTGACGAAGGCCTTGCCGCGTTCGAGCCGGATCTGATCCACGTGCAGGATCGGGACGTTCGCGATGGACTCGATCGTCACGCGTCGTGTGACCACCTCGAACAGCGACGGGGCCACCGCCAGGTCGATCGGGGTCCCCTCGAGCTCGACGAGGATGTCCTGCAGGGTGCCCGACTCCACTCCACCAGGCGACACCACCACCAGACCCGCCCGCAACTGGTAGGCCTTCTCGAGCACGTCGCGGACGGCGCCGACGACCGGTACTCCGTCGACGGAGCTCCCCTCGTCCAGCTCGTCGTCGACGAACCCGACGACCTCGTACCCAGAACGGGTGGAACCCCGCATCGCCCGCGCGACCTCGGCCGCCTCGTCGTCCGCGCCCACGATGAGAACGTTCTGGGTCAGTTCGCCCCGCTCGTACCTGCGTCCGAGCCGGTGGCGGAGCCCCAGCCGTGCGAGACCGCCCAGGGTGAACACGAGGAGGAACAGGAACAGCACGTAAAGCCGGGAGAGACGCAACTGGAAGACGAAGGACACGAACCCCAACGCGAGCACGCCTCCGGTCACCCCGGCTGTGAACCGTCGGAACGCGTCACCCGACGAGTTCAGGTACTCCGGCCGGTAGGCACCGAACCAGTAGAACAACAGCAGCCACAGGGGCATGACTGCCAACGCCACCGGTATCTCGTTGGCGAACTCCCCGACGACACCGGCCTGCCCCAGCGTGTTGCGCGCGATGTACGCCAGGAGGCTGGATGTGCCGATCGTCACCGCATCGGCGAGCGCGAGCCGGAGCCCCAGCCTCCGCCGCCACTGCGCCGGCGTGGTCAGCGGTTCTGCTCCGTCAGGGACCTGCTCCCCCTCGACGAGTCGGAACGGCTGGGCTGTCGACCGCCGCGCCTCAGCACCCGCCGCCCGCTCGAGGTCGTGGCGGTCCAGGAGTTCCACCTCACGGACCACGGCGAGATCCCGTTCCCGCAGCTCCTTGGCCGTGATCACTTGGTGGTCGTCGACGTGCTCCCCGCGCCGCTGGCGCCGTGGAACGAGGACGGGCGTCCGGCCCTGCTGGAGGGATGACAGTGCCAGACCCGTCCCGCAGTGTCCGACCACGACGTCGCTCTCACGCAGGAGACGGTCTTGCTCGTCCGTAGGAAGCGACGTGTGGACGGTCCCCGGCAACCCGCGCCCAGCATCCGTGGCGCCGAGCTGCCAGACGACCTCGTCGTCACGGAGCAGCTCCTCCACCGCATCGACCAGCATGCCGAACGGGTAGTCCTGGGTCCCCAGCGTCACGAAGATCCGGCGCACGGGCTCCGCCGACCCGTACTCGACGCTGAACCCGTCGTAGACCGACCCCACGTGCAGCCAGCCGGGGCGCACCCAGTGGGGGTACTGGGTGTACAGGGTCACGCCGGGGACCTTCTCGAGGATCCGGCCAGTGAGGGACGGTGACGTCACGCGAGTCGCCGTTTCGATGTAATGGCACGCGATGCCGAGCCGCCGCGCGCGGATCATGAACGGCACTGCGAGGCCCGCTCCGGTGCTGATAACGCGCGAGATGTCATGCTCGTCGAAGATGTCGACGGCAAGCTTGTAGTTGCGAAGCGCGTTCAGGAGGTTCCGGGTTGTCGGATGGTGACCCTGGATGATCTCAGCTTCAGAAAGCAGCGACCGCGCTTGCGGGACGTCGTACGTAACCCAGAGAGGATGTCGGATGAACGGACGTAGTCGCGGAAGGATGAGATCCAGCTGGGTCAGGTGCCCGCCAGCGGACGCGACCATCAACGTGCGTTTCATCGCATCCCATAATCGTGAAGGCGCCTCAAGCATCCTCCGGAGGTCGATCCAACGGTGAAGCCTACGGAAGTCCCTCGCACTGACGGTAGTTCCCGCGTCGCTGTATGCATCGCATCACGACGACGCCCCGACCAGCTTCAGCGCCTCCTCCAGAGCCTCGAGCGAGCGAGGGAAGAACTGGGCGACGCGTGGGAAGTCCGGGCGTACGTGGTCGACAATGACCCAGCAGGGAGCGCGATGGGCTTGGCCCCCCATCTCCCCTCCTGGGTCCGTCTCTTCCACGAGCCGCGGGAAGGCATCCCGTACGCCCGGAACCGCACGTTGGAGGAAGGGCTTCCATGGGCCGACTGGATCGCGTTCGTCGACGATGACGAGCTTGTGGACGCGCGATGGTTGAAACGAGGGCTTGAGTACGCTCTGGTATCAGGCGCAAGCGTCGTGGCCGGCCCGATCGTTCCCGAGTTCGAGGTTGATCCACCGCCGTGGGTACGTGAGGTCGGCCTGATCGCGAGGCCTCGACACGCAACGGGCCACCGCCTGAGCGTGGCCCGAACCGGGAACCTCTTGGTGCAGGCTGATGTCCTACTCGACTTCGATCGGCGCTTCGATACGCACTTCGCACACACCGGAGGTAGCGACACTGAGTTCACGGAACGTATCTCGGCGCGATACTCGATCCACTGGTGCGACGAAGCTGTGGTCTACGAGTTCGTCCCACAGCATCGAATGACGCTCCCCTGGCACGTACGACGTTCGCTGCGCATCGGTGCCAATCGAATCGATCGGGCCGATGTCGCTCGAAGTATCCCTGCACGACTCATCCCGCGAGCGGGCTATGTTGCGGGTTCGCTTGCGGAGGCGATCTTAGGAGGCGCGCTTACCGTAAGCGGCATCGTGCGCGGTTATCCCGTTGCAGTCGCGGGAGCTCTCCGAATCGTGAGGGCGGCCGGGACTATTGCACGGGCACTCGGAATCCAGATCCACGAGTATTCACCTCTATCCGATGGAACTCCACATTGCGACGTCACGACGCACGTGGACTTCGTCGTCGGGTGCGGACGTTCCGGAACGACTCTCCTGCGTGCGATGCTGGATGCTCATCCCGACATAGCAGTGCCAGGGGAGACACATTTCATACCGTGGTTCCTCGATCGATACAGAGCTAACTACCCGCTCAGTGGGCGAGAACTCGCAGCCGCCATTGAGGATGTTTCCACGAACGAGCGGATCCTCCGTTGGCAACTTGATCATGATCGCCTCAAAGAACACCTCGCGGAACTCACGGCTCCCACCGCAGTTGAACTGGTAGGAGCGGCGTTCGACCTGTACGCGGAGACCCATGCCGCTCGACACTGCATCGACAAGACGCCTGAGTACGTGAGATCGATGGAGACTCTGGCTCAAGCCTTCCCCACGAGTCGGTTCGTTCATATGCTTCGTGACCCGCGCGACACGGCTGCGTCTCTTGTCGAAGCCAGTTGGGGACCCACGGAGTACGCGTCCGCTCTGCGTTTCTGGAAGAAACGCGTACTAGCGGGTAGACGGGCAGGCCAGGAGTTGGGGCCCGACCGTTACCTGGAGGTGCATTACGAACACCTGGTGGCAGAACCCACCAGCGTTCTACAAGACCTCTGTGCGTTCCTTGACATCCCGTTCGACCCATCGATGACCAGCTACTGGCAACAGGAAAGGGCGGCGGGCCAAGATGCCCGGGTCCCATCTGATCACGAGAATATTTCCCGTCCGCCCAGGATCGTTCGGGACTGGCGCCAGAGCCTCCCCGAACGTAAGCAAGTGTTCGCGGATCTACTACTCGGGGATGTGATCGAAGAATTCGGATACGAACTGTCCGGCTTCCACCCTGGCCCCACCGACTATGCGTACGCAATCGGACGTTGGCTCTTGTCCTGGTCCTCCGATCTGTTGCGCTGGGTACGGACGTACCGGCCCAGAGGGAGACGCTGATGGCCCTAACGAGGCTATACCTCCGATGACGGATCGCCGTCCCGCATCTCAAGATGTCGAAGACTGAGCAGCGCGAGTACGACGTAGGCGATCGTGTTGACTATCGAGTACCCGAACACCGTCGACCAAGCGGATAGGTCGAGGACGGTTACGCTGGCGAACACCAATCCGATGGCCCCCAAGCGTGTGAGTCCGAACCACAACTGCACGTCCTGCCGCTCGAGAAGTGTCAGAGTCTGGGACAGTGGGGACGTTACGAACTGAGCAGCGAACATAGGTGCAGCCGCTTGCGCGAACTGACCCGCCGTTCTCCATTCTTGCCCGAAGATGAACTCGAAGATTGGGGGACCGAGGACGATGAGGATCGTGAACGGCACAGCCGCGAGAAGGGTCAAGTTACGAAGGACACGACCGAACAGATCTCGAACTGTGGCGGGTGACCGTCGGATTCCCTCAGCGGCTTCACCCAAGTAGACCTGAGAGACTGAAGTCCCTAGCACCTTGAGGGGCTGCTCGACAACCCTGGCCGCTAGGAGGTACAACCCCGCTACAGCGGCGTCGTAGAACCCAGATAGGAAGAGGGGCAGCACCTGCATTGCCGCACTGCTCGCCAACCCAACCCAAACGGAGTACAGCGGGAACCGCTTGTATCGAGATGCCAGCCGCTTGATCATCCGTCGATCGGGAGGTCTCGCTCCCGCCTCACTGCTCCTCCGTGCCCATACAGCCAGTCGAGTCACCCCTCCTCCCCGACCCACTACATCGCCGAGCACGAGTCCCAGCGGTGCTAGGTGCATGACACCCAATCCAATCCCAACCCCGGCGTTTCCCACGCCCTGTGTCAGCCTCGTTGCTGCGATCGTTCCGTAGGCTCGACGACGGACAGCGAGATACGACAGAGCTTCATACGTTCCCGCTGTAGCTACGAGGATCGGCAACGTCCAGACGACAGATGCAAGATCTGGTGCATTGAGTGCATCCGAGAGAGGCTCGCGGGCGATGAACGTTCCCACACCGATGAAGATCGCAAACGCGACGGTGAGGCCAGTACTCATCCACATCAGGGCTTCCGCATGTCGCTCCTTCCTTGCGATCGGGATGGCCAGTTCGTACCGCAGACCTGATATGGGCTGGACGAACCCCAGTAGTGCAGTGAGCAGAGCTAGGGTGCCGAAGTCGTTCGGGGAGTAGAGACGGCTCAGGACTGGAGCACTCAGGAATAGAATCGCGTGCCGTGCGATAGTTCCTGACGTCACTGTCGCAACCGAGCGAGCGAAGCCGTGTCTCAGGAAGCTCAGCGGACCTTGTCGATCGCTTTGACCATCATGTTGATTACGCGTCACGCGCTGAGGACCGCCATCCGCTCATGACCTCGGCTTCAAGGCGATGATGGAGACGTACGGTTTCAGCCTCGGGAACAACGAACAGACGATCCTCTCCGACCAGTGGTGGAGGGGGCCGCGAAAGATGGATCGTTGTATCTGGAACCCGCAACGCGTGAGGAAGTCTGAAACCTCCTTCGGCGTGTACTCCCGGACGTGTCCCATGTGGCCAAGGGTTTTCAGCTTCTCGTATTCGCTGTAGACCCCTCCGACGACCGCGTACGCCTCACCATCCAGGAGGAAGTGGTACATCCCGCGGAGGGAACGGAGGTTAGGTGTCGTCAAAAGGAGTAGTCCCCCGGGTCGGAGGACACGCCAAACTTCTCGCATCGTGAAAATCGGATTGAGGCGCAGATGCTCGAAGAGTTCATTGAAGAGGGCACAACTGAAGACCTCGTCCTTGAACGGGAGGGGTTCCGACTCGATGTCGCACTCTAGGACGTTCAAGCTGTACCGCGCTATGGAACGCTCGAAGCGGCCTGGCGCGATGTCCACACCTGTAATCGCTATTCCGAGCTCCGCGAGAGCAGCTGTCAAGAATGGCGGAGCGCTCCCGAACTCGACCACGTTCGCCTCCGGCTGAACCAAGTCGCCAACCAGCTGGAGGTCACCAATCAGGCGTCCGCGGTGGTTCGAGTAGTACTGGTTAGTCCATGAGTCAGCCGACCCCTGATCCTGGATAATCGTCGTAGCCACATGGTCGAGTACGGTGACCGGCCGGGCGTTGGGTGCTCGGCGTCTTTTCACGAGCGTTCCTCCGCAGTCCCCTATGTCTGTGGGAACGGTTTGATTGAGCAGCGATCCATTGCCCCCGTCACCCAGGACCAAAAGGGCGATGGCCCGCGACCATGGAGGTCGCGGGCCCCCCTGGTGGGGTCGCCTACTTGAGCGACGGAAGGTCGTAGGGGCGCACGGTCGCACGACCGTTGGCCTTGG
>CAZHZQ010000064.1:6995-13222 GCA_964537235.1 uncultured Actinomycetota bacterium | reverse complement strand
CGGGTGAGCTGGAACACCGCGGCGCGCTCGCGGTGGAACAGCTCGACCGTTCCCGGGTCGGCCCGGGTCCAGTCGGCCTCCGGTGGCTCCTGGTCCGGTGTCCCCACGTTCGGCGCGGTCACCACGTAGTCGAACCCACCGTCGGCCAGGGCGGTCAGCCATCCCTCGCAGGTCGTGATCCGCGCCTCCGCCCCGAGCGCGCCAGGCCGGACCGGACGCTCCACGTGGTTGGTGAGGTACGCCCCGAACAGCGGGTAGGGCGTGCCACGCCCAGCCTCGGCGATCGTCGCCCCCTCGATGTCCTGTGCCCAGCGCCACTGCTGGCGGACCCCGGCCGGTCCAGCGTCCTGGTACCGGTTGGTCAGGTAATGCCCGGCCAGCATCCACCCGCCGGCTACGACCGACGCCGCCGCGATCCCGACGACCACGGGCCGGCGCGCCAGGCTGGCCACCAGCGGAGCGGCACGCAGCGCGGCAACGCTGGCGACGAGCACCAGCGCGGTGGCGGCGTGAACGGGTCGGACCGCCCCGGCCGCCCACATCGCCGCGGCGGCAACGGCGAGGGCCGCCGCGACCACGCTCCCTCGGCGCCAGCCCGTCAGGCCGGGCGACAGCGCCAACAGCGCACCCCCCAGGGCAAGTGCGGGGGTGGCGTAGCGCAGGTTGGCGATGAACAGCACCGGCTCCGGGTCGCCTTCGTACCCGAATGCCGTGGTGGGCGTGACCGCGTAGGCCGCCAGCGCGAGCAGGCCGGCGGCCGCGAACGCGCGGACCCGCCGGTCTTGCGCGCGCACCACGGGGACGGCCAGTCCCACGACGCTGAGCCCGAGCAGCGCCCACCACAGCGGCCCGAGCGCGGTGTCCAGCCCAGGGAGGAACACCCGGCGCCACACCTCCGGCTCGGTCAGGTAGTGCGCGACGGCGTACCCGGCCTCGTCCAGGAGGGGGTAGTCGAGGTGCGGCAGGCGCAGCGGACCGATCCCGAGGTCTACCGACGGCAGCGGGCTGCCGGTGTGCCACAGGTTGCGCAGGTACCAGTAGCCGCCCGCGACGAACGCGGCTGCCGTCCAGGTCACGGCGGTCGCTGCGCGCCGTCCCCGCGGCGTCGCGGCGACGACCGCGAGCGTGAGCAGCGCTACCGGCGCAACGGCCGACAGCTTCGTCCCCACGGCGAGCCCCGCGGCCAGCCCCGCCACGGTCACCGCCCCGAGGGTCGGCGGTGCACGCAGCAGCACCGCGACCGACGCGAGGACCAGTGCGATCACGGCCACGTCGGTGTAGGCCGAGCCAGGCTGGGTGCGGACCATCACCGGCGTGACCAGGACGGGCGTCAGGAGCGCGAGGGCGGTCCAGCCGCGCCCCGCGCGGTCGCCGATGACCCAGGCGGCCACGGCGGCGAGGGTCAGCCACCCCAGGTTGATCGCCGGCGACAGGAGATCGGTCCCGAACCCCAGCATCCCCAGGGTGTGGAGCAGCTCGCCGTTGGCGGGGTGGAACTCCAGTGGCACCTCCGGGGTGATGGTGTGCAGCCCGGTGGTCCGACCCGTCTGGAGGAACCGTGCGGCGTGGGGGAGGTGGTAGGCGGTGCTGTCGTAGGTGGTGATGCCCCGGTTGAAGGCCGGCACGGTGCCCGCGACCCACACCGTGGCCAGCAGGCCGCCGGTTGCCGCCGCGAGCCAGCCGGGGCGGCGAGCTGCCGCCCCGACGTCGCGTGCAGGGGACGCCTCCCCGGCATGCCGCGACCACCACGCCACCGCGCCGATCGCGAGCGCCGCGACCGTCACCCACGGCAGCGACAGCGCCCCGGCCGTGCCCAGCACCTGCAACGCCAGCGTGAGCACCGCCAGGGCGAGCACCGTGTCCGACACGGTGGCAACCGGGCCTGAGGCTCCCGGGACGAGCCGTCCGCGGAGTTGCCTCGCGGCCACGACGACCCCGGCGGTCACCAGGACCAGCGCCCCCAACCCGATCCCGTAGCGAACCGCTGTCACCGTTTCCCCCGCGCTCCGGACGTCCACCGACGAGGCCCCAGGGCGCGCCTACGCTAGCGTCCCCCGATCGTCGGCACGAGGGACCCCGTGGCGCCTGAGCTCGACCCCGTCTGGGTCCGGCACCGCCGCCAGACCGCCGAGGCGCTGCGCAGCGGCGACCGCGAGGCGCTCCGCGAGCTGTACGCGGACCTCGGCGAGGACCTGGCGTCCGAGGTCGACGACGTCCCCCCGCTGCTGTCCTACCCGGAGACGGCCCCCGCGGTGGCGGAGCTCGTCCGGGCCGATCCCGGAGAGCTCGTGCTGGACGTGGGCTGCGGGCCCAACCCGGCCGTATCGCTGGTCGTCGCGGACATCTGCGGCGCGGTCGTCGTCGGGGTGGACATCTCTCACGGCATGGTCCGCCTCGCGCGCCGGGTCGCCGAGCAGCGGGGCATACGTTTCCTCGGGGTCGTGGCCGACGTGGAGCAGCTGCCGTTCCGGGACGCCACCTTCGCGACGGTCGTCAGCGACGACACGATCGAGCACGTGCCGGACGACCGGGGGGCGGTCGCCGAGATGGTGCGTGTCGCTGCGCCGTCCCGGCGGGTGGTGATCGCCACGCCGAACCGCCACCGGCTCGACGTGCTCTGGCGGCGGCTTCGCGACCTCCTGCGGGGCCGACTGCGTCCGGCCTCCCACTACCACGCGGCCGACAGCCACCTGCGCGAGTACTCGTGGCGCGAGCTGGACGACCTCGTCGCGACGTGCGCAACGCGGGTCGCGTGGTCGCCGGTGCCGTGGCCGGGCGGATGGATCGCGCGGTTCGCTTCGTGGCTGACGACACTGCCCGGCCTGCGCAGGTTGGGCCGGGTCCTCGTCTTCGCCCTGCGGCGACCGTGGTGACCGCGGGTCCGGACGTCAGCGTCGTCGTTCCCACCTTCGACCGGTCGCCCCGGCTGGCGCGCCTGGTCTCGGCGCTCGAGGCCCAGACCCTGCACCCCGACCGCTTCGAGGTGATCGTGGTCGACGACGCCTCGACCGACGACACGCCGGCGGTCCTCGCCGAACTCGCGGCGCGGAGCGAGCTGGACATGCGGACGGTCCGGACCGAGCGCAACGGCGGCCCGGCGATCGCACGCAACGTCGGTTGGCGTCGGGCCCGCGCCCCCGTGGTGGCGTTCACCGACGACGACTGCGTCCCGACCCCCGGCTGGCTCGAAGCCGGCCTGGCAGCGATCACCGAGGCGGACGTCGTGATCGGTCGGACCGCCCCGCCGCCCGGGGCGGAGGTCACACCGTTCTCACGGGTCGTCGCCGTCGAGGAGGTGCGCTTCTTCGAGGCGTGCAACGCCTTCTACCGGCGGCGGGACCTGCGGGCGGTCGGCGGGTTCGACGAGGGCTTCCCGACCGCCGGCGGCGAGGACACGGACCTCGGCCTGCGGGTGGTCGGGCTCGGGCGGGACGCGCGCTTCGAACCGGCGGCGGTCGTCCACCACGATGTGCGCTCGTCCACGGTCCGGGAGGCGGTCCGCGATGTGCGGGCGGGGATCGGCATCCCGCTGCTGGTTCGCAAGCACCCGCGCCTGCGCCGGGAGCTGCTGGTCGCACGGATCTTCTGGTCGCGTGCCCACGCCCTCACCGTGCTCGGCCTCGTGGGCACGCTGGCCGCTGCAGCCACGCGGCGTCCCGGACCGCTGGCCGCCTGGCTGCCGTGGCTAGGCGACAGGGTCCGCCGCCGCGGCGGGAGCCTGCGCGACCTCCCCGGTCACCTCGCGGTGGACGTGGCGGATGTGGCTACGATGCTGCGTGGATCGATCCGCTACCGGACCGTCGTGCTCTAATCAGCTCCAGGAGGGTCACGCGTGCGCGAACCCTTGCGCGAGCTCAGGGGCGCGCGCGTGCTCGTCACGGGGGCCGGCGGGTTCATCGGCTCCCACCTGACACGCCGGCTGCTGGAGGTCGGTGCCGACGTGCACGCGATGTCGCCGGCGGTGTCCACCCAGACCCCGCCCAGACTGGCCGCCGTCGCCGCAGACGTGACCCTCGTCGAGGCCAACGTCACCGACCGGACCTCGATGGAGCACGTCGCGGCCGCGGTGGCCCCCGAGTACGTGCTGCACCTCGCCGCCTTCACCCACGTCGGCAAGAGCTTCATCCGGGTCGACGAGTGCCTCCAGACCAACGTGCAGGGGACCGTCAATCTCCTCCAGGCGCTGGACGGCGACTACGAGCGGTTCGTGTACGTCGGGACGAGCGAGATCTACGGCCCGGTCGAGGTCCCGTTCCGCGAAGACCGCCTCGTCGACCCCGTGTCGCCGTACGCGGTGTCGAAGTACGCCGGGGAGCGCTACTGCCGGATGCTCCATGCGGCGTACGGGTGGCCGATCGTGTGCCTGCGGCCGTTCAACGCCTACGGGCCCGCCCAGACGGTCGACCGGGTCGTTCCCGAGATCATCCTGACCGGGCTGCGAGGTGGTGAGCTGCGCATGACCGCCGGGACGCAGACGCGGGAGTTCAACTTCGTGACCGACATCGCCGACGCGATGGTCGCGGCGCTCACTGGGGAACGTGCCACCGGGGAGGTGATCAACGTGTGCTCGGGGCGGGACATCGCGATCCGCGACCTCGCCACCACGATCCTGGGGCTCATGGATGATCCGATCGAGCCGCGGTTCGGGGCGCTCGACCACCGTCCCACCGAGATCTGGCGGATGGTCGGCGACCCGAGCAAGGGGCGCGAGCTGCTCGGCTGGGAGCCGGAGGTCGACCTCGAGGCGGGGCTCGAGCGCACGATCGCCTGGTACCGCGATCACGCCGACCAGCTGCACACGGCGGGGACCTGACCACAGGTGGTCGGGGACGAGGTGACGACGGACGAGCTGGAGGTGGTGATCCTCTGCGGGGGCCGCGGTACCCGCGCCTACCCCGTCACCCGTGAGATCCCCAAACCGCTCATCGAGATCGGTGGTCGACCGATCGTCGAGCATGTCATGGCGATCCACGCAGCCCAGGGCATCACCCGGTTCGTCCTCGCGACGGGGTGGCTCGGGGACCAGATCGCCGAGCGATACGTCGCGCCTCCGGACGGCTGGAACGTGCGCGTGGTCGACACCGGCCTGGACACGGCGACCGGCGAACGCGTCCAGCGCGTGGCCGCGGGCCTCACGGGTGAGACCTTCCTCGTCACGTACGCGGACGGACTGGCCGACATCGACGTGCGTGAGCTGCTCGCCACCCACCGGCGGGCGGACGCCCTCGCCACCGTGACCACGGTCCCGTTGCCCTCGCCGTACGGGACGGTGACCACCGATCACACGGGGCGGATCCTCACGTTCCGGGAGAAGCCTCGCCTCCCCGAGCACCGCATCAACGGGGGGTTCATGGCCTTCGACCGGAACGTGTTCGACCACTGGTCCGGCACCGACCTCGAGGTCGAGGTGCTGCCGCGGATGGCCGAGCTCGGGTTCTTGTACGCCCATCGTCACGAGGGCTTCTGGCGGTCGATGGACACCGTGAAGGACCGACTGGCCCTCGAGGAGCTGGCACTCGAGCAGCCGGAACCGTGGATGCTGTGATCCGCGTGCCGCGTCCGAACGCGTTCCTCGTCGGGGCGCCGCGATCGGGGACGACGTCGCTGTTCACGTACCTCGCCCGCCACCCGTCGATCGGGACCCCGTCGGTGAAGGAACCTCACCACTTCGGGCGGGATCTGGGCATACGACTTGACACGTACTCCACCGACCGGCGCGCCTACCGCGAGCTGTTCCGGGACCTCACCCAGCCGGTCGTCCTCGAGGCCTCGACCTCGTACCTCCTGTCTCGTTCCGCTGCGGAGGAGATCGCGGCCTTCGCCCCGAACGCGCACATCCTCGTGAACCTGCGGAACCCCGTCGACGTGATCCTCTCGCTCCACCGGTTCGTCCGGTCCTGGGGTGCGGAGCCGCTCACGGACGTGCTCGCGGCCTTCCACGGTCCGCCGGGACGGGGGCCCTACGACCGGCTCCGGGGGATGGACGTGTACCTCGACTACCGGCGCGTCGTCACGTACGGGCCGCAGCTCCGGCGGTACCTGGACACGTTCGGCCCCGACCGCGTCCACGTCACGCTGTTCGACGATCTCGTCACCGAACCCCACACCGCCGTGACGGCGGCCGTGCGATCCCTCGGCCTCGACCCTCTCTCGCTCGGGCCTTACGAGCCCGAGAACGAGGCCGCCGACGTCCGGAGCTACACCCTCCAGCAGCTCGTGGTGCACCC
>CAZHZQ010000064.1:0-6895 GCA_964537235.1 uncultured Actinomycetota bacterium | reverse complement strand
CCACCTTCCCCGCGCCGGGGGACCCGGAACCGCGGCCCCACCTCCACGTCGAGGAAACCGGCCGTCTCGACCAGTTCACCGAGCGCCCGCCGGTTGGGCAGCCACCAGGTGAGGTGGTCGCTGGTCCCGGTGAACCGCGCGAGGCTGAGCCAGGGGACGAGGTCCAGCCAGCGATCCACGGCGTCGACGACGTGGAGCCTGCCCTGACAGACCCGCTTGACGGCCATGAGCGCCCCCACCGGGTCGCGGAGGTGGACGAGCAGGCTCCCGATGAACACGAGGTCGAACCGCCCGATGTCCGTGGGATCGAGGTCGTAGACGCTGCTGATGACGTGCTCGACACTCGATCCGAGTGCCTCGTGAGCCAGATGGAAGCCGGTGTCGTCCGGATTGAAGGCGTCGTCGGGGGCGCGGCGCCGCAGGGGTTCGGGCCAGTCGAGGTGGTCGCGGTCGTCGATGTCGACCGCGACCACCTGGGCGCCCCGACGCTCGAACTCGAACGCGAAGAAGCCGTCGAAGGTGGCGACGTCGAGGACCCGCTGGCCGTCGAGACGAGCGGGGATCCCGTACCGATCCAGCACCGGCCGGTGGTCGAAGCGACCGGGTGTGATCACCCCGCCCGGCAACTCTATCGTGTGGTACCAGCGTCGGGCCTGCACCCGCCTCCGGAGATCCTCGGGTCCGGTCGCGTACGGAGACGTCATCTCACCCACGCGCCACACCGTGCTCGACGTCCCAGTCGTGCGCGATCTCGACGGGCCATGGAGCCGTCACCTGCAGTGGTGCATCCTCGCGGCGATGCCGCTCCTCCTCCACGATCCGGAAGTTCGCGACCCGCTGCCAGTCGAGCAGGGATCCGATCCCGTGGCGTGTCTGGACGCCGACCCAGATGTCGTACACCTGTGGGCGCAGCGGCACGGAACGGAACGTACAGCGGATCACCACCTGTCCGTCGATGCGTTCGGGTATCGCCCCGTCCGTGAGCATCGAGCACGCGGTGACGATGTACGGCTTCGCGCCGGAGATCCCGATCGTCACGTGCGGACGTTCGATCGCGACAGCCGCCTCGAGGTGGAGAGCGACCTCGATGTCCTCCCCGGTGCGGAAGGCGTACCGTTCCTGACTGTCGGCGTCACGGCAGGTGAGGCCGTGGAAGCGAAGGTCGCGCCCGCTGGTCACGTTCGGCGCTCCCGAGCGCTGGTGCTCGTCGACCCAGCCCAAGTACTCACGGAGCGTGTCACGGACGGGGCCCAGTGTCCGTACCCGCCCGTCCTCGAGGAACAGTGCCCGGTCGCACACCGCCTCGACGGCGGTCAGGTGGTGCGAGACGAACAGCAGCGTGGTGCCGGCCCGGACCAGCTCGCTCATGCGCTCGACGCAGCGGCTCTGGAAGCTCGCGTCACCGACCGCCAGCGCCTCATCGATGACGAACACGTCGGGTTCCAGGTGCGCCGCGATCGCGAACCCGAGCCGTAACTGCATGCCGGAGGAGTAGTACTTCACCTGCGTGTCGATCGCGTCCCCCGTCTCGGCGAACGCCACGATCTCGTCGAACCGGCGGTCGATCTCGCGCCGTGGCAGGCCGAGGATGCTGCCGTACAGGTGCACGTTCTCCTGGCCGGTGAGCTCCGGGTGCAGGCCCGTACCGACCTCCATCAGCGCCCCGACGCGTCCGCGGACCATGACCCGTCCCGACGTGGGGCGGGAGATGCGCGAGAGGAGCCTCAGGGCGGTGGTCTTGCCGGCGCCGTTGGGCCCGACGATCCCGAACGCCTCGCCGGGGGCGACGTCGAACGACACGTCGTGCAGCGCCCGCGTGCCGTGCTGCCGGTCCCGGTCGGGGCGGCGGAGGATGCGGTCGGTCAGCTCCGCACGCACCGACCGGTAGCTGGGTCCGCCCCGGCGGTAGGTCTTGGAGACGTCCTCGAACCGCACTGCCCAGTCGCTCACGTGACGTCCGCGAGCTCGGGTTCGAGGCGCTTGAACAGCCGGTAGCCGAGGACGAGCAGCACGGTCCCGGAGGCGGCGCTGACCGCGGTCAGTGCGGGGTCGGGCCACGCCCCCAGCGCCAGGACGCGCCGCAGCGCGTCGAGCGGCCCCACCAGCGGGTTCAGCAGGGCGTACACCAGCCGGAACCGTTCGGGGACCTGCGTGACGGGGTAGGCGACCGGGCTCGCGAACAGCGTGAGCTGGATCGCGACCGGGACGGCGTAGCGCACGTCGCGGAAGTAGACGTTGAGCGCCGACAGGGGGAGCGCGACCGCCACGGCCGGCAGGGCGAGCAGCACGACCAGGAGGGGGAGGAGCACCAGCGTCCAGCCGGGACTCCCGCCGAACAGCGGTTCCAGGAGCACCGCCAGCGTCAGCCCGATCCCCAGGTCCAGCAGGGTCGCACCCACCGCCCCGAGGGTGGCGGCCTCGCGCGGGAAGTACACCTTGCGCAGGATGCCGGCGCTCGAGATCAGCGCCTGGGACCCGTTGCTCACCGCCGTAGCGAGGAACTGCCACCCCACGAGCGCCGCCAACGTCGACGCGGCGTACGGGGCGCCCCCGCCGTCGAACCCACCACCCCGGGCGAACACCAGCACGAACAGCCCGAGGAACGCCAGCGGCTGCAGGACCGCCCAGGCCACGCCCAGCACCGTCTGCTTGTACCGGACGCGGATGTCGCGGCTCGCGAACGAGACCAGCACCTCGCGGAAGCTCCACAGCTCCCGGAGGCCGGCGCGCAGCGAACGGTCGGGATCGGGCTCGATGACCGTGACGGTTGCCGGCGGGTTGGAGGTGCGACCTGTCGCCATGCTCCACCTGATCGAGGGCGTGGTTAGGCTAGCCACCGTGGAGGGTGACGCGAACGCGGAGGGGCCGGCGGTCACGGTCGCCGTGAGCACCCGCAACCGCGCCGGGATGCTGCCGCGACTGGTCGGGGCGCTGGAGGGCCAGACCCTCGAGTCGGACCGCTTCGAGGTCGTGATCGCCGACGACGGTTCGACCGACCGGACGCCGGAGACCCTGTCCGAGTTGCGTCGGTCGAGCCGGGTTCGTCTGCGGACCGTGCGCAGCCCCGGGCACGTGGGTCGGGCGGCGGGGCGCAACCTGGCGTGGCGTGCCGGGGCGGCCCCGGTGGTCGCGTTCACCGACGACGACTGCGTGCCGGACGCCCGCTGGCTGGAGGAGGGGCTCGCCGCGCTCGATGACGGGCACCGGGTCGTGGTCGGCCGGACGGAGCCGGACCCGACCGCCGACTGGGGGCCGTTCGTCCGCACGATGCAGGTCCGCTCGGCGCGGCACTTCCCGACCTGCAACGCCTTCTACCGACGGGTGGACCTCGAGGCGGTCGGCGGGTTCGACCAGGCGTTCACGGGGAAGGGCGGCGAGGACACCGACCTCGCGTTGCGCGTGCTGGGACTCGGAGGGGGTGCCGAGTTCGCCAGCGAGGCGCTCGTCCACCACGACGTCCACGTCCTCGGGTTACCCGGGGCGCTGCGCGAGGCGTCCTCCTGGACGGGCATCCCTCGTCTGTACGCCAAGCACCCGGACCGTCGTGAGGATCTCGCCATGGGCGTCTTCTGGAAGCGCACCCATCCCCGGGCGCTGCTCGCCCTGGCCGCGATCGTCCTGGCTCCGCGGCAGCCGCTCGCCGGGTTGCTGGCCGTTCCGTGGGTGCGGATGCGCACGACCCGCGACCGGCCGATCCCACCGCACGCCTACCTGCTGAGCCTGCCCGGGAGGCTGCTGGTGGACCTGGCCGAGGTCGTCGCGATGCTCCGCGGTTCCGTCGAGCACCGGACGCTCGTGCTCTGATCTGATCTGCCGGGGCTCACAGCAGGAGGGTGCGTTCCCGGACCGACGCCCCGATCATCACCGCGACCTCGGCCAGGTCGGCGACGAACCAGCCCGGTACCGAGTACGGCCAGGTGCGCACGCCGGGGGCGCGGTCGATCAACCGGAAGCGGGCGTAGGGCAACGTGAGAGCCCCCGCCAGCCAACGTCGCCATCCGGGCGGGGACGTCGCCCCGAGCACGATCCCCAGGGCGGCGAGCACGACCTTCACGTGCGAGGGGTGGAAGACGAACCGGCCGTGCAGGTGACGCCGCAGCTCGGGGTGTCGGCGCACGACGCGGACCAGACCCGCACGACGGCGCATCGACCGCAGGTGTGCGGCCCAGTCCGACGGTGTGACGTCGTGCAGGACGAGCGCGTCGCCCGCGAACGCGATCCGCGCCCCACGCTTGCGAGCGCGCCAGCCGAGGTCCGCGTCCTCCCCCCAGATCGGCAGCTCGTCTCCGACCGTCCCGAACGCTGGGTCGAACCCGTCCAGCTCCTCGAGCAGGCCCCGCCGGTAGGCGATGTTGCAGGCGGGGTAGTGAGGGGAGGGGTTGTCGACGCGGACGGTGTGGCTGAACGGGCCGCCGGCCGCGCGCTGGACGGGGTCCGGGGCCGTCCGACCTTGGACGACGTCAGCGCCGGCGTCGAACGCCGCCACGAGGTTCTCGATCCAGCCTTGGTCCGGGCGGCAGTCGTCGTCCGTGAACGCGACGAGCTCACCGTGCGCGATCCGCCAACCGCGGTTGCGCGCTCCGGCTGGGCCGAGCTGGGTCGCCGTGCGCACGATGCGGGTCGGCAGGCCCGACCGCGCTTCCAGCCACCCCAGGTCCGCGTCGGGACCGTCGGCGACCACCACGACCTCGACATCGCCGCCGTATCGCTGACGTTCCAGCGACTCCACCAGCCGTCGCAGCGAGGACCGCGTCCCCGTGGTGGGGACCACGACGCTGACCGCGGTACCGCTCGTGTCGCTCATCGCGTGGCACGCTATTACCTTCGGTCCTCCCCCGACCACCAGGAGGTCCACGCTGCGCATCGCACTGGTGCACCCGTACGCGTGGCCCGAGGTGCGGCGGGGCGGGGAGCGTTATCTCCACGACCTGGCGAGCTGGCTCGACGGCGCTGGCCACGACGTCCGGATCGTCACCTCCGGGGTCGACGGTCCCGACCGCGTCGACGGTGTGGCCGTGGAGCGCCGGCCCCGCAACCGCTGGCTGGTGAGGGGACGGGAGGAGGGCTTCGCGCTCACCGCGCTGGGCGCCCTGCGCAGCCGGGAGGTCGACCTCGTGCACGCCCTGACCCCCGGCGGAGCCGCCGCCGCCGCGCTGGCGGGGCTCCCGACGGTCTTCACCGAGCTCGGCCTCCCCGCCGAACGGTGGTTGCGCCGCCGGCGGACCCTGTGGGTCGTCTGGCGCACCGCCGTGCGGACGGCCGCGGCGGTCACGGTGCTCGGCGACGCCGCGGCCGCCGCGATGCGCACGGTCGGCGGCCGTGAGCCGTGGATCGTGCCCCCGGGGGTGCGGGCCGACCGGTTCTCTCCGGATCTGTCCCCCCGGGGCGGTCCCCCGGTCCTTCTGTTCCCCTCCGACCTCGAGGCCCGGAACAAGGGTCTGGATCACCTCGTGGGGGCACTGCGGTTTGTGCTCGATCACCACCCCGATGCCCGGCTGGTGCTCGCAGGGCCCGGCGACCCGGCCTGGGCCCTGTCGTCGGCCGACGCGGACGTCCTGGCCGCCACCGACCACGCGGGGACGGGCGAACTGGAGGAGGTGGCCGACCGCTACCGGGCGGCCACCGTGACGGTGCTGCCGTCGCGCAACGAGGCCTTCGGGCTCGTGCTGGCCGAATCGTTGGCCTGCGGGACGCCCGTCGTGGGCACGAGCCGCTGGGGACCCGGTCAGATCGCCTCGCCCGAGGTGGGGCGGACGGCCCCGTATGCCGACCGGGACGCCCTCGCGTCCGCGCTCCTCGAGGCGATCGAGCTCGCCCGCGACCCGTCTACGCCCGCGCGGTGCGTGGAGCGGGCGGCCCGCTGGTCGTGGGGGGCCGTCGGACCCGAGCACGAGAGGGTCTACCGGGCGGTCCTCGGAGAGGTCGTCGACCGGTGAGCGACCGCCGCGTGGCCCTCAGATCCGGTCCACACCGGGACTCCTCAGCCTGTTGACGGCCCGCCGGACCAGCCGCCCGATCCGGTTGCGGGCGATCTCGACCGCCCCGGCGACCCCGAGCCCGACACCGGACGGCTCGTAGCCCCACCGCCGCATCTCCACTCCGGTGGTGGTCTCGACCACTGCCACCTGGGCAGCCCGCAGGTCGTGGCGCCACCGACCGAGGCTGCCCGCTGCGATCCGACCGCGCGGGTCGTGGCGACCGTGTTGGAAACCCTCCTCACGGGTGCGCGAAGGGTCGAGCAGGCCGGGGCGCCAGGACAGACCCACGTGCGCGCACACGTCCCGCACGACCGCCTCCGGGTCGCCGACCAGCTCCTCGTAGCGAACGACCCGTACGCGGTCGTCGTCCTCCCATCGGTCGGCGATCACGGCCGAGGCCGACCAGTCGCGAGCGATCCCCTCGACGTCGTCGGTGGCCCACCTCGCCCGCACCGCCAGCCGTGAGGCGACCACGTCTCGCGGGTCTCGGACGACGAACACCACTCGGGCGCCGGGCCACCACGCGAGCAGGGTGTCCAGGTGGCGGAAGTGGGTCGGGGTCTTCTCGCCCCAGCGGGTCGCCCCGCGCTGCCGCGCCCACGTCCCAGCCAGCCCCTCGACGACGGCGCGTCCGTCCACCGGCTCGTGGTCGAGCACCGCCCGCCGGACTTGGTCCGGATCCAGCTCGTACCACCGGAAGTCCCGGCTGCGCGTGAACGCCTGCCAGAACGCCTCGAAGCCGTCCCCGAGGCCGATGAGCAGGCCCGGAAACCGGCGGGCCCACACGTCGAGGAGGTGGGTCTCCGGTCCGATCTCGAGATCCGGGTCGCGCCGCAGCACCTCGCGTACCAGCGACGTGCCCGACCGTGGCGCCCCGACGATCAGCACGGGTTCCCGCGTACGCACCAGGCGCTCCC
>CAZHZQ010000063.1:0-13374 GCA_964537235.1 uncultured Actinomycetota bacterium | reverse complement strand
GCAGCCACGATCTGCCCTCGGAAACGACCTTCGGACTGCAGCACCTCACGTGCGGTGCGGGCTTCGGGACTCACTGCGGTCTCCTTGCTCGGATCGGAGCGTAGGCGCGACCGCGGGAGCGGTCAGCGCAGGGACCGGACCCAACCCACCGCGAGCTCCTCGAGACCGATCCCGAAGACCTCCCGCGCGGCGCGGTCCACGTGGTGGGTCTCGCGCCCCGGCTCGCCGACCGCGCCCCGTCCGAGCGCCCGGTAGAACTCGGCCAGCACGGCTTCGCCGAAGCGATCGGCGAGGTGGTCGGCGAAGCTCCAGGAGAGCTGGTAGCTGAGGAAGATGCGGTCGCGACCTCCCGCGGTGAAGTCGGCGTCCTCCGGAAGCTCGACATCGCCACGACGCGCGGCGGCGGCCAGCAGATCGGTGCCGGTGGTCGACCGTTGCTCGCCCAGTCGCTGCGCGATGCCCTCCTCCACCCAGGCGGGGACCAGCGGTCCGGAGTGCGGTCTCGTCGCCACGTGGAGGAGCTCGTGGGCGAGGATCCGCCGCCGCGTCGCGGTCGTCCTCGTCAGGAACCGGTCGGGGTTGAGCACGATGCGGCTGCCGGTCAGCTCGTACGCGCCCAGCTCGCCGGTGGGGGTCGCCGTCGCGAACGCGATGAAGTTCGTCAGGTCGAACGTGACGTGCAGGAGCTGACCGAGCTCCTCCTCGTCGCGCGGGACGATCAGCGGGACGTTCTGATCCCACTCGAGCGCCCAGTGGGAGCGCATGTCGGACAGCGCGGCCTTCGCCTCTTCGAGCAGGGTCGGGATCTCCCCGGCGCTCTCCTCGTGGTAGAGGGCGAGGAAGGGACCATCGCGTCGGGTCACGACCGGTCCGTGGTCGAAGAGGTGATCGACGCTCACGAGCCCCAGTCGTTCCGCGTCGCTGTCGCCGACGAACCGCCAACCGCCGTCGCGTTCGATCACCGTGAGGAAGAGGTCCTCGGCGGCCGGACCCTCGGTGTCGAACCCGTCGAGGGCGAGTTCCTCCACGACGTAGACGACCTTCGCGCCCTCCCCGACCCGCCGGCGGACCTCCTCGGTGGACAGGTCCGGCAGGGACGGGTCCAGTTCCAGTTCGTAGCTGGCGAGCGGCACCTGCTCGAGGTTGCCGGCGCGTTCGAGCCAGCGCGTCCCGAACGCCGAGTCCGGATCGTCCAGCCACGGTCGCAGCGCCTCCGGATCCTTGGCCAGGAAGGCGTCCGCGACCGCGTCCAGTGCGTCCTGGAGCCCGGCGAGCTCGTCCGCGGTCGCGGACGGCGACGGGGTCGGGGTGGGGGCGACCGCCCGTGCCGCCTGGGTGTCGTCGGGGGGTGCCGCCGTGACGTTGCTCCCGCAGCCCGAAAGCAGGGCCGAGGCCGCGAGCAGGCACAAAAGCGGGCACAAGAGCGGACACACGAGCGGATGAGCCAGCAGGGGGGCCGGACGCGCGGGATCGTTCACACCGTCAGCCTACGGCTGCCCCACCGCAGGGTCTGGTCGGGTTACCCTCGGAGCACGTCGCCCGTGGCCACCTCGGACGGCTTGGGGAACGAGGAGGGAACCGTGGCCAAGGTCCTGTTGGTCGAGGACGACCGCGACATCCGCACGATCGTCGAGCTCGCGCTGGAGGAACACACCTGTCTGCACGCCGGGGACGGCAAGGAGGCCCTGTCGATCCTCGACCGTGAGGACGTCGACCTGATCATCCTCGACATCATGATGCCCGAGGTCGACGGCATCGAGACCCTCCGTCGCATCCGGTCGAACTCCGACCTGTGGGACGTCCGCGTCATCATGCTGACCGCCAAGGCCAGTGAGGAGGATCACCTCAAGGGTTTTCGTACCGGGGCGGACGCCTACCTCACCAAGCCGTTCGACCTGGAGGAGCTGCGCCGGACGTTGAGCGAGGTGATGGGGCGCTCGCCCGACGAGCGTGACGCGGTACGTCAGGGCGAGGTGGACAAAGCCACGTTCCTGCGCGAGATCGAGCGTCGCTTCAACGAGTAGAGGCCGGCCCTGGAAGGACCGGCCTCGAGGGTGGGCGCAGCTGGGTTCGAACCAGCGACCTCTCCGGTGTGAGCGGAGCGCGATCCCTCTTCGCCATGCGCCCGTGCGGGTCGAGCAGCGTACCGGACAGGCTCCTCGCGCAGCGTGGCCGGGGGCTCCCGCAGGTAGCGGATCGCCTCTGCGAGCCGGTCCTCGTTATCCCCGAGCAGCCCGATCCCGGTGTTGCACCGGATGCACAGCAGCCCTCGGACCCTCCCCGTCTCGTGGCAGTGATCGACATGCGGCACGAGATCGTCGTCGAAGGGCGTGTCACAGATCGCGCAGCGGCCGTCCTGGTCCTCGAACATCTGCTGTAGATCGTCGAGCGTCAGCCCATAATCCGCGTAGTGACGCTCTCGCTCCTTCTCCGCATCGTAGGCCACTTTCCGGTCCGGAGGATGCTGGTTGCACTCCGCGCACACCCAGTGCAACCCGTCGGTCGTGGACCGGTTGCGGTGGAACTCCCGCCCTGGCTTCGCCTCCTCACAGCGACCGCACTCCTTCAGCGCGTCCAGGTCCGGGGGGTTCTCCTCGTTCTGCTCCGCCAACTTGGCCCGGTAGCGACGGACGGCCTCACGGTGGCAGTCCTTGCAACGTGACTGCCGACCGTCCCGGCTGCTCGCGTTCCGGTAGAAGTCGTCGATCGGGCGCATGCGGCCGCACTTGGTGCAGGTCTTGGAGTCGGGCGGCTCGAACATGGCACCGACGCTGGACCGGGGGTGTGACGCCCCGGTCAGTCGGCGGGCGAGGTATCCACACGCAGCAGCGGGGCGTCGCCGGGCTCCTCCGGCGCCGCGGCCCCGGCCCGATGCCCGGTCACCACCAGCTCGTCCGCCCCGTCCGCCTCGACCACGAACGCCGCCGGTTCGTGTCCGGATCCTCCCATGGGGTCCCCGACGACCTCACCGCCCTCGAGGAGCCAGATGACGAGGTAGCCCTCCACGACGTCCGGAGGGAACCCGGTGGCGCTCACCGCGACCGACGCCCCGTCCGTCGCCGCCGCCGCGGTGACCCCCTGGGCCGTCACCACCTCCAACGGGTCGCCGGACGACAGGATCTGCAGCACCTCCTCCTGACGCTGGACCACGGACGCGTACTCGGTCGTGACCCGGCGCAGGTGGTAGTTCCAGAACAGGATCCCGAGCACAGAGACGATCGCCGCGACCGCCACGACGGGGATCCACCGGGAACGCCGCCATCCGGGCGCCCCGGCGTCGTCCACCTCGGGCTCCCGCTCGGCCACCTGGGTGGCCACGGCGGCCAGGTGCTTCTCCTCGCGCTCGGTGGCGGCGAGGTCCTCCGCGATGTCCCGCAGCTCGGCCACCCTCAGCCGACAGTCGCGGCACTCGACGAGGTGCGCACGGAACGCCGCCGCGTCATCGGAGGGCAACCCGCCGAGGACGTGCCCGAGCGCGAGTTCCTCGAAGCGCTCGTGGTTCTCCTCGGCCATACGCCGAGGATAGCCACGGACCTCAGTGGTCGGACCGGTCGGATGCTCGTGACCCCGCCGCATCCCCGGGAGCTGGGCCGCCGGGACCCGACACCTGCGCCCCGTCCTCGGGAGGTTCGAGCCACGGGTGGTCGAAGTCCGGCGGATCCCAGGACCACGGGCGCCTGCGCCACGGCTTGCGCCAGACGAGGAGGATCGTCAGGAGGACGACCATCGCGAGGCCGGTGTACTGCGAACCGGTCAGCCCGAAGAACCGACGATCCTCGCGCAGGAAGTCCATCAGGAACCGCGCCGCCCCGTACCAGTACAGCCACACCGAGATGAAGAACCCGTCCCAGCGTGGTCGGCGTTCCAGGTAGATCAGGACCGCCAGCAGCAAGCCGGCCTGGATGAAGTCGTACAGCGCGGTCTGGTGGACCGCGACGTCGAAGCACCCCTGGGTGTGGCCCGCGAGGGGAGGTCCGGCCTCGGGTGGGATCGGCGGCCAGGCGATCGTGTTGTTCGCCTCACGCCACAGGTTCCCGCCGCACCGCCACGCCAGCGGGAAGCCCGGGGCGGGGTCACCGAGGTGATCGCCGATGACGAGGTCACCGATCCGTCCGATGAAGATGCCGACCGCCAGGCCGGGGGCGGCGGAATCGAGGAGCTGGGTCGGCCGGTACCCGCGGCGGTAGCCCTCGGGCAGCGCGGCCATCATCGCGCCGGCTACCCCGCCGAGGAACGTCAGTCCTCCCTCCCACACGTAGAGGATCGACAGCGGGTCGCCGGCGTACTGGTCGATGTGGGTCAGGACGAAGAACAGCCGCGCCCCGACGATCGCCCCGATCGCGGCCCGGACCAGCAGGTCCTGGACGGCGAGCCGGACGTCGGGGACGTACTCGTGGGAGATGCCGCGCAGCTCGACGCGGCGCAGCATCATCACCGCACCGGTCAGGAACCCGACGGCCGTGCCGACCCCGTGGGGCGAGATCGCCAGCCCTCCGAGGTACGGGACGCTCTCGGGCACGATCGGGATGCGCTCGAGGATCGGCCACGTCAGGATCGCGAGGACCGAGCTCACGTCAGCAGGACGACGGCAGGAACCGGCGCGGGTTCACGGGACCGCCGTTGACCCGGGTCTCGAAGTGCAGGTGCGACCCCGTCGAGTACCCGGTGCTGCCGACGCTGCCGATCCGCTGCCCCTGCGAGACCCGCTGCCCGTCGCCGACCGAGATCGCGCTCTGGTGCGCGTACGCGGTGACGACGCCGTCGCCGTGATCGATCAGCGTCATCCGCCCGTACCCGCCGTGCCACCCGGCGAAGATCACCACGCCGGCCTTCGACGCGAAGATCGGGTTGCCGGTGTTGCCGTCGATGTCGATGCCTTCGTGGCGACGTCCCCAGCGGTAGCCGTACTCGGAGGTGACCCGGTCGCAACGCGGCCAGGCGTACCCCGAGGTGCTGACCGCCCCGGAGGCCACGGCGGAGCCGCCGCTCGGCTGGCTGGCGCTGCGTGCTGCCGCCTCCTGACGGGCCTTGATCAGCCGGGTGATGCGGGCCGACTCCTCCTGGAGGTCCTCCTTGCGGTGCTCGAGCTCGTGGACGTCGTTGCGCGCGGCGGCGAGCTGCAGCGCGTGGTGGTCACGCAGCTCCTCGACCTTCGCCAGGGACTGTTGGTGGTCGGTCTTGACGTGGGCCAGCCGTTCGCGTTCGGCAGCGAGGACCTCGCGCTCGGCGGCGATCCTGGTGCGGGTGGCGACCAGGGCCTCGAGGTTGGCCTCGTCCGACGAGTTCAGCGCCTGGACGTAGGAGCTCCGGTCGATCGCCTCGTCCATCGAGGACGCGTCCAACAACGCCTGGAACGGCACCCCGACGCCGCGCTTGTAGAGCTCGGCGGCACGCTGCGCGAAGGCGTCCATCTGCTGGTCGGCCTGCCGCTGCAGGTCGGCCACACGCGCCTCCGCGGTCGCGACGGCGATCTGCTGCTGGTCGAGGGCGGCGGCGATCTCGTTGAGGGCGGCCTCGAGCTCGGCGAGCTGCCGCTCGGCCTCCGCCAGGTTCGCCTGCGCGTCGGACGCCCGCGAACGGGCCGAGTTCAGCTGGTCCTCGACCTCCGAGATCTTCGACTTGGCGGACTCCAGGGCCTGCTGGTCTGCACCGTGGGCGGACGCTCCGAGGTGACCCAGGGCGAGGGTGGCCAGCAACGCGCTCAGGGCCGCGAACACGCGTAGCTCACGGGAACGTCGCAAACGTGCCTCCGTGTCCGGTGTCGCGTCCGGGTGTCGCGTCTGAGGGCCGCGTCTGACGGTCGTGTGGGGCGTCTGACGCCGGTCCTGCCGGGGTCCTACCGCAGAGTGAGCGCCGCTGGTGCGGCGCCCGACGCGTCGACCGTACCAACCGGCCCAGACCGTCGCGAGCAACGCCCGCGTCCGCAGAGCGCACGGGCGAGCGCACGGCCGCACGGTCGCCTACGGTCCGCCGCGCCCCGTTCCCGACGACCTCCATCGGTACCCGACGTGACCGACCTGTCGCCCGACGAGCTCCAGATCGCGTTCCACGACGTGGAGTGCGCGACCTACGACGAGCGTTTCGGCATCGCCTACGACGACCGCACGGCGCGGGACGCCGTCTGGGAGCTCACCCGCCTGGTCGACCGCGGAGAGCTCGGGCGCGTCCTCGATGTCGGCTGTGGGACCGGCTACCTGGGGCTGAGCATGGGGGCGGCCCGGGCGGTCGACGAGATCCACGCCTCCGACATCTCGCCCGGCATGCTCGAACGGGCGGTCGCCAACGCCGAGGAGCTCGGGGTCGACGCCCGGTTCGTCCGGGCTTCCGCGACCGACCTGCCCTACCCGGACGACACGTTCGACGCGGTCGTCAGCCGCGGGGTGCTGCACCACCTGCACGATCCGGTCGCCTCGTTGGCCGAGTGGAGACGGGTCGTCCGCCCCGGCGGTCCCGTCGTGGCGCTCAGCGAGCCCACGCCGCTGGCCGACCGGATCGGCGGCAAGGTCGCCCGCACCGCGCTCCGCGGACTGGGCCTGGCCCGGCGGGTGGCCTCCACCGTCGGACGCCCGTTGTCCTCACACGACGAGGAGGAGGCGGAGCGGCACCGGTACTGGGACCTGGTGGCGTTGGTGGCGAACCTCCACACGTTCACGCCCGACGAGCTGCGCAGTCTCGGCCGTGACGCGGGCTACGGACGCGTCGAGGTCCGCGGTTCCGGCTGGACGTCGATCGCGTGGGCGTCGGCCTACTACGTCCTCGCCGGCGAGCTCCCGGGGCTCGCCTCCAGCGAGACCGCCAAACGCCGCGCCGGCGTCGCGTGGTCCGCCCTGCGTCGCCTGGACGCGACCGTCGTCGAGCCGCTGCTCCCCGACCGCGCGCTGATGACGGTTCAGGCGGTCTTCCGGGGCTGATCAGGCGCGAGGGCGCCGTCGAGGTCGGCCCGGTCGATGCCGATGACCGGTCGGCGCCAGCGACCGTCCGGCTCGGACATCCAGCCCACGATCTCGCCGGTGATCCTCCTCCCCTGGTGGATCCACGGACCGATCCGGAACGCGACCGACCGTTCGAGGTAGCCGATCCGCCACGGGGTGCCGTCCTGGGCGCGCGTCCAGATCGCGACCGCCCACTGGTCGATGGGGTGGCCCCGTTCGTGGTGGAGCAGGACGCCCTGGCCGGCCTGCGGGTGCCCGGCCCCGGGGGGCCGCGCCGCGAACCGGTAGCCCTGGACGGCCGTACGGAACCGGCCTGCCTCCTGCGGAAGGGACGTGCGCGGACGGGATGTGCGTGTTCCCTCGGACTCGACCATCTGCTCTTCTCCTGTGCTTCCGGTGCTCGTTGTGCTCGTTGTGCTCGTTGTGGCCGTTGTGGCCGTTGTTCCCGTTGTTCGCTTGAGGGGGAGCCGATCCGTTGCGACGATGGTGCCGGGAGGGTGTGACATCTGCGTCTCCCGCGGGTACCGCCGCAGGGCTACCGTGGCCGCGGGTGAAGGGAGGTCTCCTCGTGGACGGCGCACGCGCTGCCGAGGTCCTCCGCGCGCAGGCCGATCACGTGCGCGGGCGCTCCACGCTGTACGAACGGCTGCTCGCGGGGCTGGCGGGCGCCGCGGAACGCGGCTTCGACGGTGGCGTGGTCGGCCGGCTGCTCACCGCGCCGGACCGGACCCTGCAGGAGAGCCGCCTGCTGATCCTGGCCGCTCTGCACCACGCCGCCCTCACCGATCCGACGGTCCCCCACGCCGCGTGGTTCGCCACGGCGGTCGATGAGGCCCGCCCCGCTGACGAGGGCGCTCCCGGAGCGCTCGCCCTGGCGTACCTGGTCGAGCACGAGGAGGTGGCGACCGACTTCGTCCGCCGCAACCGCCTCCAGACCAACGAGATCGGCCGGTGCGTCGGGCTGCTGCCCGGGATGCTCGAGGCCGCCCGGTTCGGCCAACCTCTGCGGCTGTTCGAGGTCGGCGCCTCCGCCGGGCTCAACCTCCGCTTCGACCGCTACCGCTACCACTACCGCGGCGGACCCACCTGGGGGCCCGTGGGAGGCCCGGAGCTCGAGACCGCGGCCGAGGGGTCGGTGCCGACCACGCTGGTGCCACCCAGCGTCGAGATCGCCGAACGGCGGGGCGTGGACCTGCATCCGGTGGATCCGACCTCCGAGGACGGCGCCCGCCTGCTCACCTCCTTCGTCTGGCCGGACGAGCACGACCGGGTCGCGCGCCTGCGGGAGGCGATCGAGGTGGCGCGGGCGACGCCGGCCGCGCTGGACCAGGGCGACCTGGCGGCCTGGGCCGAACAGCACGCGCGGCCCCAGGACGGCACGACGACGGTGCTGTTCCACTCGATCGTCGCCTCCATGCTGGACGACGCCACGGCCGGCAGGTTCGGGGCGGCCGTGGAACGCGCGCTGCGGGAGGCGTCGAGCGACGCGCCGTTCGCCTACCTCGAGCTCGAGGAACCGCAGGGGGTGGATGCTCCTCCTGAGCTGACCCTGACGGTGGGCGACGCCAGCGGTCCTCCGCAGCGGCGCATCCTGTTGGCGTGCGACTGGCACGGACGCTGGGTCCGGTGGTGGTGACGCAGGGGCGAGAACCGCGCCCCCTGGTACCTTCGCCGCGATCCGCCTCGCGGAACGAAGGGGCGTACGGGGTCCTTCCCGTAGCTGCACTCTCCTCTCGATACGGGATCCTCCGAGCATGAGCCAGACGGAACGGCCGACCGCGCGTCCCGCGGACACCGATGGGACGGGGGGCGACGGGACGGGGGGCGACGGGGCGGACGGTGGCGGAACCTCCTCCGCCGGGACGCACTCCTGGTGGCGCCGGTTGCGCACGCTCGCCTGGTGGCGCCGGTGGCGCACGCCCGCGATCACGGTCGTCGCCGTCGTCGTCCTGTTCGTCGCGGCGGTCGGGATCATCCGGTTGGTGCACCGGGGCGAGGTCCTGCCCGGTGTCACGATGGCCGGCGTCGAGGTCGGTGGGCTGGACCGCGCAGCCGCCCGCGACCGCCTGTCGGCGCTGATCGCGGAACGACGTGACGACACCATCACGTTCACCTACGAGGGCCAGGATCTCACCCTCACGCCCGGTGACGAGACGTACGGAGCCGATCTCGACGCCGCGGTGGACGCGGCGTACGCGGTCGGACGTGACGACGACGTCGTGACGACCTCGTGGACGCACGTGGCCGCCAGGTTCGGTCGCGAGACCGACGTCGAGCTGGCCGATGATCTGCGCCGTGACGATGTCGAGGCCTGGGTGTCCGACATCGCCCGGCAGGTCGACACCGAGCCGTTCCCGGGCAGCGTCTCCGCCGACCCGGACACGCTCGAGGTCACCACGGAGGCGCCGGCAGCGGGCGTCGGGGTCCTCGAGGACGAAGCGGTGGACCTGGCGGTCGAGGCGATCCGGACGGTCGGCCCGGACTCCTTCGAGCTGCCGACCGAGGTGATCCCCCAGCCCATCGACGAGGCGGAGGTCCAGCGCGTCGCCGAGCAGGCGCGGCGGGCGCTGGACGGGTCGCTGACCCTGACCGCACGGGGCGCGACCGTCGTCCTGTCGCCGTCCGACCTGGCTCCGCTCATCGCGGTGGCACCGGTCGACACCGGATCCGGCCCTCCGACGAGCCTCGAGCTGCGCCCGCCCACGGATGCGGTGGCGACCGCGTTCGAACCCCACGTCGACGCCCTCAGCGTGGAGCCCGAGAACGCCACCTTCCAGGTCGTCAGCGGGCTGACCACGTTCGACGACCAGGGCGACACGACCTGGCAGCCACGCCCCGCCGAGCTGGACGTCGTTCCCTCGGAGGACGGCTACGAGTTCGACGCCGAGCGGGCGGCCGAACAGCTCTCGGTCCTGCTGGCCGCCGCGGCACGGGAGGCGGAGCTCGACCTGGTCGTCACCGAGCCGGAGATCACCACCGAGGACGCCGGGCAGCTCGGTGTCGACCAGCTGATCGGGACGTTCACGACCTACCACGCCTGCTGCGCCAACCGGGTGACCAACATCCAGCGGATGGCCGACATCGTGCGCGGCGCGGTGCTCGAACCCGGCGACGAGTTCTCCGTGAACGAGCACGTCGGAATGCGGACACGGGCCAAGGGGTTCGTGGCCGACGGGACGATCGTGCGGGGTGAGTACGTCGACGAGGTCGGCGGCGGTGTCTCGCAGTTCGCGACCACGATGTACAACGCCGCGTTCTTCGCCGGTATCGAGATCCTCGAGCACAAGGCCCACAGCTACTACATCTCCCGCTATCCGATGGGGCGCGAAGGGACCCTCTACTACCCGTCGGTCGACCTGCGGATCCGCAACGACACCGACAACGGCATCTACATCCACACCTCCTACACGGGCACCTCGATCACCGTGTCCCTGTTCGGTGACAACGGCGACCGGGAGGTCACCGCGATCCACGGGGACCCGCACAACCACCGCTCCAGCCGGACGATCTACCGCGACAACCCCGACCTGCCACGCGGCACCGAACGGGTCGTGCAGAGCGGCGGGACGGGCTTCGACGTGACGGTCACGCGGATCATCGACCACGGGGACCGCGAGGAGGAGCAGCGGATCTTCACCCGCTACGAGGCGCCCCTGCGCATCGTCGAACGCGGGACCGGTGAACCGGAGCCTGAACCCTCCCCCAGCCCGAGCCCGAGTCCGAACGACGACGGTTCACCGACCGACGGCGATGGCGGCGGTTCGGACGGCGGAGGCGACGGATAACCCTCCGTCGCGCAGCCGCACGGGGTCCAAGAACCTGGCGTATCCGACAGGTTCGTGCACCGCGTCGGAACCGACCACGTCCGGACCGAGCACAAACCTGGCGTATCCGACAGGTTCGTGCACCCGAGGAGGACGCACGACGTCATGACCAGCATGAACCTGTCGGATACGACAGGTTCTTCCAATCGGGCCGCTCGACACGTCGGCCGCACCGGAGCCTCAGCTCACTCCTCGCCGGTGGCGACCGGCCGGTCCTCGTCGGTGGACCACCCGGACCAGGACCCCGGGTAGAGACGCACGCCGCTGATGCCGACGTGCTCCATCGCCAGGATGTCGAAGCACGACGTGACGCCCGAGCCGCAGTACACCACGACCTCGTCGGCGTCGGCCGCCCCGAGCTGCGCGTACCGCTCGCGCAGGGCCGACTCGCTCTCGAGCCGTCCCGATTCGCTCAGGTTGTCGCGGTACGGCGCGTTGACCGCACCGGGGATGTGGCCCGCTTCGTCGTCGTAGGGCTCGCGCTCTCCCCGGAACCGGTCGCCGTCACGAGCGTCGATCACGACCGCGTCGTCGCGCTGCCGCAGCTCGTCCACGAGGTCGGCGTCCGCCAGCGCGTCATCCGGCCACGGGATCGCGCTGAAGTCCCCTTGGGGGCGGACGGTGACCGCGGTGGACAGCTCCTTGTCCCACGCGTCGATACCTCCGTCCAGGAGCGCGGCCTCGTGCCCGGTCACCCGCAGCATCCACACGAGCCGGGCCGCGTACGCCCCGCCGGCATCGTCGTAGGCGACGACGGTGTCACCGTCGTTGATCCCCGTACGTTGCATGGCCTCCGCGAACCGGTCCGAGTCGGGCAGGGGGTGCCGCCCCACGACGGGACCGGCCGCGCCGGAGAGGTCCCGTTCGAGGTCGACGAACACCGCTCCGGGCAGGTGGCTCTCGAGGTACGCCCCCCACCCGGCACGGTCGTCCGTCCCGGGGTCCCACCGCACGTCCACGAGCAGGACCTCGTCGAGCCGGTCGGCCAGCCAATCGACATCGACGACCGGGGGCAGTTGGGGCATGGTCTCTCCGCGATGAACTGGGGTCGACACGGACGGTAGCGCAGGACGAGACCGGCTCGTACGGCCCGCCCAGCAGCGTCAACCGACCGGTGTCGCCTCGATCCCGAGGTGATGGGCGACCGCTTCCTCCAGCCCCAACGTGTGGCCGAGGGCCAGACACCGTTCGGCCTGGCCGCGGATGTCCTCCCGGTCGAGGTGCAGTTCTGCCCGGTGATCGACCATGATCGACAGGGCGGAGGGGATCCATCCGTGGGCGGGACCGGGATCGAAGGCCGCCTCCCACACGACGTCGTCACCGTGCAACGAGAACGGCATCAGCACGCTCCTGGCTTGTGCCGGCTGCTCGTGCCCGTCGATCAGCTCGAGCACGAGCGCCTGCTGCCGCAGGTCACCGGCCCCCTCGACGACGGGAGGGATCGGGTCGTGCAACGACCACAGCCTCCCGGTCATCCCCACCGCGATCCGATCCGCGTCCAACGGCACGGCCAGGGCCATCAGCTCGATCAGCGGCTGGTGGTACCCGCCCCGCGCGAAGGGTCGCACCTCGGCGAGGAACAACGGCCGGTCCCCCTGGGCCGCCACGAAGCGCGGGACGGCGAACCCGTCGACACGCAGGTCGAGGTCCGCGTTCGCCCGCAGGAACTCGACCACCCACCCGTCCCATGCGTCCATCGGTCTCCTCGTTCCCCGCGACCCGTGGCGGTCGCGTGGGAACCGATGCTGACCGGACGGCGCCCCGAGCGCTGGCCCTGGGCGCCGCAGCCTGTGGACGACCCGTCGAGTGGCAGCTCAGCCGCGTATACGCGACCCAGCTGCCACTCGACGTGGGTTCAGGTCGAAAGTGGTTCAGTTCGGCGTGGGTTCAGTAGGTGGGGATCGACGGGTCGATCTGTCGGGCGTAGGCGTTGATCCCGCCCCGCAGCGACCGTGCCCTGAAGCCGGCGTTGCGCAGCAGCTGGGTCGCCTCGAGCGAACGCGCACCCGACTTGCAGTGCACGACGTACTCCTTGTGGTCGTCGAGCTCCTGCAGCTTCTCGGGGAGGTCACCCTGCGGGATCAGCACGCTGCCGGGGATCCGGCTGATCTCGTACTCGTGCGGCTCACGGACGTCGAGGAGGACCACGTCCTCCTTGCGCTCCTCGTACTCGTCGGGCAGCACCTCGAGCTCCACGAGGTTGCCGATGACCTCCTCGCGGTCGTGGGCCGGGACGCCGCAGAACTCCTCGTAGTCGATCAGCTCGGTGACCGTCGGCTCGTCGCCGCACACCGGGCAGTCGGGGTCCTTGGTCACCTTCACCGAGGTCCACCGGGCGTCCAGCGCGTCGTAGAGCTGCAGCCGTCCGACGAGCGGCTGCCCGATGCCGGCGATCAGCTTGACCGCCTCGGTGCCCTGGGCCGTGCCGATCGAGCCGCACAGCAGACCCAACACCCCGCCCTCGGCGCAGTTGGGGACCATGCCGGGCGGCGGCGGCTCGGGGAACATGCACCGGTAGCAGGGGCCCTCCTGCGCCCAGAAGACGGCGACCTGCCCCTCGAAGCGGAAGATCGAGCCGTACACGTTGGGCTTGCCGAGCAGCACGCACGCGTCGTTGA
>CAZHZQ010000062.1:0-13706 GCA_964537235.1 uncultured Actinomycetota bacterium | reverse complement strand
TCGCCGAGTACGAGGACCTGCTCGAGGAGAACCCGATCTTCATGGAGCGCACGAAGGGGGTGGGCGTCCTCGACGCCGAGGCCTGCAAGCGGTTCGGGGCCACCGGTCCGCTGCTGCGGGCCGCCGGGGTCCCCTACGACCTGCGCAAGGCGCAGCCCTACAGCGGCTACGAGAACTACGACTTCCGCGTCCCGACGGGCGAGAACGCCGACAGCTACGACCGCTTCATCGTGCGGATGGCCGAGATCCGCGAGTCCCTGCGCATCATCGAGCAGGCGCTCGAGCGCCTGCCGGAGGGTCCCGTGATGGTCGCCGACAAGAAGATCGCGGGGCCGGCGCAGCTGGGCATCGGGGTCGACGGGATCGGCAACTCTCCCGAGTACATCCGCCACATCATGGGCGAGTCGATGGAGGCGTTGATCCACCACTTCAAGCTGGTCACGGAGGGTTTCAAGGTGCCGGCCGGACAGGTGTACACCGCGGTCGAGTCGCCGCGCGGAGAGCTCGGCTACCACGTCGTCAGCAACGGCACGACCAAGCCACACCGGGTCCACGTCCGCGACCCCTCGTTCGTGCACCTGCAGGCGATCGACCACATGGCGCGCGGGCTGCTCGTGGCCGACCTGATCGCGATCGTCGCCAGCATCGACCCCGTCATGGGGGGAGTCGATCGATGAGGCATCGCGTTCCACCTCCGGGCAACTGCACGCGATGCCTCCGGCCGATCGCGGATCGGACAGATCGATGAGTGATGCGCCCATGTCGCAGGAGGTCCGGGAGGCGGCGGAACGGCTGATCGCGCGCTACCCGCAGCCACGGTCGGCCCTGCTGCCGCTGCTGTACCTCGTGCAGGCCGAACACGGCTACATGACGACCGAGGGCATCGCCTTCTGCGCCGACAAGCTGGACCTCACCAAGGCCGAGGTCCAGGCCGTCCAGACCTTCTACGAGATGTACGAGCGCGAGGCGGTGGGCGACTGGCTGATCACCGTCTGCACCAACTTCTCGTGCAAGGTCCGGGGAGCCGAGGACCTCTACGACCGGCTGGTCGAGCTCAACGGCGGTCACCGCGACGACGAGCACGGCATCGGGGTCAAGCACCTGGAGTGCCTGGGCAACTGCGAGGCTGCGCCGGTCGTGCAGGTCAACTACCAGAACTACGAGCGCTGCACGATCGACCGGGCCGAGGAGATCCTCGAGGCCTGCCGGCGTGGTGACCCCCCGCCGGCCGCCGACGGCCAGACCCCGCCGACCTTCCGCGAGGCAGCCTGGCGGCTGTCCGGAGTCACCGACGACCCGGTGCTGCACGCGGCGGCGGTGCACGGGGCGCAGGCCGACATCACCTCCCACGAGGAACCGCCCGCGGAGCGCGTCCTGGACGCGCAGATCCCGATCGGTTCCCCGGGGGTGCGCGACGCCGGTCCGGAGGTCGGCGACACGTCGGGCGTGCCCGAGGTCGGTGAGGAGACGGCCGGGGAACCCGCCGCGGGCGACGAGCCGCCGCCCCTGCCCGACGAGGACAAGGGCCCCTACCCGGGTGGCCTCCAGGGCCAGTGGGGCCGGGCGGACGGCCGGGGACATCATGACGACCGAGCGCACGGTGAGGAGGACGGCTGATGGTCGAGGAGCTGTCCGTCCTGTCCCAACGCTTCGACGTCGACGACGCCTGGACGCTGGACGGCTACGAGCGCACCGACGGCTACGTCGCCACGCGCAGGGCCCTCGAGATGGATCCGGATGCCATCATCGAGGAGGTCAAGGACGCGGGCCTGCGCGGTCGTGGCGGCGCGGGCTTCCCGACGGGCGTCAAGTGGGGCTTCATGCCCAAGGAACCGACCCGCCCCAGCTACCTGGTGTGCAACGCCGACGAGTCCGAGCCGGGCACCTACAAGGACCGCTGGTTGCTCGAGCGTGACCCCCACCAGCTCGTCGAGGGCCTGATCATCGGCTCGCTGGCGCTGCGCAGCGAGCACAGCTTCATCTACATCCGTGGGGAGTACGAGTTCCCCGCGCGTCGGCTGGCGAACGCGATCCGTGAGGCGTACGAGGCGGGGTACCTGGGCGAGAACATCTTCGGTACCTCCCGTCGCCTGCACCTCACGCTGCACCGGGGGGCCGGCGCCTACGAGTGCGGCGAGGAGACGGCGCTGCTCGACTCGCTGGAGGGCCGTCGTGGGCAGCCGCGCCTGCGTCCGCCGTTCCCCGCGCAGTCGGGCCTCTACGGCTCGCCGACCACGGTCAACAACGTCGAGACGATCTGCAACGTCACCCACATCGTCCGCCACGGCGCCGAGTGGTACCGCCAGTGGGGGACGGAGAAGTCGCCGGGCCCCAAGCTCATCTGCCCGTCCGGTGAGGTCGACGATCCCCGGGTGATCGAGGTGCCGCTCGGTACCACCGTCGTCGAGTGCATCGACCTCTGCGGCGGGATGATCGACGACCGGCCGGTCAAGTTCTTCGCCCCCGGTGGCTCGTCGGTGCCGCTGCTGACCGGGGAGCACCTCGACGTGGGGATGGACTTCGAGTCGATGCAGGAGGCCGGTTCGCTCCTGGGGACCGCCGCGCTGATGGTCTTCAGCGACCGGACGTGCACGGTCGACGCGGCGTTGAACTGGACCTCGTTCTACGAGGCCGAGTCCTGCGGGAAGTGCACGCCGTGCCGCGAGGGCACCTACTGGCTCAAGCAGATCCTCACGCGCATCGAGACCGGTCGGGGTCGTATGGCCGACATCGACATCACCGAGAACGTCTGCAACAACATCTTCGGACGCAGCTTCTGTGCGTTCGGCGACGGCGCCGCACAGCCGCCGCTCACCGCGATCAAGCACTTCCGCGATGAGTGGGTCGCCCACGTCGACGAGGGGCGTTGCCCGTTGGGTGCCACCGCACCGGACGAGCGACCGCTGCTGCAGCCCCACGTCATCGCTGACCGCGGGACGATCGAGCCGCCCGGCAAGACCCTGCCCATGACGGGCCCGGGAGGGGGTGGCCGGTGAGCGACGCCACGATCCCGCCCAGCCAGCTGTCGGAGGCCGAGGAGACCGTCACCCTGACGATCGACGGCACGGAGATCACCGTGCCGGAGGGGACACTGGTGATCCGGGCCGCCGAGCAGGCCGGCATCATGATCCCCCGGTTCTGCGACCACCCGTTGCTCGACCCGGCCGGCGCCTGCCGCCAGTGCATCGTCGAGATCGAGGACATGCCCAAACCGGCGACCTCCTGCACCACCGAGGCCCAGGACGGCATGGTCGTCAAGACCCACCTGACCTCCGACATGGCCGAGGAGGCGCAGGAGGCGCAGCTCGAGTTCCTCCTGATCAACCACCCGCTCGACTGCCCGATGTGCGACAAGGGCGGCGAGTGCCCGCTGCAGGACCAGGCCCTCGAGTACGGGCCGGGCGAGTCGCGCTTCATCGACGAGAAACGCCGCTACGAGAAGCCGGTCGCGGTGTCACCGAACGTCCTGCTGGACCGGGAGCGCTGCGTGCTGTGCGCCCGTTGCACCCGCTTCGCGAAGCAGATCTCCGGTGACCCGTTCATCGAGCTCTTCGAGCGCGGAGCGCTGCAGCAGGTCGCGATCTTCGAGGACGAGCCCTACGAGAGCTACTTCGCCGGCAACGTGATCCAGATCTGCCCGGTCGGGGCGCTGACGTCCGCGTCCTACCGTTTCCGGGCGCGCCCCTTCGACCTGCGGTCGAACCCCAGCGTGTGCAACCTCTGCTCGGCCGGCTGCAACCAGAACGTCCACTCCCGTCGGGGTGGGGTGATGCGTCAGTTGGCGCGCACGAACATGGACGTCAACGAGGCCTGGAACTGCGACAAGGGCCGGTTCGCCTTCAACTACCTCAGCCACCCGAGCCGCCTCACCGAACCGATGATCCGCCGCGAGCGCGACATGGTCCGGGTCTCGTGGACCGAGGCACTGGACGCGGCCGCGGCGGCACTCCGCGACGCGGATCCCGGTCGCGTCGGCATCCTGACCGGCGGGCGCATCCCCGACGAGGACGCGTGGGTGCTCAGCCGGTTCGCCCGCACGGTCGTGGGTACCGACAACGTCGACTTCCGAACCTGGACCGCCGGACCCGACGAGGACCGAGCGCTGTCCACGGTCGCCACGCGTCCCGGGGTCACCTACCGGGACGTCGAGCGCGCCCCGGTGGTCGTGCTGGTCGGTCTGGACCCTGAGGAGGAGGTCCCGATCCTCTACCTCCGCCTGCGCAAGGCGTGGCGGGACCGCGGTCAGAAGCTCGTCTCGGTCGGTCCCCGGGCCGGCACGGTCAGCGAGCTGCTGTGGAAGCGCCTGCCGACACGGCCGCGGGGCGAGGCCGCGACCCTGCAGGCGCTCGCCGACCCCGGGGACGACGGTGACCTGCGGGAGGTCGCCGCCGCCCTCCGCGACGCCGGACAGGACGCGGTGGTCCTCGTCGGTGAACGCGGTGCCAACAGCGCCGGGACGCTCGCGGCGGCCGGACGGCTCGCCGAGGCGCTCGGCGGCAGCGTCGCCTGGGTCCCGCGACGCAACAACGCCCGCGGGGCGCTGGATGCGGGCCTGTCGGCCGGCCTCCTCCCCGGGGGGCGACGTCTGGCGGACGACGACCACCGTGCCGCGATCGCCGACGCCTGGGGTGAGCTGCCCGAGAGCCCCGGCGACCGGATGCGCGAGGTGCTGGAGACCGCGGCGCGTGGCGAGCTCGACGTGCTCTACCTCGTCGGCGTGGATCTCGCGCGCGACGCGGACCGTCCACGGCTGGCGAAGGCCGCCCTCGAGCGCACCCCCACGGTCATCGTCCACGACGTCCTCGAGACCGAGACCGCCCGGTACGCCGACGTCCTGCTGCCGGCAGCCGCGGCGCAGGAACGCGCGGGCACCTTCACGAACTGGGAGGGGCGTCGCCAGCGGTTCCAGCTCGCGGTGCACCCGCCGGAGCTCGTCCAGGAGGACTGGGACATCCTGTCCAGCCTGGCCGGCATCCTCGGCCACGACCTCGGCTACCGCAACCTGGACGACATCCGGGACGAGATGTCGCGGCTCGCGACCGCAGATGCGAGGCCGTGGCCGGAACCGTCCGAGCCGGAGTCCGACGAGGTCGGCGACGGTGAGTTCGAGCTCATCTCCTACCCGTTGCTGCTCGACCGTGGGGCCATGAGCGTCGGGGCCGACGGCATGCTCGCGACCGCCAAGGACCCGTTCGTGGCCGTGAACCCTGCGGACGCCGAGCGGTTGGGGGTCACCGACGGCGAGGCGGTCACCGCCACCACCCAGCACGGACGACTGACCCTCCCGGTCGTCATCGAGGACGACATCGTGCCGGGAGCGGTGTTCATCCCCACCAACTCCACGGAGGCGCCGGCCACCACGCTGGCCGACGACGCCGCGACCGGTCCGATCCGCATCCGGCTCGAGGCCGGGGCGTCGCAACCCGCGGAGGTGCGAGGGTGAACGGCTTCGCCCTGCTGGCGCAAGGGGTGTCCGACCTCCCCGGTGATCCGGGGGATCTCGCCCTGTGGGTCCCGGCGGTCAAGGCGTTGGCGCTGTTCGGTTTCCTGCTGGTGTCCACGGCGATGCTGATCTGGGGCGAGCGACGCATCGTCGCCCGTATGCAGGCGCGGATCGGACCGAACCGCGCGGGTCCCGCCGGTCTGCTGCAGACCCTCGCCGACGGCGTGAAGCTGTTCTTCAAGGAGGACATCTCGCCCCGGGCGGTCGACCGACCCGTGTACACGATCGCCCCGCTGGTGGCCCCGGTCACCGCGTTCCTCGCCGCAGCCATTGTGCCGTTCGGCGGACGGGTGACGGCGTTCGGCGAGACCTTCGACCTGCAGCTGTTCGACCCGGACATCGGGGTCCTGTGGTTCCTGGCGATGGGCTCGATCCACGTCTACGGGGTCGTGCTCGCCGGGTGGTCGAGCGGGTCCGTCTACCCGCTGCTCGGTGCCGTGCGGTCGTCGGCCCAGATGATCAGCTACGAGATCGCGCTCGGTCTCGGGGTCGCCGCCGTGTTCGTGTACAGCGGCACGTTGCGGGTGTCCGAGATCGTCGCCGCCCAGGCCGGCCCCGGTCTGATCTCCGGCGTTCCGAACTGGTTCGTCATCCCGCTGTTCCCCGCGTTCGTCATCTTCTTCGTCGCGTTGATCGCCGAGACGGCGAGGCCGCCGTTCGACCTGCCCGAGGCCGAGGGCGAGCTCGTCGCCGGCTTCCACACGGAGTACTCCGGCATCAAGTTCGCCATGTTCTTCCTCGGCGAGTTCATGAACGTCATCACGGGCTCGGCGATCGTCGTCACGCTGTTCTTCGGTGGCCCCTCCGGACCGATCCTGTGGGACGGTGTGGCGTGGCTGTGGCCGATCCTGTGGTTCCTGCTCAAGGTCTTCGTGTTCGTCTTCGTGTTCGTCTGGCTGCGCGCCACCCTGCCCCGCATACGCTACGACCGGCTGATGCACCTCGGGTGGCGGATCATGCTGCCGCTCGGGTTGGTGTGGGTGCTCGCCACCGCCTTCATGGTCCTCGTGAACACCCAGATGGACGCCCGACAGCGGGTGACCGTCGCGGTGGGCGGGATCATCGCGGCGCTCGCCCTGTACCTGCTCGCTCCGCTGTTCTCCCGAGGAGCCGAACGCACGCTGCAGCGTCCCCGTGCGGACGACCGCGTGTTCGACGACCCCGATGACGCCGAGGCCCCGGAGGAGGTGCCGTCGTGAGCATCCCGCCGATCATATGGTCGCTCGTCGCGCTCGGCGCGGCGGTCGCCCTGATCTACCTGTTCCTGACCCGGACGGCCCTCGGCCGCGGGTTCAACGTCCCCCTGCGCCAGACGCTGCGCACCCCCGTCACGACCGAGTACCCGGACGTCAAGCGTGAGCCGCAGCCGCGCTTCCACGGACGCCACCAGCTCAACTACTACGAGGACGGGCTCGAGAAGTGCATCGGGTGCGAGCTGTGCGCCTGGGCGTGCCCCGCAGACGCGATCTTCGTGCAGGGCGCCGACAACACGGAGGACGCCCGCTACTCGCCGGGTGAGCGCTACGCCTCCGACTACCAGATCAACTACAACCGCTGCATCTTCTGCGCCCTGTGCATCGAGGCCTGTCCCACGCGGGCGCTGACGATGACCCACGAGTACGAGCTGTCCGCGGACACGCGCCAAGGGCTGATCTACACCAAGGAGCGCCTCCTGGCCCCCCTGCCCGACGGGGCGATGCCGACCCCGCACCGTGACGAGGACGTCCAGAAGCGTCAGGTCAACTACTACGGCGGGCTCGCTGTCACGCCGCCCGACCTCAAGGGCGGGGACTACCCGTCGGCGGGCCCCCGGCCGATGACCCGTGCCCAGAGCCGGGTCGGGGACCTGCGGGAGCGCACCGTCACCGTCCCCGAGGACGCTGCGGACGTGCCGACCCTGCCGTCCGAGCAGTCATCGATCCCCACCGGCGAGGACCGCGCGCACATGCGCGAGGCCGGCGCTGTGGACGAGGAGGACCGGGCCGGTGACGAGGGCGGCTGGCCGGTCCTCGACCAGGACGAGGAGGGGCGGACCTCCCGCAAGTACGACAGCGACGCCCACCCGCGGCCGCCGTCCGGGGAGGGTCCCCGTCGGGCGGACGACCCCGAGGACGACTCGCAGGACGACCTGGAGGACGATCCGGAGGACGATCCGGAGGACGGTCCGTGACGGCGGAGGTGGTCCTGTTCTGGGTCCTCAGCGTCGTCGCGATCGGCGCCGGCATCGCCATGGTCACGATGCGCAACGTCGTCCACGGCGCGCTGATGCTGGTGCTCAACTTCTTCGCGATCGCCGGTCTGTTCCTGGTCCTCGGCAGCTCCTTCCTCGCGGTGATCCAGATCATCGTCTACGCCGGCGCCATCATGGTGCTGTTCCTGTTCGTGATCATGCTGCTGGGGGTCGACCGCGACGACCTGCTGATCGGCCGGGACCGGTGGCAGCGCGTGGGGGCGTGGGTGCTGGCGCTCGCCCTGGTCGGCGCGGTGTCGGTCACGTTCGTGGGCCCCTACACCTCGCCGGCCTCCCGTTGTGGTCCCCAGCAAAGTCAGACCGTCGCGGAACCGGGAGCGGTGCCGTGCACGGGCCTGGAGGAAGCGGTTGCGGCGGCCGACGACAGCACCGTCCAGTTCGCCGCCGACCGGCTGTTCGGCCGCCACATCTTCGCCTTCGAGCTGGTGGCGTTCCTGTTGATCGCGGCGATCGTCGGGGCCCTCGTGATGGGGCGACGTGAGGACCACCCGGTGCGCTCGGACCGGCCTCCGGGAGGTCAGCAGATCGCCGCGCCGTCGACACCGTCCGCGCCCAGCTCGGACCGTGACCGCATCATCGACAGCGGGGGTCCCTGATGCCGATCGGGTACTACTTCGTCGTCGCCGGGATCCTCTTCGCGACCGGCCTGGCCGGGGTGCTGACCCGGCGCAACGCCATCGTGCTGTTCATGTGCGTGGAGCTGATGCTCAACTCCGTGAACCTCACGCTGGTGGCGGCGTCGCGGTTGTGGGGCGGCGCGGAGGGCCAGGTCGTCGTGTTCTTCGTCATCGCGGTCGCGGCCGCCGAGGTCGTCGTCGGTCTGGCGCTCATCGTCAACATCTTCTGGCGGCGGGGGACCCTGGACGTCGACGTACCCAGACTGCTGAGGGGCTGAGACGATGGGGACGGCGCTGACGACCACGCTGCTGGCCGCCGAGGGTGGCGCGTTCCACCTGGACCCGTCCGCGGCGACCGGGGCGGCGACGCTCGCCTGGCTCGTGCCGGGTCTGCCGCTGCTCGGCTTCGCCGTCCTGATCCTCTCGGGCCGCCGGGTCGGGGAACCCGTCGCGGGGTGGTTGGCCACCGGGGCGGTCGCCGGGTCCTTCCTGGTGTCGGTCGCGATCTTCGTCCAGCTCCTCGCCGCCGACAGCCGGGCGGTGATCGCCGGCGGGTTCGACTGGATCTCCGTCGGTGAGCTCGAGCTGTCCACCGACCTCCTCCTCGACCCGCTGTCGGTCACGATGATGCTGGTCGTCACCGGCGTGGGCGCGCTGATCCACGTCTACTCGATCGGATACATGCACGGCGACGACCGCTTCCAGCGGTTCTTCGCCTACCTCAACCTGTTCGTCTTCTCGATGCTCATGCTCGTGATGGGCAGCAACTTCGTGGTGCTGTTCGTCGGCTGGGAGCTGGTGGGGCTGTGCTCGTACCTGCTGATCGGCTTCTGGTTCGACGACATCGGCAACGCCGTCGCCGCCAAGAAGGCGATGATCGTCAACCGCATCGGCGACGTCTCGTTCGCGATCGGGCTGTTCCTGATCTTCGCCGAGTTCGGTTCGCTGACGTTCAGCGAGGTCCTGCCGGTCGCCTCCGACGTCCTCGGCCAGGGCGGCGCCGCGACCGCGATCGGCCTGCTGCTGCTCGGGGGCGCGACGGGCAAGTCCGCGCAGATCCCTCTCTACGTCTGGCTGCCGGACGCGATGGCCGGGCCGACCCCGGTCTCCGCGCTGATCCACGCGGCGACGATGGTGACCGCGGGCGTGTACATGGTGGCGCGGTCCTCGGCGATCTACGTGCTGTCCGAGACGGCGATGCTGACCACGGCGTCGATCGGGATCGCCACCGCGCTCCTCGCCGCACTGATCGCGATCCAGCAGGACGACATCAAGAAGGTGCTGGCGTACTCCACGATCAGCCAGCTCGGGTACATGTTCGTCGGCGTGGGTGTCGGCGCGTTCGCCGCCGGGATGTTCCACCTGGTCACCCACGCGTTCTTCAAGGCGCTGCTGTTCCTCGCCGCCGGGTCGGTGATGCACGCGCTGGCCGACCGCACCGACATGTGGAAGATGGGCGGGCTGCGCAGGGTCATGCCGATCACGTTCGCCACCGCCGGCGTGGCGTGGCTCGCGATCAGCGGCATCCCGCCGTTCTCGGGGTTCTTCTCGAAGGACCAGATCCTGACCTCCGCGTACGAGCACGGACACACCCTGATCTGGCTCGTGGGGCTCGTCACCGCCGCGCTGACCGCCTTCTACATGAGCCGGTGGATGTTCGTGACGTTCCTCGGCGACGCGCGCTGGCGAGAGGGCGAGCGCGTGGAGACCCACCACGGCACGACCGAGCTGCACCCGCACGAGTCCCCCTCGAACATGTGGGTCCCCCTGATGGCGTTGGCCGCGCTGTCGGCGGTCGGCGGACTGCTCAACCCGACGCACGGCGGACCCTTGGATCGCTGGCTGGGATCCTCGGTCGCGCACCTGCCCGAGCCCGAGACCCACGGGGCGTTGTCGGAGCCCGTCCTGATCGTCCTCGCGGCGGTGGCCGGCGTGGTCGGCATCGCTGCAGCGTGGGCGGTCTACGTGCGCCGGGAGCCCGACCGTGACCCCCTGATCGAGGGCCTGGCCGGCATCTCCACGCTCCTCCGGAGGAAGTTCTACGTGGACGAGGTGTACGAGACCGTGTTCGTCGGTGGGGGTGGCCTGTGGTCCCGCTTCCTGGTGTGGTTCGACGAGACCGTCATCGACGGGGCGGTGAACGGCACCGCCCGGGTGACCGGCTGGGGCGCCGGGCGGGTGCGACGCAGTCAGTTCGGCACCGTCCGGTCCTACCTCGCCGGCCTCGCCGTCGGAGGGCTGCTGCTGATCGCGGTCCTGCTGGTCCAGGTGGGGGTGTGAGGTGCCGTTGACCCTCCTCGCTCAGGGCGCCCCGGTGCAGGTGCCGGCCGTCGAGTACTCGGCGATCGCGCCGGAGCTGCTCCTCGCCGGCGGTGCGCTGGTGCTCCTGCTCACCGCGGTCCTCGAGGAGCACCGCGCGGCCACGACCGTGATCGGTGCCGTGGCCGGGGCCGCCCTCGGCATCTGGTTGCTGCTCGCCGGCACCACCGTTCCGGGTGCCGTGCTGGTCGGGGTCGGGGCGGGCGCGGTCGCCGTCGCGATCGGGGCGCGCGACCGTCCGCTGGTCCACCAGGGCTGGCTCGCCGCGATCCTGCTCGCGGGAGCGTTCGCGTTGACCGCCTGGCAGTGGACCGCGCTGTACGACGTCGCCGGCAGCCAGCGCTACCTCAGCGGCTCGATCGTGGTCGACGGCGTGGCGCTGTACACCCGCTTCACCGTGCTGCTGTCGGCGCTGCTGATCCTGCCGATCGGCCACGGCTACCTGCTCGACCGCGGGGTGTACCGCTACGAGTTCGAGCCGCTGCTGCTGCTGTCCGTGACCGGGATGACCGTCCTGGCGGCCGCCGGGGACCTGCTGATCGTGTTCATCGCGATCGAGCTGCTGTCCCTGGCCCTGTACGTGCTGACCGGGCTCGCCAGGCGTGACCGGCGGTCCCAGGAGGCCTCGATCAAGTACTTCGTGCTCGGTGCGGTCGCCTCGGCGATCCTCCTGTACGGCATCGCGCTCCTGTACACGGCCACCGGCAGCATCGACATCGGCACGGTCGCGCAGGGACTGTCGATCATGAGCGTGCCGATCGGTGTCGTGATGCTGGGGGTGGGCATGGTCACGATCGGTCTGGGCTTCAAGGCGTCCGTGGTGCCGTTCCACTTCTGGACGCCGGACGTCTACCAGGGCGCCCCGACCAACGTGACGGGCTTCATGGCGGCGGCCACGAAGGCGGCGGCGTTCGCGGCGTTGCTGCGGGTGTTCCAGCTGGGGTTCGGGCGGCTCGACGGGACCTGGGTGCCGATGCTGGCCGTGCTGGCCGCCCTCTCGATGCTGCTCGGTGCCGTCGCGGCGATCGTCCAGCACGACGTGAAACGCGTCCTCGCGTACTCCTCGATCGCGCACGTGGGCTACGCCCTCGTCGGGGTCGTCTCGGTCGACACCGCCCAGGCCGGCCAGGGGCTGTCCGCGACCCTCTTCTACCTGCTCACGTACGCGGTCACCGTCATCGGGGCCTTCGGGTGCGTCGTGGCGATCGAACGACGTCGACGGGGCGAGGTCGCGCTGATCGACCTCAAGGGCCTGGCACGGCACTCGCCGATCCTCGCCGGCATCTTCTCGCTGTGCCTGCTGTCCCTGGCCGGGATCCCCGCCACCGCCGGGTTCGTCGGCAAGTTCGCCGTGTTCCGGGCGGGCGTGAACGCCGGCCTCACCTGGCTCGTGGTGATCGGTGTCGTCTCCAGCATCATCGCCGCGTTCTTCTACCTGCGACTGATGGCCGCGATGTTCCTCGAGGAGCCCGAGGAGGGCGCCACCGGTCCTCTGCTCACCACCGGACTGTCCGCCGGCATCTCCGCGGCCGCGGCCGGTGTGGTCGTGCTCGGGATCCTGCCGTCCGCGTTCATCACGCTGGCCGAGCAGGCCGCGTCGGTCGCGAGGTGACCATGGCCCGGAAGCACCGTCCCGTGCGGCCTCCGGCGACCCTGGGCGAGGGCGACGGCATCGACGTGCGCCCCATGCTCGCCGAGGTCGAGAAGCGCCTGCAGGCGCACGTGGCGTCCTCGAGCCGGTTCGTGGAGGAGGCCGCTCGGTACCTGATGGAGGCCGGCGGCAAGCGCTTCCGTCCGATGCTCGTGGCGCTGAGCGCGCACCTGGGTGAGCGCCCGGGCGACGGCGACATCGCCGACGCCGGCGTGGTCGTCGAGCTCGTGCACCTTGCGACGCTGTACCACGACGACGTGATCGACGAAGCCACCGCACGGCGGGGCGCGCGGTCGGCGAACCTGCGCTGGGACAACACGATCGCGATCCTCACCGGCGACTTCCTGTTCGCGCGCGCCTCCGAGCTGTCCGCGGACCTCGGGGTCGAGGTCACCCGGATCATGGCGCAGACGATCGCGACCCTCTGCGAGGGACAGATCCGCGAGGTGCAGGGCTCCCGGGGGGCACTGCCACCCGAGGTGCCGGCCCTGGACGCCGACCTCGACCACTACCTCGAGGTCGTGTCCGAGAAGACCGCGAGCCTGATCGCCACGTCCTGCCGGCTCGGGGCGCTGCTGTCGGAGTGCACCGGCGAGCAGATCGAAGCGGCGGCCCGATACGGCTGGAACCTCGGGATGGCCTTCCAACTGTCCGACGACGTGCTGGACATCGCCAGCGACGCCGAGGAGTCCGGCAAGACCCCGGGCACCGACCTCCGTGAAGGTGTGCGCACCCTGCCCGTCCTGTACGCGGTCGAGGACGATCCCGGCGGTGAGCTCGCCCGGCTGCTGGACGCCGACGAGCTCGGTGACGGTGAGGTCGAGCGGGCGCTCGAGCTGCTGCGAGGGTCGGCCGCACTGCGGCGGGCCCGGGAGGTCGCGGCCGGGTACGCGGGGTCCGCGAAGGACGCCCTGACGATGTTCGACGGGGGGCCGGCCACGGCGGCGCTGGAGCACTTGGCGGACTACACGGTGGTGCGTAGCGGCTGACCGTTCCCAACCGGGGTACGCACCGCGGTGCGACACCCCGCACGCACCGTGCCGCGATCGGCGTCAACTTCCCGCTCATCCGCGAGGAAGTGTCATCCGAAGCGCGATCTGGATCCCGCTCCTCCGACGACGGTGACACTTCCTCGCGGAACCGAGGGAAGTTGGGTGGTGCCGTGTGGGCATCGGCCGGGGTTCCGGACGGCGGGTGGGAGCGCACGGGGCTCGGCTCGGGCCCCGTACGTTGGGTGGTACGAACGGCCGTTGCTAGCATGCGTCCCCCCGGAGTTCCCAAGGCCACCCGACGCACCTGCACCGACGCATCTGCACCGACGATCCGACACGCGACCGGGCGGCCGTCGACGGAGGAACGGTTGAG
>CAZHZQ010000061.1:5326-13794 GCA_964537235.1 uncultured Actinomycetota bacterium | reverse complement strand
CGGGACGAGGACACCGTCCTCGCGCCCCGCAACCTCCTCCGGGCGGCCGGTGTCGAGGTCCACGAACCTCACCGCTCGCGCCGGCGGACCGGCTGCAGCGGTGCCGGGATGGGGATGGACCTCCTCGTCGGAGACGTCGCCGGCACGGTCGCGGCCCGGCGGTCGCAGGAGCTCGGTGAGGGCCGAGCGGTCGTCACCGCCTGCGCCCGCGCCGGGGCCGTGCTGCGGACATCCGGGCAGGACGTCCGCGATCTGCACCTCGTCCTCGCCGAGCGCATCTCGCGGGAGGAGCGACCGTGACCAGTCCGTTCGGCCGGATGCTGTTGATCGCGAACCCCACGGCGGGGCGCGGCCGCAACGCGGTGCTCCCACGGCTGCGCACCGCGTTGGGGGAGCGGGGGCTCGAACACGAGGTCGCCCTGACCACGGGTCCGGGCGACGCCGCCGCCATCGCGCGCTCGGCCGTCGAGGAGGACGGCCTGCGGTTCGTGGTGGCCGTGGGCGGCGACGGCACCGTCCACGAGGTCGTCAACGGGCTCGTCGACCCGTTCGACGGGCCGCGTGCCGAGGATCTCGTCCTCGGGGCGGTGCCCGCCGGGTCGGGCTCCGACTTCGTCCGGACGTTCGGTCTGGACCGCTCCCCGGAACGTCTCGCCGGGCACCTGGACGGAGACACCCTGTACCCGATCGACATCGGCCGGGTGACGCTGACGGGGCGTGACGGCGAGGAACGGACCGTGTGCTTCGCGAACATCGCCGAGGCCGGCTACGGCGGTCTGGTGGTGGATCGGGCCAACCGGCTGCCGCGCTTCCTCGGTCCTGCCCGGTACCTGGTCGGGATCTTCGCGGCGATCCGGAGGTTCGAGCTGCAGCCCACCCGGGTCGTCCTCGATCACACGGAGGTGACCGCGGAGTACAGCAACGTGGTCATCGCCAACGGTCAGTTCTTCGGTGGCAACATGAAGGTGGCACCCCGCGCCCTCCCCGACGACGGCCGGTTCAACGTGCAGCTGTTCCGCGGGACCCCGAAGGACGTGTTCCTGAAGACGCCGAAGCTGCGCAAGGGCGAGCACATCCCGGATCCGGACGTCCAGGAGTACCAGTCCTCACGGGTCGAGGTGCACACCGACACGCCCGTGCTGGTCGAGGCGGACGGGGAGGTGCTGGGGACCACCTCGGCGACCTTCGATCTGCTCCCTCGGGCACTGAACCTCAAGATCTGAACGGAACCGAACGGAACGGCCGTGGTCGACGAGATCGCACCGGCGCGGTACCTGCCCCCTGACGGTGCGGCACACGCCGGGGCCCAGGTGGCCGCCCTGTCGGTCTTCGGCGCCGCGGCCCTGCTCGATCCCCTGAGCCTGCTCGACCCGTTGATCGACCCCGTGGGCGCCGACGTCGCCGTGATCTGGGGGGTCGTGGTCATCGGAGTGGGTTCCACCGGTGCGCTGGTCGGGACGCTGGTCGGCCTGGCGGCCGGACGCCTGCGCCGCACGGTCCGCTGGACGACCGTGGCGGTCGGTCTGCTCGCCGGGCTCGGGGCGGCGACGGCGGTCCTGCTCCTCGGGGGCGACGGCACCCCGTGCTCCCTGGGCGTGGAGCGGTGCGCCCCGGCACCCCGCGAGTGGGTCGCCGGCCTGGCCGGCCTCGAGACCGCGCTGCTGCTGCACGCCGTGACGAGCTGGAACGCGGTGCAGCTGCGCCGGGGCTGGCGAGCGGCTCGTTCGGTCGAACGGTCCTGAGCCGTCAGGCGGGGCGGTCGCCGGCCTCGGCCGCAGCGACCGCACCGGTGTCCAGCGGGACGACCCCGCGCTCACGCCGAACGGCGGACAGGTAGGCGTCGATCTGGCGCTCCCGTTCACCCGCGTCCCAACCGAGCTCGCCGGCCATGACGTCGGCGACCCAACCGATCGCGGCACCTCCGGCCGTCCGGTGGCGCAGCGACACACGCAGTCGACGCTGCAGGACGTCGTCGACGGTCCTCGCGAGCTCGTGCCGGACCGCCCAGCGGACCTCGCCGCGCAGGTACGGGAGCTCGGGGACGAACAGGTCGGCCTCGCCGTGCTCCACGCAGAACGCCGCGACGGTGGCGGCCTCGTGTCCGTGGCGGTGCAGGAGGGACCCGGCCAGGTCAGGGTCGACACCCAGGTACGCGCACGTTTCGCCGACCCGGTCCAGGGCGTCCTCGACGGTCCCGCGGGGTCCGATCGGCAGGTCTGCGGTGACGCACGCGGCGTCCCCTCCCTCGATCTCGACGATCCGATCGACCACGTCCTCGGCCATCCGCCGGAAGGTGGTCAGCTTGCCGCCGGTGATCGTGACGAGCCCCGGCGGGTCCTCGAAGATCGCGTGCCGGCGCGACAGGTCGCGCGAGGAGGTGCTCTCGCCCGGTCCCTGCAGCAGGGGACGCAGGCCCGCCCACGCTCCCACCGCGTGGTCCAGCGTCAGGGCCGTCCCGAACGAGGCGTTCACGGCGTGCAGCAGGTACCCGGCATCCGGGGCCGCGACGGTCGGTTCCTCCAACAGACCGTCGTAGCGGTCGTCGGTCGTCCCCACGATGACCTGGCGCCCCCACGGGATCACGAAGATCAGACGGCCGTCGTGCGCCCCCGACGGGATCAGCGCGGCGTCGCGAACGCGTACGTCCTCGCCGGAGAACGCCAGGTGCACCCCCTTGGACGGCATCAGCAACGGGGCGGCGTCATCGCCGAGCCCGCGCACACGGTCGGCCCACACCCCGGCAGCGGAGACGACCCAGCGAGCGGACAGGTCGAGCTCCCGGCCACCGATCCGGTCCCGGACCTCGGCGCCGACCACCCGGTCGCCGAACCGGAGCAGGTCGGTGACCTCGGCGTGGTTGACCAGCAGCGCCCCGGCGCGGCGCGCGGCCTGCCCGACCTGCTGGGTGAGCCGCGCATCGTCGGTCTGGCAGTCGTAGTAGCGGTACCCACCGTTGCCGATGCCGTCGACCAGGCCGGGGACCGCCGCCAGGAGCTCGGTCGTGCCGAGGCGGTCGTGCGTCCGCACGTTGCGCCCGGTGGCCATCCCGTCGTACAGGGTCAGGCCGGTCTTGACCGCAAGCCGCTTGGAGCGGTGGGCGGTGGGCATCGCGAACGCCAGCGGACGGACGAGGTTGGGGGCGATCCGGCGGAGGAGGTTGCGTTCGCTCACGGCCTCGTACACGAGGCCGAACTCGCGCTGCTCGAGGTATCGCAGGCCCCCGTGCACCAGCTTGGAGGACTTCGAGGACGTCCCCGACGCGAGGTCCTCGCGTTCGACCAGACCGACCGACAGGCCCCGGGTGGCGGCGTCGTAGGCGATCCCCACCCCGGTGACACCCCCACCGATCACCAGCACGTCCAGGGGACGTCGCGCCAGGCGGTCCAGGGCTTCCTCGCGGTCCACGAGATCAGCCGTGGGCACGCCCGTCGGGGCGGAGGAGGGAGGGCGGGTCACGGCCTGGAGGGTACAGCCTCCTAGTATCACCCCGACGCAGGAGGAGGTGTCCCGTGGCCGACCGTGGCGGTCGCCTGGCGCGGGCCCGCGCGGTGCTGGGGGACCGGGGGCTGGACGCGTACCTCGTCGGCCCCTCGGCGGATCTGTTCTGGTTGGTCGGGTACCGCGCGCTGCCACTCGAGCGTCTGACCTTGCTGGTGGTCCCGGTCCAGGGAGGCCCGACGCTGCTGGTGCCCGAGCTGGAGGCTCCGCGCGCCGAGGACAGCGGAGCGACCGAGCTCGCCGACATCGTGACCTGGAAGGAGGACGAGGACGCGGCCGGACGGGTCGTGGCGGCGCTGGCTGCGTCAGGGGTCCCACGCGACGGGCGGTTCGCGGTCCAGGACCGGCTCTGGAGCGTCTTCCTGCTGCGCCTGCAGACGGCCCTGTCGGCCGCTTCCTGGCACCCCGGCGGTGAGGTCTCCCGTCGCTTGCGGATCCGCAAGACCGCCGACGAACTGGAGGCGCTGCGTGCCGCCGGCAGGGCGATCGACGCCGTCCACGAACAGGTCCCGTCACTGCTGCGACCCGGACGCACCGAGGCGGAGGTCGGGCGTGACATCGCCGCAGCCATCCTCGAGGACCACGACGAGGTCAACTTCGTGATCGTCGCCTCGGGCCCGAACGGGGCGAGCCCTCACCACGAGACCGGACAGCGACGGCTCGAACGGGGCGACGCCGTCGTCGTCGACATCGGGGGGACCCGCCACGGGTACTGCTCCGACATGACGCGCAACTACGTCCTCGGGGAGGTCCCGGACGGCTACCGCGAGCTCCACGACGTCCTGGAGGAGGCACACCGCGCGGGCGTCGCAGCGGTCCGCCCGGGCATCCCCGCCGAGGAGGTCGATGCGACCTGCCGTCGTCTGATCGCGGACGCGGGCTACGGTGACCGGTTCGTGCACCGCACCGGTCACGGCATCGGCGTGGAGGAGCACGAGGATCCCTACCTCGTCACCGGCAACGACCAGCCGCTCGAGGAGGGCATGACCTTCTCGGTCGAGCCGGGCATCTACATCCCGGAGCGCTACGGGGCACGGATCGAGGACATCGTGGCGGTGACTGCGGACGGGGCGGAGCGTTTCAACCGCCGGCCACGCGGCCTGGTGGAGGTGGAGGTGTGAACGACACGGACCCGAGCACCGACGACGTCCGCGTCCGTCGCGCGAGGATCGAGGAGATCCGGGAGCTCGCGGACGAGTACCGGTCGGAGTCCGCCGCGCAGAGCCGCGACGGTCGCCCGTGGGACCCACCGATCCCACAGGGCGGGATCTTCTGGCTCGCGGAGTCGACGACGGACGATCGGCAGGCGCTCGGGTACGCGGCCGGGACGCTGCGCCCCGACGGCATGACGATCGGACCGGTGTACGTCCGAGCGTCCGAGCGTCGGGAGGGTGCCGGTTTCGCCCTCCTGCGTGCGATCCAGCGGTGGGCAGAGGACACGCGCGTCCCGGTCGTCGAGGTGTCGGTCGCCACCGACAACGAGTCCGGCCGTGCGTTCCTTGAGTCGTCCGGCTACGTGCCCCGACGGATCCTGTTCTCCCTCACCCCGGAGAACCGCCGCCCAGGCGACGCCGGGACGTCCACGGGCGCCGACCGGGGGAGCGCCTGATGGATCATCCGGCGCTGCCTCCCGATCTTTCCGAGGGGCAACGCGAGCTGCTGCTCACCGTCCGACGGTTCGCCGACGAGCAGGTGGCGCCGCTGGCCGCCGAGGGTGAGGCGGCGGAGCGCTTCCCCCGGGACGTGTTCGATCAGCTGGGACAGCTCGGGTTCATGGGGCTGCCGTTCCCCGGCGACGTCGGCGGTGGCGAGCTGCCCTACCGCACGTACCTGCTCGTCGTCGAGGAGCTGTCGCGGGCGTGGCTGACGGTCGGATTGGGCCTGTCGGTGCACACGCTGTCGACGTGGGGCATCGAGCACCACGCGACGGACGAGCAGCGACAGCGGTTCGTCCCGCCGATGACGGCCGGCGAGCGGCTGGGCGCCTACTCGCTGTCGGAGCCGGACAGCGGGTCGGACGCGGCGTCCCTCAGCACCCGTGCCGTGCGTGACGGCGAGGTCTACCGGCTCGAGGGGACCAAGGCGTGGGTCACCCACGCAGGCGAGGCCGACCGCTACCTGGTGATGGCCCGCACGGGTGAGGAGGGGGCACGCGGTGTCTCGGCCTTCGTCGTCGACCGTGACCAGGAGGGGCTGCACGTCCCGGCGCCCGAGGACAAGATGGGCATGCGGGCCTCGACCACGGGTCAACTGCGCTTCGAGGACGCTCCCGTCCCCGCCGACAGGTTGATCGGCGGGGAGGAGGGTGAGGGCTTCCGCATCGCCATGGCCTCGCTGGAAGGCGGCCGCCTGGGTATCGCGGCCGCCTCGGTGGGGATCGCGCAGGCCGCCCTCGCGCACGCCGTCGACTACGCCGCCCAGCGTGAGCAGTTCGGCCGCCCCGTGATCGAGTTCCAAGGGGTGTCGTTCCTCCTCGCCGACATGGCCACGGGGATCGAGGCTGCCCGCGCCCTGTACCTGTCGACCGCGGCGCGTCGGGATGCCGGCCAGGACATCAGCCGGCAGGCCGCGATGAGCAAGCTGCTCGCCTCGGACGTGGCGATGCAGGTGACCACCGACGCCGTCCAGGTGCACGGTGGGTACGGGTACACGCGTGACTACCCGGTGGAACGACTGATGCGTGAGGCGAAGGTCCTCCAGATCGTCGAGGGCACCAACCAGATCCAACGCATGGTCATCGGCCGTGATCTCGCCGGGTCGTGACCGAGCCGCGGCCCCTCGACCCACGGACGCGACGCACCTGGCGCATCGCCGGCATCGGTACCGCCGTGCTGGGGACGCTCCTCGCCGTGGTCGCGGCCCTGTCCGGGGCGGGCGGGGCCACCGGCCTGGCGTTCTTCCTCCTCGGTGCGCTGCTGGCCTGCATGTGCGCCACCCTCTACGCGGTGGGCACCGGGGTGCTCGACTCCTTCCGCGGTGAGCCGGTGGGCCGCTCGCGCGTCGTCGCCGCGGTCGTGCTGGGGCTCCTCTCGTTGCTCCTGCCGATCATGTTGGTCGGCCTCACCGGTGGTTGAGCCGGTCCTTGGTAGCCTCCGATCGCCGGACGTCGAAGGAGCCTCGCCACCGGTGATGGCGACGCTGATCGTGGCTGATCGTGTGGTGACCCTCGGGCATGCCCGGGTGCAGGCTCGCGCCGTCCTCGTCCGGGGCAGCCGGATCACGTGGGTCGGGGACGATCCCGGGGCCGCTCCCGAGCACGACCGACGGCTCGACCTGGACGGGTGCACGCTCGGGCCGGCCTTCGTGGACGCCCACGTCCACCTGACGCCCACCGGGATCTCCCTCCGGGGACTCGATCTGTCCGACGTCCGCAGTGGCGAGGAGCTCCTGCACGCCGTCGAGACCGTCGCCCAACAGCACACGGGGCGCGTCCTGTGGGGGGACGGCTACGACGACCACGGGTTCCCCGACGACCTGCCCGGACCGGACGAGCTCGCCGCCGTCACCCCGCACTGTGCGGTCTACCTGTCACGGACCGACGGTCACTCCTGCCTCGTCGACCGTGACAGTCTCAGCGCATCACCACTGAGCCGGGTGGAGGGGGTCGAACGCGACCAGAACGGCGAGCCCACGGGTGTGCTCCGGGGGGAGGCCAACCACATCGCCCGTCGGTGGGCGATCGGGGCGATGTCCGCGGACGAGCTCGAGTCCGCCCGTCGGACCGCGGCGAAGCACGCCGCCCGGATGGGCATCGCCTCGGTCCACGAGATGGGCGGTCCGGACATCATGGGGGTGACCGATCTCGACCGCTGGATCGAGGGGACCTGGCCGATCGAGGTGATCGCGTACTGGGGGAGCACCGATCTGTCGGTGGTCAAGGAACGCGAACTCCGGCAGGCCGGCGGCGACCTGTTCCTCGACGGTTCGCTGGGATCGCACACGGCGGCGTTGGTCGACCCGTACGAGGACGGTGGCGAGACCGGGGTGCTCTACTACGGCGACGAGGAGCTCACCTCCTTCTTCCGGGACGCGACGCTGGCCGGCATCCAGGTGGGCGTGCACGCGATCGGCGACGCCGCCGTCCGGCAGGCGGTGCGCTGCTGGAAGCAGGTCGCCGAGTCGCTGCCCGAGTACCTCTCGGGAGAGATCGCACGGCTCCGCCACCGCATCGAGCACCTGGAGATGATCCCGGATCCGGTCCTGTACGACATCGCCCGACTCGGGCTGGTGGCCAGCGTGCAGCCGGCCTTCGAAGCCACGTGGGGCGGTCCCGATGGGATGTACGAGACGCGTCTGGGCGAGGAGCGTGCACGGAGGATGAACCCGTACCGCACGCTCGCCGACCTGGGGATCCCCCTGGCCTTCGGCTCGGACTCCAACGTCACCCCCATGGATCCCTGGGGCGGTGTCCACGCCGCCGAACACCGACGCGCGCCCCACCATGCCCTGTCCCGCCTGGAGGCCGTCAGCGCCAGCTGTCTGGGCGGCCGTCACGCGGCCCGACAGGATCGCTTCTCCGGCGTCGTCCGCGCGGGGATGCGCGCGGACCTGGCGGCCTGGGAGGGCGATCCGTACCGCGCGGACGACCCACGCGGGTCGCGGTGCGTGCTGACCGTCACGCGGGGCCGACGCGCCCACGGAGATGCACCGCTCCCCGACTGGGAGGAGCACGCCCGCGCACGGTCACCGTGAGCGCCTCGTGCACAGTGCGGCCACCGGCCGGATCCGGACGCCGACAGCGTTCGCCCGACCGATGTCGCACGTTGCGCGGCGATCGGCCACGGGATACAACGTCCGACCCAACGGCTCGATGGGAGCAACGTGGCCGCCAGCGACGAGCTCGATGACGACCTCATCGACGACGACGAGGACCTCGAGGACCTCGAGGACCTCGATGACGAGGACTTCGATCCCGAGTCGGATGACGACGATCTCGAACCCGGGCTCGACGTGGAACTGATCGATGTGGA
>CAZHZQ010000061.1:0-5226 GCA_964537235.1 uncultured Actinomycetota bacterium | reverse complement strand
AGTCGGATGACGACGATCTCGAACCCGGGCTCGACGTGGAACTGATCGATGTGGATGGGATCGATGTGGACGGGGTCGATGTGGACGGGGTCGACGTGGACGGACTGAGCGACGAGGACGCGGTGATCGAGGTGTCGCTGTCCGAGGTCGAGGAGGACGAGGAGACGGTCGACACCACCGAGGTGGACGAGGTCGACGACGACGAGGAGGAGGACGCTGTGCTCGTCCGGGTCGTCGACGACGAGGATGACGACCTCGACGAGGGGCTCCGCGAGGGCGAGTTCATCTGCACCTCGTGCTACCTCGCGAAGGGCCCGTCGCAACTCGCCGACGCGAAGCGCCTGATCTGCGTCGACTGCGTCTGATCCGATGACCCGGCGGTGGGTCGCGGCGGTCGCGTGCGCCGCGACGGCTGGAACGGCGCTGTGGGCGGCCCACCCTCCCGTGGAGTGGGGGTGGCTCGCGTACCTGATCGTGCCCCTCCTGCTCGTGGCCACCGATCTCACGGGGGCTGGGGCGCGCGGCGGTGCGGCCGTGGGTGCCCTGGCAGGCATGACCGGCTTCCTCGTCATCCTGACGTGGCTGATCCCACCGGCGGGGTACCTGGGCTGGGTGCTTCTCGCGGCCGTCCAGGCGGCCTGGTACGCGGCTGTCGTCGCGGTGATGGCGCCGTTCCGAAGCTCGCGCTGGCTCGTCCTGGTCGCCCCGGTGGTGTGGACGGCGATGGAGGCGTGGCGCGGCCTCCTGCCCCTGTCGGGCTTCGCCTGGGGTTCGATCGCCTACACCCATGCGGACGGCTCCCCGTTCCTGGCGCTCGCGCGCATCGTCGGGGCGCGCGGACTGACGTTCGTCACGGTGCTGCTGGGCGCGGTCGTCTACGTGGCCGTACGGCGGGTCATCGAGCGGACGGATCGTCTCGCACGGATGCGCCCGGTCGCCGCTGCCGCACTCGTGATCGGTCTCGTGGTCGGCGCGGCCTGGCTGGCCCCCGGGCCGCCCGAGACGACCGGGCGGACGGTCGACGTGCTGGCCGTCCAGGGCAACGATCTCGCCACCCCTCCGGTGCTGGGCAACGAGCTCGACCGGGTGATCGCCGAGCGCATGGTCGGCCTCACGCGCCGGTCGGTCGAGTCCGACGGGACGCCGGACCTCACGATCTGGCCGGAGAGCAGCATCGACCGCGACCCGTGGACGAGCACGGGCCAGGATCTGCTGCCGTACGTCCTCGAGGCGGCGGAGATCACGGGTGGTCAACTCCTGTTCGGGGCCAACCTCGACGGGCCACGGCCTCGCGAGACGTTCGAGAACTCGGTCAACCTGGTCGACGTCGACGGCGAGCTGCTCGACCGCTACGTGAAGCGCAGGTACGTGCCCTTCGGCGAGTACGTCCCCCTGCGTTCGATCCTCCAGCCGCTGTTCCCCGCCCTGCGACAGGTGTCCCGCGACGGGGTGTCCGGCCCCGGACCACAGGCGATCCGGGCCCGGGCGGCGGACCTCGCCGTGGTCATCTGCTTCGAGACGCTGTTCCCCGACGTGGTCCGTTCGAACCTGCTCGCCGGGAACGCCGGCATCGTCGTCGCCGTGACCAACGACGCGTCCTTCGGTCGGAGCCCCGAGAGCGATCAGCACATCGCCCAGAGCCGGTTGCGGGCGGTGGAGACGGGACGTTGGGTCGTGCACGCCGCACTGTCGGGGCGCTCCGCCCTCATCGCCCCTTCCGGACAGGTCGTCCAGAGGACGGGACTCTTCGAACGTGCCACCATCCGGCAAGATGTACCGGTGGTGACCGCATCCACGCCGTTCCTGCGCGTGGGTGATGTCACCGGCACGACCACGCGGTGGGCATCTGTCGCGGTGGTCGTGGGACTGGTCGGCGCGCACTGGAGACGTCGGCGCCGCGAGGAGGACCGATGAGTGCAGGACAGGGCCCGCCGCGGCCGTCGACGTTGGTGATCACACCGACGTACAACGAGCGCGACACGATCCGTGCGGTCGCCGATCGCGTCGTGACCGCCGGCATCGACGCGGACCTGTTGATCGTCGACGACGGTTCACCGGACGGAACGGGCGACATCGCCGACGAGCTCGCGGGGGAGAACGAGCGCATCCACGTCCTCCACCGCAGCCACAAGCAGGGGCTCGGTCCGGCGTACCGGGCGGGGTTCGACTGGGGCCTGTCCCGGGACTACGACGTCTTCGTCGAGATGGACGCCGACCTGTCCCACGACCCCGCGGCGCTCCCCGTCCTGGTGGGCGCGACGAGCCGTGCCGATCTCGTCATCGGGAGCCGGTACGTCCCGGGAGGGGGGACGCGGAACTGGTCGTGGCACCGCCGGGCCCTGTCCAGGGGCGGCAACCTCTACGTCCAGGTCGTCACCGGCTTGCCCATCAAGGACGCGACCAGCGGCTACCGCGCGTTCCGTCGCGACCTCCTCGACGAGCTCGACATCGGGACGCTCCGGTCGGACGGGTACTCGTTCCAGCTGGAGACCGTCCTGCGCACATGGCGTGACGGGTTCGCGGTCGAGGAGGTGCCGATCACCTTCGTCGAGCGGCGGCACGGCGCCAGCAAGATCAGCCGTGCGATCGTCCTCGAGGCCCTCTGGCGGGTGTTGCGCTGGGGGTTGAAAGGGCCTCGGCGCAGCCACACACGCCACCCCCGCTCGGTGCTGGCGAGCACCATGACCGGGTAGCCTCACCGGTGCGGCACCGATCTGCCGCGGGGCCCCGTCGTCCAGTGGTCTAGGATCCCGCCCTTTCAAGGCGGTGACGCCGGTTCGAACCCGGTCGGGGCTACGGATACCGCTGTGGGAGGCCAGCCTGTCCGTCCGGATGTCGGGGTCCCACAGGAGGCGTAGGCTGGAGCACCGGTCCGGCACGCCTGCGACACGCCCCGCGTCCGGGTCCCACCACGTACACGTGATCCGCACCGCCCATCCACACCGCCCACCCACACGCCCACCGACACGCCCACCCACACGCCCATCCAGGAGGCTCCGTGGCCAAGACCAAGAAGTCCAAGATCGAGGTCGTGATCCCCGTCGAGCGGCAGAAGGCGGCTCAGGCGGCGGGCAACTACGACCTCGCCGACCTCCCCGGTCGGCTCGCCGAGCCCGACGCCGCGGTGCGTCTGGGCAAGACCGCCAAGCAGGACAAGCCCCTCAAGGGTGTCCGGTCGCTGTCGGCGCTCACCAAGATCCATCCGGGCCAGGTCATCGTGAACTACGGCCGCTCCGAGTCCCGGTGGGCCTCCGGCTACCAGAAGCGGCGGGCGGGCAACGCCTCGTTCATGGAGCTGATGTCCTACGCCAGGCAGATCGTCGGTCTGGACGACGACGGTGAGATCCTCGTGTGCCTCATGGGGCACGCCGGCCAGGGCCCCTGTATCCCGCTGTGGGTACCCCAGGAGGAGGAGGTCACCCTGACGGTGCAGCCGAACGACATCGTGATGCGCTTCGACGACATGTCGTTCGACTGGTGATCGCCGACCTGGAGGGACACCTCCGGTTCGCCCACGAGCTGGCCGACCTGGCCGACGGCGTCACCCTCCCGGCGTTCCGCCGCGGGGTCGAGGTGCACCGGAAGGCCGACGGCACCGCCGTGACCGCGGCCGACCGTGGTGCCGAACGGATCATGCGCGAGGCGATCACCGCGCGTCACCCGGACCACGCGATCCTCGGCGAGGAGGACGGCCGTCAGGGACCGCGAGGTGCGCCGACCTGGATCCTCGACCCGATCGACGGGACCAACAACTTCACGCGTGGCCTGCCCGTCTACGCGACCCTGATCGCGCTGGCGGTCGACGACCGCCCCGTGCTCGGGGTCGTGTCCGCCCCGGCGCTGGGTACCCGGTGGGACGGGATCGTCGGCAGGGGTGCCACACAGGACGGGCGCGACATCCACGTCTCCGAGGTGGGTTCCCTGGACGGCGCGACGGTGTCGTTCGGCGGGCTCACGTACTTCGACGATCGGGGCGCGATCGACATCGTCGAGCGGATCTCGCGCGAGACGGCCCGACAGCGGGGCTTCGGCGACTTCTGGCAGCACTGCCTCGTCGCCTCGGGCGCGATCGACGCGTGCCTCGAGGCCCACGTGAGCCGCTGGGACCTGGCTGCCGTGAAGGCCGTCGTCGAAGCGGCCGGGGGGAAGTTGACCTCCCTGGACGGTGCCGACACCGATGACGGGGGGAGCGCGTTGACCACCAACGGTCGACTGCACGAACCCCTCCTCGATCTCGTCCGGGCGTAGGCCGGCACAGGTCCTCCGAGGAAGCGTCACACCCCGGTTGTACGCTCCGCGTCATGATGGAACTGCAGCTCGCCGCCGATGCACCGGGCACCTACGAGGAGCTCGAACCCGAACGCCCGCCCCTGATCGGCGAGGACGGTCGCGTCCGCCTGTCGTTCTCCCGGGTGTCGACCTACCGGACGTGCCCGGCGCAGTTCCGCTACGGGTACGTCGACGGCATCCCCGGCGAACCGAGCCCGTACCTGTCCTTCGGATCCTCGATCCACACGGCACTCGAGCGCCTCTACGACCGCAAGCTGCCCGAGTGCCCCTCCGAGGACGAGCTGCTGGAGTACCTGTACGAGGCGTGGGACACGACCGGGTTCGCGGACATGCCGCGTGACGAGCAGCTGTCCTGGTACCGGCACGGCCAACAGGTGCTGCGTCGGTTCCACCGCCGTGTCGCCGACGATTTCCGGCTACCGGCGGACGTCGAGAAGTGGTTCGAGCTGCCGGTCGGTGACACCGCGCTCGTCGTGGGGTCGATCGACCGGGTCGACGTCGACGAGGACGGCGCCTTCGAGATCATCGACTACAAGACGAGCAAGCGGGTCAAGGACCGGGAGCGCGTGCGGTCCTCGCTGCAGCTCGCGATCTACGCCATGGCCTGCGAGCACCTCTACGGACGGCTGCCGGCCGCCGTGACCCTGGACTTCGTGGTCGCCGGCGCGTGCATCCGGGTACCCACCGACGAGATGGACCTCGACGGCGCTCTCACGGCCGTCCTCGAGGTCGCCGAGGCGGTCCGGGACGAGCGCTACGACCCGACGCCCAACCGACTCTGCGGCTGGTGTGACTACCGCTCGATCTGTCCGGCCTGGGAGGGTGACGGTCCGGAGGTCCTGGGGCCTGCGGTCGAGGAGCTCGAACGTCTGCGCCGTCGTGTCCGGCGGGACGTCAAGGCGCTGCGACAGCTCGAGGACGGGGTCGCGAGGCTCG
>CAZHZQ010000060.1:12907-14063 GCA_964537235.1 uncultured Actinomycetota bacterium | reverse complement strand
GTTAGCTGGTTCCTGTCGAGCCCGTCGAGGTACCAGTCAAGCGAAGGCTCATCCAGTACCTGATCTCGCCGGTGTGTGCCGGTTCCCGTGATCCAGAAGCCTTCGAGGTCCCTCCAGTCCAGCAGTTCGGGTGGAGCCATCCAGGCCGAGCTTGCCCCCTCGATGAGGTCGTCCACCATGATGCCGTCGAGATCGTCCACGAGTACCGGGTCCCGGACCTGTCCGAGTTGATCGATCCAGGCGAACCCGTCCCGATATCTGGTACTGGAGTACAGCTCGAAGTACTTATCACAGAGATCACCGAGGTCGTCCACGTCGATCCGCATCGAGACGGCTGCCGCGTCCGTTCCCGTGAGGCGGTTCGCAGAGTCATCTCGAGGGCGGCCGGTGACGCTCCGAAGCATGTCCCGGTGGGCATCCAACTGGAACTCCCAGGGCGGAGCCGCACGGGAAGCCTGAACACGACGATGGAAGGGCTGCTCTTCGATCGTGTTGGTATCGATGCTGATCAGTTCCTCGTGATCAACGAGGTTGAGAGCAACCTTCAGACCGAAATCGCGGACGTACCGCTCGTCGTCGATCATGTGGCGGCCGTACCCGAATGCGCTGGCGAAGAACCGGTCGCCGCTCTCGTACGTCCGCTTGATGACCAGTACGGCGGCGCTGCTCACGTTGTAGTGATCCTCCAGATCACCCGCGACGGCCTCCCTCAGGAAGCTGAGCCAGGGCGGTGGCCGCGACCGATCGAAGTCAACGAAGAGCACCCCGTCGAACTCGAGGTCGTCACGCAGTTCGATCTCGTCGTACTCGTCGTCCGCCAGGACGTCCGTGAGTTCCTCCACCCCGTCCTTCACGAGGTAGAGGCTGATCCGTTGTGCTCGTGGGGACATGCGCCGTTGGACCTTCTGAAGTGCGTTCGTCGCCCAGGTCGGTCAGTCTCGAGCTGCAGGAACGAGGGAGCGGTCGGGCTGCGGATGCGTGGCGAGGAGTTCGCGGAGTTCGTCGTCGAGGGACCGGCCGGTATCGACCGGTACTGGTTCGAGGTCACGCCGGGAACGTGACAGCAGCCGTTGGAGCCCGAACATGGCGAGCACCGTCAGGACGAGCGCCCAGATGGCGCCCCGGTCGACGGTGCGCTGACCGGCGAACGCAGTCG
>CAZHZQ010000060.1:11451-12807 GCA_964537235.1 uncultured Actinomycetota bacterium | reverse complement strand
AGCGAGCCGGCCGTGACCCGCTGGCCTTCGGCCAGTTGCACGTGGAAGGCGTCGAGATGAGCGTAGTAATAGTAGGTGCCGTCGTCTGCCGTGAGATGGACGGTCCGTCCACCGAGCCCACCGCTCGGGGACAGGCGCGTGATGGTGCCAGAGGCCACGGCGATCACCGGGGTGCCGCGGGGCGCGAAGATGTCGGTGCCCTTGTGTAGACGGGCGCCGTGGTCGCGGGGCGCATGCCAGTCCTCGGAGTAGGAGGCCGGGCCCATCACCGGGAAGGGGGCCAGTACACCGACGATCTCGGCGGGTTCGGCACCGATGGCCTGGAGTCGCCGGAGGAGGTCGACGGTGGATCGCGGTCCGGCGGCGGCGTGGACGGAGCTCCCGGCGTAGGGGTCGGCACGCAGGTAGGCCGGAACGTGGCCGGTCCTGGCTGGCTGCCCGTCCCCGTGCGATGCGTCGCGGTCATGCCCGCCGGGGAACATCTCGGCGATGCGGTTGAACCTGGCGGAGGCAGCGTCGTCGCCGGCGGCGGTGAAGTTGCGCTGCGGGTCGGAGTCGGCGTAGTCCGCCAACTCGTCGGAACCGTCCGAGGTGTCGGAGCCGTCGGACTGGTTCTGTTGGTCGGTCCCTGCCTGGTCGGATCCGTCGCTACCCGTAGCGGTGCTGTCATCCTGGTCGGCGTCGGCACTGCTGTCATCGCTGGATTCGTCGGATTCCGACTCCGTGGGGGACGGTGACGGGGAGGGGTCCTCGGTCGACTCGCCGGTGATGGTGTCGGCCGTGCCCGACACCGTGTCCTCGAGTTCCTCGGAGGCCTCCTCGACGGTGGTGGTCAGCTCGCTCGGCGAGGGCGACGGGTCGCTGGTCGTCTCGTCGACGGTGTCGTTGGTGTCGTCGAGCGTACTCGCGTCAGTGGTCGAGTCGGTCGTGGTGTCGGTGAGATCATCGCCGGCCAGGGCGGCGGTGGCCAGCGGGATGGACAGGGCGGCGATCATCGTCAGGACGGCAAGGGAAGCCAGGACGGCCCGGACGGGCGGGATCCGTCCGGACGTCCTGGCGTAGCGGGCCTGATACCTGACTGGTCCGCGCAAGCGTGTCCCTTCCGGTCTCACTTGGAGGTACCCGGTGACGGGCCGGTTCCTGACACCTGCGGCGCGCCGGATAGCCACGTCACGGGATCGAGGTCGAGCGACCGCAGGTGGCCCTGGACGTCGGACGCTGCGTCGTCCCAGAGGTCGTCGGCTCGTTCGCCCTCGGAGGCGGCCAGGTCGGTGAACGGACCGCGCTCTTCCACGGGTACGCGGGCCGCCTCCTCCAGCAGGACCGCGACACCGATGTAGCCGTCGAGCGCCTCGA
>CAZHZQ010000060.1:10201-11351 GCA_964537235.1 uncultured Actinomycetota bacterium | reverse complement strand
GGCGAGCCGGCGGGGGCACCGTCGGCCGGTGCCCCGGAGGGCAGGAGCGCGAGTGCGGCGACCAGCGCCCCGGCCACGACCCCGGCGATCAGTAGCGCCGGGACCTTCTGGGACGTGCGGCTTCTGCTCACGACTGGTCGGACTGCGTGCTGTCTTCGGCGACCACCGCTCGGAGGGGCCGCAGCAACGTGATGCGCGACGTGCCGGCTTCCTCGGCCTCCAGTGCCTCGGCAGGGTCGAGCCGACCGGCGCCGACGGCGTCGAGGATCTCGTCGACGCTGTGTGTGGCCACGAACCGTTCGGTCTCCCCGACCGTCTGATCACCGCTGGCCGGTGGGTCGGGCGGGTCCGCAGCGTCCTGGCCCTCGGTGTATCCCCCCCCTTCGTCGGTCTCGGGAGCGACATCGTCTGCCGGCTCGTGGTGCTCGCCTTCCTCGGACGTCGCGTCGGCCTCTGCATCGGTGGGATCGGTCGCGGAGTCGTGGACGTCGTCGCCCTCAACGGTCGTGACGACCTCTTGTGCGGAGCCGTCGTCCGGCTTGCCGTTCGACGACGGTTGGTCCGGCAGCGACTCGCCGAGGTAGGCGGCCAGCACGTCCGGCGATTCCAGCAGCTCGTCCGACTCGCCCTCGACGACCACCTCGCCCTTCTCGAGGACGTACGCGCGTGAGGTGTACTTGAGCGCGAGGTGGATGAACTGGTCGACGAGCAGCACGGAGGTGCCGTCCCGGCGGTTGACCCCGGCGATCGCCTCGTAGAGCTGCTCGACCAGCATCGGGGCGAGTCCCAGGGAGGCTTCGTCGACGAGCAGGACCTTCGGTTCGCTCATCAGTGCACGGCTGACGGTGAGCATCTGCTGCTCACCGCCGGACAGCGTGCCGGCCTCCTGCTTGCGGCGCTCTCGTAGGCGGGGGAACAGCTCGAACATGCGACCCATGCGTTGCTCGAGGCGGTCCATCTCGTCGCGTCGTGACCAGTGGCCGAGCCGCAGGTTCTCTCCGACCGTGAGGTCGGCGAACAGCTCGCGGCCCTGTGGCATGTGGGCGACCCCGAGGCCGACCACCTTGTGGGCGGGCAGCTCGGAGATGTCCTGCCCGTCGATCCGGATGGCCCCGCGCTTGGGGTTGCGCATCCCGGACGCCGCCCGCAG
>CAZHZQ010000060.1:0-10101 GCA_964537235.1 uncultured Actinomycetota bacterium | reverse complement strand
ACGGTGAGCTGCTCGAACAGCTGCAGCACCTGGAAGGTGCGGGCCACCCCCATGCGAGAGCGCAGGTGCGGCGCGAGGTGGCCGACGTCGCGGCCGTAGAGCTTGATGCTGCCTGCGGCCGGATCGTTGAGGCCGAGGATCGCGTTGAACAGGGTGGTCTTGCCGGCGCCGTTCGGACCGATGAGTCCGACGATCTCGCCCTGGTTGACGTGGAGGGTGGCGTCGTCCACGGCGGTCAACCCACCGAAACGGACGGTGACGTCGTCCGCCTCGATCAGCGGCGGGCGCTGTGACCGGTCCTCGGGCAGCGGCGGACGGTTGGCCCCTGCGGCGATGGCCAGCTCGAGACCGCCGAGGTCGCGCGTGCGCTGGTCCGGTCGGTGGCCGTCCCCGGCGTCCTGGGCATCGGTAGTCGCTTCCCCAGAGGCATCGCCATCGCCGGCGTCGTCCGCGCCTGCCCCGCCGCCGTCGGGTTCCTGCTCGGAGCGGTCTTGCTCGGTCGGGGCGTCGCCGGGGCGGTCCCCGGCACGGATGCGGGCGACAGCCCTGGTCGTCTCGGCGAACCAGTCGTCGGGCCGCTGGGGGACCTGCTTGTCCATCTGCCGTCGGTCGACCGCACGCTGCAACGGGGCGAGCAGCCTGCCGAGACCGCGCCCCACAGCCGACGCGGCCCGCCGGAGCGCCTCTGCGGCGTTGGTGGCAGCCCTTCCCGCGGCACCGGCAGGTGCGACCTCGTGTCCGGTGTCCGCATCGGTCTCTTCGGCCGACTCGGACCCTAGGGTCGTGTCACCGGCCGAGCGCAGGTCGACCCGCACGAGTTGCGGCCCGTCGTCTGCCGCGTCACCGTCGGCCTCCGAGCTGTCTTGGGCCTCCTGCTCGATTGCCGAACCTCCACCGGCGGACGCGAGCGCCAGGCGCGAGCGTCCGACGGGGGTGGACTGCATCCGCTCCTTGAGCTGACGCAGCTTGTCGGGGAGCGCGGCGAGCCCGCCGGGAGCGGTCAGCAGCACCACGGCCAGCAGGCCTGACGACACCAGCGGCAACAGCCCCGAGAAGATCGGGAAGGTGAAGAACATGACGTCCAGGCTGGCGAACAGCACCCCGGCGGCGATCGCCCCTCCGAGCGAGGTGAGCCCACCCACGACCGCGATCGCCAGGAACTGCAGCGACGCGGTCACGAAGAACGCCTCGGAGCTGACCGTCTGCAGCTCGAGCATGAGCAGGCTGCCGGCCAGGCCAGCTAGCACGCCGCTGATACCGAAGGCGACCAGCTTGACGCGGGTGATGTCGATCCCCAGCGACGAGGCGGCCATCTCCGAGCCCCGGACGGCGAAGAACGCGCGCCCGGTGCGCGTGTCGCGGAGGTTGGCCATGGCGGCCACGACCAGCACGAGGAAGGCCAGCAGCAGGTAGTACAGGACGGTCCGCGACGTCAGGTCGAAGGCCGGAATCGCCCCTGGCTCGCCGATGAACTGGCCCGGGATCGTGGTCGACCCGCCCTGCGCGCCGAGGTACGACGAGCGGAACAGGAACGTCTCACCCATCCACGCGAAGATCAGCGTCGCCACCGCCAGGTACAGGCCGCGGACACGCAGGGCGACCGCCCCCAGGGCGACCGCCGCGATCCCCGCGGCCGCCGCCCCGACGAGGATGTTCAGGGGGAACCCGATGCCCACCTTGACGGTGAAAAGCGCAGTGACGAACGCCCCGACGCCGACGAACGTCCCCTGCGCGAGCGAGATCTGGCCCACCCATCCGGTGAGCACGACCAGGGAGATCGCGATGATCGCGAACTCGATGGCGACGAGTGTGGCGCCCACGATCGCGAACGGTGCCAGCAGGGGCCACACAGCGAGCACGCCGATGGCGAGGATCGCCGGGACGGTCAACTCACCGGCCCCGCGCCGCAGCGACCCGGTTGCCGCGATGCCGGCCTCCGCGGCCTCGACACCGACGACACGCCGACCGCGCACGGCCATCACGACGAGCGCCAGGATGGTGAGCACGAGTTGCGGGGCGCCTGACTGCACGAGGACGGCGTCCAGCACCGGGATGCGCGCCAGGATCGAAACCAGCCCGAACGTCAGGCCGACCACGACCGCGCCGACGATGGCACCTACCAGGGATTCGAGTCCGCCGACGAGTGCGGCCACGAAGGCGGGGAGCACCTGGAGGCTCAGCGTGAACGGCTCGAGGTTGGTGACCGCGGCCAGCAGCACGCCGGCCAGGGCCGCCAACCCGCCCCCGAGCCCCCAGGCCGTGGCGGCCGCCTTGTCGGGATCGACGCCCATCAGGGATGCCGCCTCGCGGTTGACGGCGGCACCTCGCATGGCCAGGCCGTATTCGGTGAAACGGAAGAATGCGAACGTGACTCCCGCGACGGTCAGCCCGACGACGAGCAACCCGAGCTCTCCGTAGCGGATGGCGGTGTCGGCGACGGTCAACTCGCCCGCCGGGAACACCGGTGGGGCCAGGATCGGCGTGGTGCCGTAGACCTTGGCGACCAGGGCGATGATCAGGCCGGTGACCGCGACGGTGCCCACTGTCTGCGCGGTGGGTCCCTGCGCCCGCAACCGCCGCACGAAGACACGTTCGACTCCGACGCCCAGCAGCGTCCCGGCGAGCACCGCGACGGGCAGCGCGACGAAGATGGGCAGTCCGACCTCGACCAGTGTGTAGTTGAGGTAGGCCGGGGCCATCGCCATCGCGCCGTGGGCCAGGTTCAGCACGCGCGACGCCCGGTAGATCGCCACGATCCCCAGCGTGAACAGCGCGAACGCCCCGATCAGCGGGATCGACAGGAACGTGGAGGTCAACATCTCCAGCATGGCTCAGCCGTCCCACCACGTCGCACGCAGGCATGCCTGCTGCGTCGGCATCAACCAGTCCCCGCATCCGGGCGTGGATCCTGGACGACTGATCCGGAACGCCAGCCACCGAACGTCCCCTTGTACTGGATGACCCACTCCTGCATCTTGATCGCGACGTAGCGGTTGTCGGGCGAGTAGCGCAGGGGATCCGTGAGCGTCAGCCCGGTCGACAGTTCCTGGCTGTCCAGGGCCGCCTTGAGCCGTTCACGGGTCAGGTTCGGGCCGACCCGCTTCATGGCCTCGACGAGCAGGCGCATCCCGACGTAGCCGCCTTCGACGAACTGGTTCTGGATGTCCGCGTTGTCGTTTACGGACTCGACATCCTTCTTGTACTGCTGGACCGCCGCGTCGTTCCGGTACTGCTCCTCGAAGGGCTTGAAGCCGGTCCACACCCCCATCTGGTCGCACTGTCCCTTGCAGTTCTCAGCGAAGCTGCGCGTGAACAGCGTCTGGGCCCCCCCGTACTTGTGGCTGCTGGCGCCCGGGGTGTTCGCGTCGTTCATCCACGTCAGCCCGGTTTGCTCCTCGAGGAACAGGGCGGTGAAATCACCCTTGTGGTCGCGCCACGTGTTGACCTTGTCCGAGTACGAGGACTGCCCGGCCTGGATGCCACAGAACGCCTCCTGGCAGTTGAGGCTCTCGTTGTAGCCGGGGATCTGATTCCCGGTGAGGCGCTCGACCTCGGCGTTGAACGCCCTGGCCGCCTCCTGTCCGAACCGGTAGTTGCGGTCGAACACGATCGAGAAGTCCTTCGCCCCCGCCTTGTACGCGGCGTTGGCCATGATGCGGGCGTTGGAAACAGTGGCCACCGCCACCGGCCACACCCACGGTTGAGCGGTGCTGTCGCTCTCGGAGATCTGGTATTGACGGATCACGAGGCCGTCGGTCCCGACCACTGGGGTCTTGGTGCTCTTGAAGCCATCGTTGGCAATCACGGCGTTGAGTCCCTCCGAGGACGGCCCCACCGGGATGGCGAACACCCCCTGGTCGATGAAGTTCTGCAGGTAGCGTTGGCCGTCCTGGGCGTCCCAGCCATCGTCCCGGTAGGTGACCTTGAGTTCCCGGCCGCAGATGCGTTTGACACGCTGGACGACCGCCTCCATCGCGTACTTCACGTCACCGAGGAACGCCTTGCCGATCCCGGAGTCCACCACGGTGGTGGCCAGGAAGACCGAGTCGCGGGACACACCGCGGTCCGTGGCGCCGCCGTTGCCCTCTCGGTCGCAGGACAGTCCGCCCGAACCGCCCGACGTCGAACCCCCGGACGTCGAACCCCCGGACGTCGAACCCCCCGAGGTCGAATCCCCGGACGTCGAACCCCCGGACGTCGAACCTCCCGACGTCGAATCGCCGGAGCCGAACGCGTTCGTGCCCGACCCGTCGGAACCTCCGGATGTCGATCCCGTCGAGGTCGTACCGCTGGAGGACCCATCCGACGAACCATCCGACGTTCCGCCCGTCGTGGCCGTTCCGCCCGATGTGCCCCCTGATGTGCCGCCGGTGGTGGCCGAACCGCCGTCGGCTCCCCCGGTCGTTCCACCGGCGTCGAACCCATCGCCGCCGTCCGAACCACCGGTGGTGCCCAGGTCACCCTCCTCGCCGGGGGCGGTGGAGAACCCGAACGCCTCGTCCTCACCACCGCCACCGTCGAACTCCTCGAACTCACCGCCATCGGCGCTGGAGGCCAGCCCACCGTCGTCGATCGCGACGTTGGAGCCCGCCGGCAGGACCTGGGCGACGGACACGCCACCGATCAGCGCACCGGCGGCGAACGCCGCGAGCAGCCGCATGGTCCGCGACCACTGCGTCTCGACCTCTTGGCCTTCGTACGCGGCGAGATCCGCCTGCGTGTCGGTCGTGGCGACCTTCATGGCAACGGCTCCTGTCATGCCCGCCACCGGGGCGAGCCATCATCTGTCGACTTCACGTCCGAGCCGCCGGAGGACGGCCCGGGAACGGTCTCACCTACCAGTACCCGAACAGAGGTCGAGTCCTGACACCCACATTCACGGGTGTGGCTGCGAGATCTACCGAGAACCCAACAGCGGCAGCAGCGACGTGCGTCGCAACGCCGTCGCCAGCGCCCCGAGGAACAGCAGCCAGATGCCGCCGACAGCCGCGGCGTCACCGACTCCGCGCGTACTCCCTGACATCAGCCGTCGGAGGAGAACGCTCCGTCGCCGATGACCGTTGCCGTCACGCTGCTCCCATCACAGTTGGTTGCGTTCGGAGAGGCATCGAACGTCGCTGTTGCCGAGCCTTCCGCGTCATCCAGCACCTGCTCAACGTGTCCACTGGCGAGGTGGAGCCACAAGTCAACGTCGAAGACCTCGATCACGGCCATGCCGGCCCGAGTCCATGCGAACCGCCCCGTCGCGTGCGCCTCGGTGACTGGCATAGTGCCGTAGACGCCCGTTGCATTGAGATCCTCGATCTCGAACGTCCCGTTCGCCGTGCCTTCCAATGGACAGGTGAGCGCCGGCTCCGCGTAGCTGAAGTCCGCGTCGATGCGACCGTCATCGATCACGACGCTCCACGGGACCCCGTTGTCGGTCCCCGAGGCAGAGCCGGTGACATCACCGTCGAAGTCCCCGTCCTCACCAGCCGTGTCCGGGAACACCGGAAGGCAGGCACCGTCCTTGCCGTCGTCCGGGTCACCGAGGTGGTTGCCATGAGCGATCGGAGGACCCTGGCCCGGATCCGGCGTGCAGACCCCGTTGTTCGGGTCAGCGATCCCCTGGAAGTGGACCGTTGCGGCCCCCTCTCCTCCCTGCCCCAGGTGGGTGTGGTGAGCGTGCACTGGCGCGGCCATGAGGCCGAGCAGCAGAGCGAACGCCCCGATCAGCGTCACGCTGACCGAGCACCTTCTCGTTCGCTGTCTCTCTGTGAACCGCATCTTTCCCCCTTGCCCTCGTTTCGAACCGGGTCCGCCCACACGTCCCCAACTACGGCGCCCAACGTCCTGAAGCCCCCTACCGAGACCCGAGCAGCTGCAGCAGCGACGTGCGTCGCAACGCCGTCGCCAGCGCCCCGAGGAACAGCAGCCAGATGCCGCCGACCGCCGCGGCGTCACCGACCCCGCGCGAGATGAACCGACTCTCGAGCGTCTGAGGCGGCTGGCCACCGTCCGTCTGCGACGGCTGGTCGGACGTCCCAGCAGCCACCTCCGGTGGCGGAACGTCACCGCCGCCCGTGTCCTCGGTCAGCGCCGGAGGTTCACCGACGCCGACCGACGGTCCTGAGGCCAGCCCGTCCGTGAACGGCGAAGTACCAACGAGGTCCCCACCCGTGCCAGCGTCCGCGTTCGGATCCTGTCCGGCCGGTGGGAGCGCATCGCCGGATTGCGCGAGCGCATCCGGGTTCACGTTCGACAGGAACGTGGTCAGTTCCTCGATCAGGCGGTCGTCGCTCGCAGGTGACCGAGCGGGATCACCAGGGACGGTTCGGCCGTCGACCCCTGTTCCGATGTCCGGCTTGACACCGTCCGTGGCGTCGAAGCCCTGCCCGATGCCGGCACCATCGCTCGTACCGATCCCGCCGTCGAACCTGCTGATGGTGTACTTCGAGTTGGCACGGATCGCGGCGAACTGGACGAGCGTACGCGACTTCTCGGTCGTGTCGTGGTAGAAGACGACCTCCACTGCAGGGATGTCGCGCCTGCTGTCGCCGAGGGCGGCTTGTCCGCCGTAGAAATCCGCATCGCTCTCCCTGATCCTGGCGAAAGCGCCCTTCGGCGTAGCCGACATCGCCGGACGGGGAAGTTTGATCTCCATCCGGACCTCCAGCAGGTCGTTGACAGCATCCACGACCTGCTGACAGGAGTCCGCACCGGACTCCTCACCGTCATCGTCGCCCGGCGCGCCTGAGGCGGTCACGACCGTGACGCAAGACGTCGGTCCGCCGTCGTCAGGGTCCGGGTAGAGCTGTGCACCGGTCGGGTCGACAACCCTGATCCCACTGATCACGCGGGTCCACCGCGCTTCGCTCGTCCCGGTCCTGCCACCGGCCGCCGTCATAGCCGTCGCAGCCACGCGGCCGATCGACAGCGTCCCCACCGGGGTCTGAAGCTGAAGTCCCTCGGCAGAGGCCCGCGAGTCGGTGACCGTGGCTCCGTCGACCCGTTGGACGGTCGTGTCGTAGTGGCTGTCCGTTACGGAGATGCCCGGGGCATCTTCGGATCCGAGTTCCCCGAAGCTGGTCCGAGCCACGCCCGTCGCTTCTGCCAGATCGCATTTCACGATCGTTTCTCCAGCCCCGACGAGACCACTCTGTGAGGCCTCACTGACTCCACCGCCCCCGTCGGAGCACTGCACGGGCTGGTGCTCCCAGTCCAACGGACACGAGGGATCGCGAGGTCCGTCGTCGGACCCGTCAACGTCGTCCTCGCACCCTGGCGGTTCACCCGAGTCATCAGCAGCTCCTGCACCCAGCAGGTCCTGCTGGAACCGCTGGCGGTCGCTGTCGGTCCCGTCGTCGGGAGTCACCGTCTGGGCGTCTGCGGTCACGCCGAACCCTGCGATGTCGACCGAACGCACGTCGGCCACCGTGACGCCGCGATCACCGAACGCGAGGCTCGCAAGGTTCAACTCGGACGGCTTTCGAAGGTTCGAGATTGCGGTCAGGGGAGCCTCCCAGCCGCCCACGAGAGAGACCCTGGTGCCGAACCCTCCGGTTCCCCCGGAGAACGTCACCCTCGTCCCCGGTCCTTCGGGGATGTCGTCCGTCTGGGAGTCGTGGTCGACGATGGGATCACGCGGAGCCGGCTGCCCGAGATCCTCGAACACGTGCACCGCAGTCTCCCCCCCGTCGACGGCAGCGTTGGCGAAGATCCGGCGCGTCGCGGGGTCGGCGACGATGTTGCTCTCCAGGCTCACCTCGGTGATGGGTCCCTGGGTGGGAGGCGTCGCAGTCCCGTGGCTCGAGATGACGTAGCCATTCCCGTACCGCCCCTCGAGGCAGTCGAGACCTCTTCCATTCCCGCCCAGGTAGAGCCGACCCAATCCGGGGTGGACACCGATCTTGTTGGCGCAGTTGTCCAGGGCGGCTACCTGACCGACCCACTCCTCCAGCCGGCCGTCGAACACGAACGCGCCCGGCGTGATCGCCGAGAGGCTCGCCGCGTAGAACCGGTCCGTCGCACGGTCGAACGCGGCTACGCCGGTTGCGTTGATCTTGAAGTACGAACCTGAGATCGGGAAGTAGTCGTAGGTGAAGCCCAGCGCATCTGACTGGGTTGCCCCCGGTTCGATGTTGAGCCGGTACAACCCCGGCTGCCCCGGATAGGTGGCCTCTACGCCGGACGGCCCAGACCCGGGCTGGCAGAAGAAGTACAGGGCAGGACGGTGCGAGCTGCGGGCGATCAACGTCCCATCCGTGATGAGCAGCTGTTGACATTCGGGGACGGGACGCCGCCAGATCGTGTCCCCCGTGTCCGGATCGATCGCTACCACCATGGGGACAGGAGAAGCGGCGGCCAGCCCCACGTCGCTCGGGATCGACTTGCCGGCGGCGTTCCCCGACATCTCCCCTAGGAGGTAGAGAAGCTCGTCTTCCTGCGAGTAGGTGATCCCCCAGGGTACGAACCCGGGAGCGACCTTCGCGTTCAGGTCGTAGGTCCGCTCGACGGAGAGAGACTCGAGATCGATGACCGTCAGGAGCCGGCCCAACGCGAAGGCGTCCTGTGGGCGTTCTGGCAGGTCGTTGCTCAATCCGAACAGCCTACCGCCATCCGGATCCAGGGCGACGCCCTCAGATGACCTGATGATGGAACCCGGGAAATCGGCGACCGCCCTGCGCAGCGGCGTCGGGACCGGGGTAATCAGGTCGTACTCGATGAACACATCGGTCCGGACGTCCTTCGGGTAGTGCGCGTAGAGTCGACGGGCCTCCTCGTCCACGGCCACGACCGTGATGTCTTTTGAGGCCACCTCAGGAGGCGTGTCGAGCGTCCCGAGAACCTCGAGTACCCCTACGGCTGTCGGTGTGCTGTCGGGCGATGGTTCGCCACCCGCATCCTGCGCGTGCGCGACGGGCATCGGCATCCCTGCAGCGACGATCAAGACGGAGGCGTACACACCGACCGCCATCGCGGCCCGCCATCCGGACAGGCTGGAGCGTTGACCTCTCGTGAGGTCACTCGAACGTTCCATCGTGGGTCGCATCTCGGCTCAACCGCCTTGTGAGTGGGAGTAGCGGGGCCGGTCACACTTCGATGCGACCGGCCCCGCGATCTGGTGAATCATCGAGCCTCTAGGAGGAGAACGTTCCGTCACCGATGACCGTTGCCGTCACGGTGCTCCCATCACAGTTGGCTGCGTTCCCAGAGGCTTGGAACGTCGCTGTTGCTGTGCCTCCAGCATCGTCTAGAACGTGCTCGGTCGATCCATCGTCGAATTCGATCCAAACATCGATGGAGAACGCGATCGCGGCGTTGTCGACGACGCGGGCCCATTCGAACGTCCCGTGCGCGTGCACGCGCGCGACGACTCTGCCGGAGCCGTCGTTGTACTCGCCGGTTGCTTCGCCGTCGATCTCGAACGTCCCGCTCGCCTCACCCGTCAGCGGACACTCCGCCGGGTCCTCCCCGTAGCTGAAGTCCGCGTCGATGCGACCGGTGTGGGCTACCGACCACGCGATGTCCGTCTGCGTGTTGTCATCGCGGTCGTCGATCCCCGAGGCAGAGGCGGTGACGTCACCGTCGAAGTCCCCGTCCACACCGTTCGGATCCGGGAATACCGGGAGGCACGCACCGTCCTTGCCGTCGTCGGGGTCGCCGAGGTGGTTCCCGTCAGCGAATTCAGGTGGGCCCTGGTCAGGATCCCCCTCGCAGACACCGTCGTTCGGGTCCGCGATGCCCTGGAAGTGGACCACTCCGGACCCCCCTTCTCCTTCGTCCCCCTGGGCGGTGTGGCTAGCGTGCACTGGAGCTGCCGTGACGCCGAGCATCAGGGCGAACGCCCCGATCAGCGTGATGATGATCGAGAATCGACTCGATCGCTTGCGTTCTGTGAACCGCATGTTTCCTCCTTGTGTCGCGGTTCGTGTATCCCCCGCACCTACCGGTACCCGACCGCCGGTCGATGTCTGACACCCCATGTCAGGGTTATTCATGGCCCGGTCCCCCGATGGCCGACTCCAGTTGTGCTCGGACCTGCTCGGTCAATACTGCGCTCCCCCCGACGACACGCCCGACGTCCAGTCGATGGGCGTTGTCGGAAAGGAAGCGCTGGAG
>CAZHZQ010000059.1:0-14088 GCA_964537235.1 uncultured Actinomycetota bacterium | reverse complement strand
GCGCGCAGCAGGCCCGTTCCGCACGGGCGCGGGGCAAGCCCCGCCAGTACGTCAAGGGCGCCGCCGCCGGTCTGGGCGCCGCCCTGCTCGGCGCGGTGGCGCTGTACGTGTTGATCCAGGTCGGCTTCCTCGTCCTGATCGGGAGCTTCGGCATCGGCTACGGGGTCGGTCGGGCGGTGCAACGGGGCGCGGAGGGCAACGCCGCCCGGCCGTTCGCGGTCATCGCGGTCGTGCTCGCGATCGCGCTGGTCGAGGCCGTGTGGCTCGCGTACGGCTACGTGTTCCCGCCCGGGCTGTTCGGCGCCCGCGTCCTCGGCGTCCTGTACTACGCCGCCGCCGGCTACGGCGCCTACCTCCCCTTCCGGTGATGCTCCGGTACGCCTGAGACTCGTCGGAGCGAGGAGGAGTCCCGTGTGCGGGACCCTCGCGAGGGAGGCGAGCGCAGCGATGCCGACCAGAGCGGAGGCGGGAGCGAAGCGTTCCCGCCGTGGTCCCTCACACGGGATCCGACGAGCGTCCCGTGGTCCCTCACACGGGATCCGACGAGCGCTCCCGACGAGTCACTCTCGGTCGTACTGGGCGAAGCTGAGGACCTGGCAGTCGGACCGGGCGAGCGCCCAGACCTCGACCCGCCGGTAGGTGCCGGACTCCGGGTCCTCGGACACGAGCGTGTAGATCACGGCCGGTTCGCCGTCGAAGCGCGCGAGCTCGACGTACACGGGGATCAGGGCGCTGCGAGCGTCCTCGAGCACGGTGGGCAGGCACCGCGAGACGACGTCGGTCGTCGACTTGTCGTCGCTGGTGAGCCCCTCTGAGGTCGCTGCTCCGAAGCTGCTGCCCTCACCGCCCTCGCCGCCCCCGCCGCCCACGTGGGCGCCGTCTCCCTCGGGCTGGGGTTCGACGGCGTCCTGGGCGGCGGTGCTGTCCCCGGTGGTCGACCGCATGAAGAGCTCCCCCTGCAGCTCCTCGGCCAGGGGCGAGGCCGCAGGTGCACGCAGGCCCCGGGGGACCAGTTCGCTGATCTCGACGTTCACGGCGAGCCGTCGCAGCTCCTGTTCGTCGAAGTCGTTGTCGGTCTCGACGACGGTGACGCCGGGCGCTGCCGCCCGGTCACCGGCCTCCAGGGGTGCACCAGCCGTCTCGAGCCCGCTGTCGCCGCCTCCGCCCTGGAGCAGCCACACGCCGGCGACGCCGAAGAGCGCGATGACCGCGGCCGCCGCCGCGGCGACGGCGAGCGGACGGAAGGCCTCGAAGCGACGCTCGCGCCTGGTGGCGAGCTCGTCGGTGGCGCCGGCATCCGCCTCCTGCAGCTCCCGGTCGAGCGCCCCGTGCAGCCGTTCGGAGAACCCGCTCGGGGGCGTGACCGGGGGCAGGGCTCCGAGCGTCTCGTCCGCGTCACGCAGACGCTGGAGCTGTGCACGCAGGTCCGGATCGCGGTCGAGCGCGGCCTCGACGGCCTCACGCTCCTCCGCGTCGAGCTCGTCCGCCACGTAGGCGGACAGCTGCTCTCCGGTGATCACGCCTGCTCCTCGGGGTCGGGTGGTCGGTCGGCGGGGGCACCACGGCCCTCCACCCGGTTAGAGGCCGCGGCGGCCCCGCGGGTTCCATCCAACCTCCGGATGCCCGCGTCGGGGTCGGCCACCTCGGCCAGAAGGTCGGCCAGTTGGGCCTTGGCACGGTGGACGCGGCTCTTGACGGTGCCGATCGGCATGTCGACGATCCCGGCGGTCTCCTGGTAGGTGAACCCCTCGATCGCGACGAGCACGACCAGCGTCCGGGAGATCTCGTCGAGCTCCGCCAGGGCACGGTGGACCTCCATCTCGGTCTCGCGGAGGGTCTGCGGGTCCGGATCGTGGTCCTCCACGCCGGCGGCCTCCGCGACCCCGACGATGTCCTCGACCGGTGACTGCGGCCGCCGCCGTCGCTTGCGGGCGATGTCGTTGCACGCGTTGACCGCGACCCGGTAGAGCCAGGTGGACAGCTTGCTGTCACCGCGGAAGGTGCCGCCGCGCCGGGCGACCGTCAGGAAGACGTCCTGGGTGGCGTCCTGCGCGTCCGCGTGGTTGCCGAAGTAGCGGTAGGAGATCGCGTACACCCGGCGCTCGTAGCGCGACACGAGCTCGTGGAACGCCGCCTCCCGGTCGGAGCCGCCGTCGACGTAGGCGGCGAGCAGATCCTCGTCGCTGCGAGGGTCGGAGGACGGCGTCACGGGTGTTACAGCGACGCGAGCAGGTCGACGTGGTCGCCCTGCAGGGACGATCCGACCGTCGATCCGACCGTCGGCTCGTCGCCCGCGTCCGCCGGGCGGTCGTCCTGCAGGGCCTGGGTCGCGAAGAGCGCGATCAGCGCGAGCACCAGACCGCCGACGAACGCGGCGATCACGCGGCTGCGTGTGTCGTCGTCGACGGATCCCACGGTCGTCTCGGCGTGATCCCGGCTGATGCTTCCCGCTCTGGCCTCCTCGACCAGCTTGGCGGTCAGTTCGGCGGGGCGCGCCCGGACGAGCGGTGCCAACGCGCCGGCGAACGCGGCGCCGTCCCGGAACCGGTCCTTCGGGTCGCGCTGGGTGGCGGTCACGATGATGCGGTCCAGCGCCTTGGGCACGTCGGGGCGGACCGTGCGGGGCGGGGGCAGGTTGCGGGACAGACGCGCGGCTGCCGTGGCCGTGGGGGTGTCGCCCTGGAAGGCCGGTTCGCCGGTCAGGCACTCGTAGAGCAGGACCCCCAGCGCGTACACGTCGGCCCGGGCGTCGACCTCGTGCCCCTCCAGCTGTTCGGGGGCGAGGTAGGCGGCCGTCCCGATCACCGTCCCCGGACGTGTCAGCGCGTCGCCCTTGCCCAGGGCCTTGGCGATGCCGAAGTCGGTGACCTTGGCCACGCCGTCGTCCGACAGCAGGATGTTCGCGGGTTTGACGTCCCGGTGGACGAAGCCCCGTTCGTGGGCCTCGCCGAGCGCCAGGGCGACCTGCTCGCCGAGGGCAGCGGTGATGACGGGGTCCAGTCCGTCGGACTCCTGGATCACGTCACGGAGGCTGGGACCGTCGACGTACTCCATCACGAGGTAGACGAGGTCGTCCTCCTGGCCGGTGTCGTAGATCGCCACCGCGTTGGGATGGGAGATCTGTGCGGCAGCGGACGCCTCGCGACGGAAGCGCTCGACGGTCGTCTCGTCGTTGGCCAGGTGCGGGTGGAGGAGCTTGACCGCGACCGAGCGGTTCAACGTCACGTCGTGGGCGCGCCAGACGATCGCGACCCCCCCGGTCGCGATGGGCTCCTCGAGCTGGTAGCGACCGGCGAGCATCCGTGCGACACCCGGCCAGGTCGATCCGGACCCACTCCTGGAGGATGACGCCGAGGACGCTCGGGAGCTGCTCGAGCCCTCATCGGCGTCGGTGACCGTCGGCTGGTCGTGGATGGACCGGTCGTCGGTGTCACTCACGCCAGCGGATCCGACTCGTTCCCGTGCGCACCGTCAGCCCCTCGAGGAACCCGATCTCGTGCGCGACGAGAGTGTCGGCCGTCCGTGTGACGTCCACGATGATGTGCTCGTCCGTGACCTCGAAGCGGACGAGCTCGACGTCGCGGAACTCGGCCTCACGGAGCGCGGCGCCCTCGGCGTCGTCGTCGTCCTGCGACTGGATGTACGCGGTGCGGGAGGTGCGTCCGACCTCCTGGGCAGCGTCCTCGGCACTGACGTAGTTGAGCCCGATGACGATCACCTCGTAGCCGATGAACGCCAGGATCGCCATGAAGACGACCAGGCGCATCAGCCAACCACTGACGATGTCACCGGTCTCGTCCCGGAACCGGTTCCCGGTTCCGCTCGTGGTCCACCGGCGCAGGTGTGAGCGCACGTACCCCTCCCTCGGACGGCCGCGACCATGAAGGGTACGCGACGAACGGCACCGCAGCGACGATTTCGGCGCTGTCAGGCCGCCTCGTCCCTGACGACCGCCAGTTGGGGTGACGGGGGCCGCCAACGGCGGTAGCCCCACCATCCGAGCAGCAGCAGAAGGATCCCCCCCAGGATCGTGATCGCCGTTCCGCTGAAGATCGTGGAACGCACCACCATGGTCTCGGACGCGAGCTCGACCCACGGCGCCCCGTCCGGGTCGATCGCTCCCGGCGTCTTGACCCGGACGGTGACCGGGATCCGACCGGAGGCCTGGGCGACGGCCGCGAACGAGATCGTCTGCTGGCTCCCTTCGGTGAGGGTCACCAGACGGGCGTCGTCGGGCAGGTCGAGCTTCGGTGCGTCCAACTCGACGACCACCTGGATCGGTGGTCCCTCGGGACGGGACACCGTGACCGGCACGCGACCCTCGGTGTCGGTCAGCGTCACGTGGGCGTCGGGGGGCAGCCGGACCGTGCCGAAACCGGCGTCGAGCGCGGCCCCGATCGAGGTCAGGAGCGTCTCGGCCCGCCGGGTGTCGTCGGGGAGCCACCACCCCGAGGGGACGCGTTGGAGCGCGGACTCGATGGCGCCCCAACCGTGACCGCCGACCTGGTCCACCTGGTCGGTGACCGCGGCCTGCAGCGCGGCCAGACGTTCGTGGGTCTGCTGCAACGCACCCCGCAGGCCGGGGGGCATCGAGACCGACGCGAGGTCGAGCTGCGCCCGGGGCGGCGCTTCCCCGAAGGCCGCGCCCAGGTCGCCGAGCGCCATGGGACGGACCCACGGGGCGCGGGACAGCCCGGCGAGCAGACCCTCGGCCGTCCGTGGGGACGGGTCCCACCCGGCCGGAGGCAGCAGGACGATCCCTCGGCCTTCGGACGCACCTGGCTGCTCGAGGTGCGCCTGGGCCGTCTCGGCCAGGAGGCGTTGGACGGCGATCGTCACGCCGTGCTCCGAGGGCAGGTCGGCCAGGAGGTCCTGCAGCCACGGGTCGGCGACGACGGCGGAGGCCTCGACGCCTCCGGAACGCAGGGTGTGCAGTGGGGGCGGGGTCCGCGCGGGGCGCTCCTGGCCGCCGACGAGCTGCTCCCAGCCCAGCACGACGCGGTCCACCCCGGCGGGACCGAGGACCTCCCGCAGGGTCGCGGTGTCCAGCGGCGTGGTGGCCCAGAGCGCATCGGGCACGGGACGTTCGCCGAGGTCGCCCTCGAGACGGGATCGCCCTTCGATCACCTCGCGTACCGCCTCCAGCGTGAAGCCCGCGCCGTGGAGCGTGGCGAGGTCGGCATCCGCGTACGGCGATGCGACGACGGCAGCAGCGCGTGCGGCGACGGCCGTGCGGAGGCGGTCGAGCAGGCCCGCGGCGGCCACCGCCCGCGGGTCGTCGTCCGGGACGGGGACGACGTCCCCGTCCTGTTCGATCGTGAACCCGTCGCTCATCGCGGCCAGGTCCTGGACCACGTGGGCGGACGACAGCAGCTGCACGGGCAGGTCCGGGTGCTGCTCGAGCGCCCAGACCAGCCGCTCCAGGCGGCCACCCTGGAGGATGTCGCGGACGGCGTCGGGCTCGAACCGGTCAGCGATCGCGCTCCGCGGCGCGGCGTCGACCGGCCACCCGATCATCGTGGGCAGCGGCTGCTCCGGGGCGCTCGCGAGGGAGACCACGCCGGTCGTGACCGAGTCCACGGGCTCGCTGCCGCTGAGCACCGAGATCTTGACGGGGTGCACCCCGGTGAGGTCGCCCCAACCGATGCTGGCTGCTCCGGCCGTGATCTGCACCGGGGCGATCGCGCCGGGGGCGAGCTCGTCGCCGTCCGCGACCTCCTCGATCCGGGATTCGAGCAGCCGCGCCGGGCGGCCACCGCCGTCGAGGCCACGGTGCAGCTCGCTGCGGGTCTCGACCCGTCCGAAGACCTCGACGAACACGAAGAGATCCTCGACCTCCTCGGGGCCGTCGTTCTGGACGAGGACACGGACCCGGAGGTCGTCGGCGTCGGCCGCGGCCTCGGCGTCGGCGGGTCTCGTGCCGGGGCCGACGGCGGTGGTGAGGGAGGTCACCGTGAGGCGCACGTCGAGCTCGTCGGTCTGCGCCCGTGCGGGCAGCATGCCGACCGCGAGCAGCACGAGCACGGCGACCAGGAGCCCGGCGACCAGGAGCCCGATCGGACCCGGGAGCCGACGTGCGGGACGCGCGGCGTCAGCCGCCGATCGGCTCACCGTGAGCTCCGCGACGAGGGCAGCGCCATCTGCCCGACCTCACGCACGAGACTGCGCTCGTTGCGGTGGGCCAGGCGGACCAGCGCGACCTCGATCGTGACCCACTCGACGGACTCGGCCTCGTCGTCGCGTTCGCCGGGGGGCGTCCCGTCGGTCTCCATCAGGTAGTAGTGCACGAACTTGTGGTACCGGACCTGATCGGGGCGCCACACGAACCAGTAGTCGATCGTCCCGAGCTCCGTGCGGATGTCGGCGGTGTAGCCGGTCTCCTCGCGCACCTCGCGCACCGCCGCCTCCTCACGGGTCTCCCCCTCCTCGATCCCACCCTTGGGGAGGGTCCACTGGGCCACCCCGGCCGAGTTGCGCCGAGCGATCAGCAGCACCCACCGGCGTCCGTCCTGCCGGTCGTCGACCACCACGCCGCCGGCCGACGTGACGCGTTCTGTCGGGAACCGGGCCAAGGCGCGCTCCGAGCGCAGGTCGCACCGCAGGGTAGCGAGCTACGGTCGAACGGAAGGTCGGTGGAAGGTTGGCAGGAGGTCGGTGGAGGTTGGTGCAGGCGGTGGAAGGGTGCGCGTGCGCGCGGTGATCCAGCGGGTCCGCTCGGCCAGCGTGACCGTCGACGGTCGGACCGTCGGGGAGATCGGACCGGGGTCGTGCGTGCTCGTGGGGGTGACCCACGACGATGACGAGGACACGGCGGCCGCGATCGCGGAGCGGATCTGGCACCTGCGGATCTTCGACGACGCCGACGGGGTCATGAACGTCTCGCTCGCGGACACCACGAGGACGGCGCTCATCGTGAGCCAGTTCACCCTGTACGGGGACACCGGTCGCGGCCGGCGGCCGTCCTGGGTGGAGGCGGCCCCTCCCGACGTCGCCGAGCCGCTGGTCGCGCGGGTCGTCGACGAACTGCGTGAGCTCGGGGCGGACGTCGCCACCGGCGTGTTCGGGGCGCAGATGCAGGTGGAGATGATCAACGACGGCCCCGTGACGATACTGTTGGAGAAGTGAGAGCCGTGGTGCTGTCGGACGGCCGGAGCGCTGGGCGCGTGGTGGTAAAGGGATCCTGCCGACATGTCGAGACTCACGGTGTGCCGGCCGCCGGCCGCGCAACGGTGTCCTGACGGTGCCGTGAACGACGACACGTACCGTGAACGACGACACAACGACGACATCAGGGCCGCGAGGTCCGTGACGGAGGGGCGACCGCGATGAGCGTGGACGTCAACGACTACCTGGCACAGCTGGTGGAGCGCAACGGCTCCGACCTGCACCTCAAGGCAGGCGGGCCGGCGTTCGTACGCGTCGACGGCGACCTGAAGCCGTTGAGTCAGCTGCCGCAGCTGTCGCCAGCGGACACGGAGCGCTTCGCGTTCGCCATGATGGACGACCGCGTGGCCCAGACGTTCGTCGACACGAACGAGGCGGACTTCGCACACTCGGTGTCCGGGACGGGCCGCTTCCGCGTCAACGTCTTCCGGCAGCGTGGTTCGGTCGGCATCGTCATGCGACGTGTGCTTCCCGGCGCCCCGGATTTCGAGTCCCTGGGTCTGCCGCCGGCCGTCCGCAAGCTCTCCGAGGAGCACCGCGGTCTGATCCTGGTGACCGGGCCGACCGGTTCCGGCAAGACCACCACCACCGCGGCGATGATCGGCAACATCAACCGCAACCGCCGCTGCCACATCGTCACGGTCGAGGATCCGATCGAGATCATGCACCGCGACGAGATGGCGATCGTCGACCAGCGCGAGGTCGGCGTGGACACCTCCGACTTCCCGACCGCCCTCAAGCACGTGGCCCGTCAGGACCCCGACGTGATCTTCATCGGGGAGATGCGTGACATCGAGACCGTGATGGCCGCCCTGCAGGCGGCCGAGACCGGCCACCTGGTCATCTCGACCCTGCACACGACCGATGCTCGCGAGACCGTCAACCGGATCGTCGACTTCTTCCCGCCGCACCAGCAGTCCCAGGCGCGGCTGTCGCTCGCGAACTCCCTGAAGGGCGTGGTCTCCCAGCGTCTGCTGCCGCGGGCGACCGGCGAGGGCCGGGTCGCGGCCGTCGAGGTCCTGGTGATGACGGCCAGGATCTACGAGTTCATCGTGGACCCGGACCAGACCGAGCAGGTGATCGACGCGATCGCCGAGGGCCACTACTACGGTATGCAGACCTTCGATCAGCACCTCCTAGAGCTGTACAAGGGCGGCGAGATCACGCTGCGCGACGCGCTGTCGGCCGCGACCAACCCGCACGACTTCCGGGTGTCGGTCCGGGCGGCCGGTCTGGCCGGCTGAAGGGACGCATGGCGCGCATCGCGATCGTCGGCGCGGGCTTCGGTGGGCTGACGGCGGCCCGCGAGCTGGCGGGCCACGGGCACCAGATCACCCTCGTCGACCGGCGCAACCACCACCTCTTCCAACCGTTGCTGTACCAGGTGGCCACCGCAGGCCTCAACCCGCAGGACATCGCGCATTCCGTCCGGGGGATCTTCCGCGGCGTCCGCGACGTGCGGTTCCGGACGGGCGACGTGGTGGGCATCGACCGCGGACGCGGTCTGGTGCTGACCGCCGACGGTCCGCCGGTCGCGTTCGACCACCTGATCGTCGCGGCGGGGGCGACGGATGCGACCTTCGGGGTGCCGGGGGTCGGGGAGCACGCCTTCACGCTCAAGTCGCTGGACGGGGCGATCGATCTGCGCGAGCACCTGCTGGCCACCTACGAAGCCGCTGACGCGGATCCGACCCACGTGACGGCCGGCCAACTGACGATCGTCGTGGTCGGTGGCGGTCCGACCGGCGTCGAGCTCACCGGCGCGTTCGTCGAGCTCCGCGACCACGTCCTGGCACCGGACTTCCCCCGGCTGCCGGTCGAGCACGCCCGCGTGGTGTTGGTCGAAGCGCTGCCGAGGCTGCTGAACGGGTTCGCCCACTCGTCTGCCGAGTACGCCCGCAGGACGCTGGAGGACCGTGGCGTCGACGTCCGTCTGGGCACGGCGATTCGCGAGGTCACCGAGGACGGCGTCGTCCTCCAGGACGGGACGACGATCGCGGCTGCGATGGTCGTCTGGGCCGCTGGCGTGCGGGCCGCACCGCTGTCCGACCGTCTGGGTTTCGAGCAGGACCGTGGTGGACGGGTCGTCGTGGACCCGGATCTGCGGGTCCCGGGCGCCCCGGAGGTCCACGTGATCGGGGACATGGCCGGCGCTCGCGATCACCGAGGACAGCTGTACCCGCAGCTCGCACCGGTCGCCCAGCAGCAGGCCCGCCACGTCGCCGGTCAACTGAACGGCACGATCGCCCGCAGCACCCCGTTCCGCTACCGCGACAAGGGGATCATGGCGACGGTCGGCCGCAACGCGGCGGTGGCCGAGCTGCCGGGGCGGATCCGGCTGCGCGGGTTCGTCGCGTGGCTGGCGTGGCTGGGGCTGCACCTGCTGCTGTTGATCGGTTTCCGCAACCGCGCCAGCGTGCTGCTCAACTGGATCCACAACTACTTCACCTACGACCGGGCGGCCCGCCTGATCGTGCGCGAGCGAGCACGCCGTGGCGAGGCCGGGGCGGGTCGGTAGCGAGCCGTCCCGGCGGAACCCCGCGTGTAGCCTGAGGTCCGTCCTCTGCCCTCCCTCCCGGTTCTCGGAGCGATGACGCACGCCGACCAGCGGTTCGACGACCAGCAGGCCGCCCTGCGGGCGCTGGTGGACGTCCCGGAGGAGGCGGTCGAGCTCGGGCGGATGTTCGACGAGGCCGGACACGAGCTCTTCCTCGTCGGTGGCAGCGTCCGGGACACGCTGCTGGACACCGCTGCGGCACCCGATCTGGACTTCGCGACGTCGGCCCGTCCCGAGGACACCGAGAGGATCCTGCGCGGGTGGGCAGAGCACGTGTGGGACATCGGGGCGCGGTTCGGGACCATCTCTGCCCAGAAGGACGATCGGGAGGTCGAGATCACCACCTACCGGTCGGACCGCTACGAGCCCGGTTCGCGCCACCCCGAGGTGACGTTCGGCGACTCGATCCACACCGACCTGTCCCGGCGGGACTTCACGGTCAACGCGATGGCGGTGCGCGTGCCGGACTTCGAGTTCCTCGATCCGTACGGTGGGCTGCGGGATCTGCAGGCCGGGGTGCTGCGGACCCCGATCGACCCGCGCGAGTCCTTCGCGGACGACCCGCTGCGGATGGTCCGTCTGGCGAGGTTCGCGGCGGTGATCGACGCGCGGCCCCACCCGGACGCCGAGACCGCAGCGGCGGACATGGCCCACGAGATCCAGAGCGTGTCGGCCGAACGGATCCGCGACGAGCTCGACAAGCTGCTCGTCGGCCGGTCACCGGCCGAGGGCATCGATCTGCTCGTGCGGACCGGGCTGTCGAGTCACTTCCTGCCCGAGCTGGACCTGCTGGCCGAGTGCGTCGACCCCCAGCACCGCCACAAGGACGTCTACGCGCACACGCTGGCCGTCGTCGAGGGCTGCCCGCAGGACCGCACCTTGCGGCTCGCGGCGCTGCTCCACGACATCGGCAAGCCGGACACCCGCGAGATCCACGACGACCGGACCGTGACGTTCCACCACCACGAGGTGGTCGGGGCGCGGATGGCCGAGAAGCGGCTCCGCGCGCTGCGCTACGACAAGCAGACGATCGCCGACGTCACCAAGCTCGTGTTCATGCACCTGCGGTTCCACACCTACAAGATGGGGTGGACCGACAGCGCGGTCCGCCGCTACGTCAACGACGCCGGGGATCTGCTGGACCGGCTGAACGCCCTGACCCGCGCCGACGTGACCACGGGCAACGACCGCAAGCGCGCGCGGATCATGGCGCGGATGGACGAGCTCGAGGAGCGGATCGAGGAGCTGCAGGCGCAGGAGGAGCTCGACAGGCTGCGCCCGGCCCTCGACGGCAACCAGATCATGGATCACCTCGATCTGGAGCCCGGCCCGCTGGTGGGGGAGGCCTGGAACTTCCTGCTGGAGCAGCGCATCGAGCGTGGGCCGATGGACGAGGACGAGGCACGAGAGGCGCTGGACGAGTGGTGGAAGGAACGGTCCGCCGAGGACGGCGGCTCCGCGTGACGCCTGGATTCACGTTCCGGCTGCACGCGGGCCGGGCGTACGCGATGATGGACGCACGATGGACCTGATGTGATGGATCTGACGTGGCGGTGACACCGAGCGCCTGGCGAGCGAGGTTCCGGCGCTTTGGGACCAAGCTGACCGCCGCGGTCACCGGCTCCTCCATGGCGACCGTGTCGATCGATCGACTCACCGGTCTGCCCAACGCCGGGGCGCTGCGGTCGTCACTGGAGGAGGAGGCCGCTCGCGCCGCACGGTTCGATCGGCCGACCGGGCTGCTGATCATCGAGATCGACGACGCGGACGATCTGGTCACCAGGTACGGGCAGCCCGGCCACGATGCCGTGATGCGCGGCATCGCGGCGCGCCTGCGTGAGCTGGCTCGGACCTACGACGCGGCCGCGCGGACCGGCTCGCACCAGTTCGGTGTGCTGATCCCGGAGGCCGATGCGGACGGGGCGCGAGCCGTCGCCGACCGCATCCACGCACGGTTCGCCGAGCAACCGGTCCGGGTCCCCACCGCCGAGCGGCCGGTCCCGGTGAGCGTCTCGATCGGGATCGCGACGTACCCCGACGACACCGACGATCATCTCGAGCTCCTGGTGGAGGCCGAGCTCGCCGCGTCCTACGCCCGGGTCCAGGGCGGGAACCGCACGGCGCTCGCCGCGGAGTTGCCCGAGGAGTTCCGGGGCGCCGCACGGGCGGGGCGTGGGGGCTGGCGCCTCCTCGCCCGGATCGCCGAGGAGTCCGACGCCGGAGCGACCGCAGCGCCGGACGCCCCGATCGACGGCACCCCGATCGCGCGTGAGCTCGGCGAGCGGGTACGCCGGCAGCGCACCGAGGCCCGCCGCGCCGGTGCGGGCGCCGGGTCGGCGGCTGCGGCGGTGGTCGGGGACGGCGATCGGCTGGTGCGGGTGTCACCGGAGCCGATGGCGCACGCCAGACCGAGCACCGACCGGCTGCTGGGAGCGGTCGCGGCGGTCGCCGCGGTCGCGGCGGTCGTCGCGATCGTGTCGGGCCCGTTGCGGGTGGAGCTCGGCGCGCTGCTGCTCTTCGCGGGTCTGGCGATCGGGGCGGAGTGGTACGCGGAGTCGATCTACGGTCGCTCGACCTCGTCCTGGGCGGCGGTGCCGCTGATCGCGTTCGCCGTCGCGGCGACCTCCCCGGTCGAGCTGGCCCTCGCGGGACTGCTGACGGGTGCGGGCGGCGGCATCTTCCGCGGGGTGCGGGGGCGTCAGGCGGTCTACAACGTCGGGGTGCTGATCCTGTCGGGGCTCGCGGCGTACGGCGCGGTCGCGGGGCTGGGGTGGCTGCACCTCGACGTCGACTCGATCGCGCCGGCCGTCGTGATGGGGGTGGCCGCGGGGGTGGCGTTCTTCGTGGTGGACACGTGGCTGGTGGCGACGGCGGTCGCGGTCACGTCGCGGTCGAGCGTCCTGGACGTCTGGCGCGAGGACCTGCTGTGGCTGGTGCCCCACCAGCTCGGGATGGGCGCGTTGGGCGGGGCGATGGCGTTCGCGTACCGCCTGTTCGGCATCGAGGGCGTGCTCCTGCTCACCCTCCCCGCGGTCGGCCTGCACCTCGCCCAGCGGCAGTTCGTCACCCGCACCCGCGACCACGTGATGCGCCTGCGGTCCCTCAACGACGACCTGAGCGCGGCCAACACCCACGTGGTGCGGGTCAACGAGCGGCTCACGGATGCCCTGGAACAGGTCAACGAGGGGTACCTGGTGACGGTCGAGTCGCTGGCGGCAGCGGTCGACGCCAAGGACAGCTACACCGGGTCGCACATCGACCGCGTCGAGGCGTACGGCCGGCTGTTGCTCGAGGTCGTGGATCCCGAGCTGCGGGACGACGAGCAGCTCGTGTGGGGGTTCCGGCTGCACGACGTCGGCAAGATCGGTGTGCCGGACCGGATCCTGGTGAAGCCGGGGCCGCTCGACGGCGACGAGTGGGAGGTGATGCGTCGGCATCCGGAGATCGGGGCGCAGATCATCGAGGCCGCGCCCTTCCTGCAGGGCGCCCGGGACATCGTCCTGCACCACCACGAGCGTTGGGACGGAGAGGGCTACCCGCACGGGCTCGGCGGCCAGGCGATCCCGTTCGGGGCGCGGTTGTTCTCGCTGGTCGACGCGTACGACGCGATGACCTCCGACCGCCCCTACCGCCGTGCGATGGGCCTGGAGGAAGCGCTGGAGGAGATCCTGCGCCACCAGGGCAGTCAGTTCGATCCGGAGATGGTCGAGGCGATGATGCAGGTCGACCGGGACCGGTTGGCGAGGGTCCCCGAGGAGATCGAGCGCCAACGGCAGCTGGCGGGGCGGCGGTCGCACATCGGACGCCTGCTGATCCCGATCGCCGAGGGGCTCGGGACCCCGGAGCACGCGGGCTCGCCCCTCCCCTGACCGTCGGTCGAGGGCGGCCGCGGCGGTTCAGCGCAGGAGCCGGGGCGGCCACAGCCGGGCGATCACGTGGCGTTCCACCAGATCGCCGGGGACGGTGCCGTAGGTCCGGGAATCGGTGGACGCCGTCGGGTCGTCGCCCCGGACGGCGATGCGGTCGCGGGGGACGCGGGCGGGGCCGTCGGGCAGGCTCGCCCAGTCGTCCTCGACCGCGGCGATGCGCTTGACGGTCGCGCGTTCGGGGCGGCGCGGGTCGCGGACGATCACGACGTCGCCCACCCGCGGTTCACGCACCCACGCCGGCAACGTCAGCACCAGGTCGCCGTCGTCGAGCGCCGGACGCATGCTGCCTCCGGCCACCCGGCGGGTCGCCTGGTTCAGCGCACGCAGGGCCAGCCAGAGGCCGCCCAGTGTCAGGACGCCCAGTGCCAGGACGCTCAGAGTCCGGATCAGCACGGCGGTGGCGCCCGTCCGTCCGGTCGACCACGTGCGGTCGTTCTC
>CAZHZQ010000058.1:10564-14191 GCA_964537235.1 uncultured Actinomycetota bacterium | reverse complement strand
TGGCGCGTCCGGATCTGGACCGCGGACGAGCCCGACGCGACGACCTCCGCGGTGGCGGCCGCGATCTGGTATCCGTACCGGGTCGAACCCCGTGACCGTTCGCTGGGCTGGGGGCGGCGCAGCTACGACCGGTTCGCGGAGCTCGCGCGGGACGCCACGACCGGGATCGTCATGACCGAGGGTCTGGAGGTGTTCCGCGAGCCGACGGACGATCCCTGGTGGCTCGATGCGGTCCCTGCGGTCCGGCGGGCCGACCCGGACGATCTCCCCGACGGTTTCACGGACGGGCTGGCGTTGACCCTGCCGGTGATCGAGATGCCGGTGTACCTGTCCTGGTTGCTGCGGCGGTTCGTGTCACAGGGCGGCGAGCTGGTCCTCCACTCGGTCGAACGGCTGGACGAGGTCATCGGCCGGGCGCCGCTCGTCGTCAACTGCACGGGGCTCGCATCCCGCGAGCTGGTCGACGACACAGACATGCGACCGATCCGCGGGCAGGTCGTGCGTGTCGCCAACGGGGGGATCGAACGGTTCGTCGTCCACCAGGGGGACCCGGTGACCTACGTGATCCCGCGGTCGAGGGACATCGTGCTGGGGGGTACCGCCGAGGAGGGGGTCTTGGATCTGTCGCCGGATCCCGCTGTCGCCGAGGCGATCCGGCGCCGATGTCTGGAGCTCGAGCCCCGGATCGCCGAGCTACCGGTCGTCGGACACGCCGTGGGGCTGCGCCCCGGCCGTCCGGCCGTGCGGCTCGAACGCGAGGAGCGGGACGGCACGACCGTGATCCACGACTACGGCCACGGGGGCGCCGGGGTCACGCTGTCGTGGGGCTGCGCGGACGAGGTCGCCGAGATCGCTCGTTCCCGGTCGGACTGAGACCCGTTGTCACGTCGGGCCCGGCAGGGACAGGACGAAGCGGGCCCCGCCGCCCGCGATGTCCTCGACCCACGTCCGGCCGCCGTGGAGCTCGGCGATCGCGTGCACCAGCGACAGGCCGACACCCGTCCCTTCTCCGCTCGATGAACCCCGCTCGAAGGGTCGGAAGATCGTCTCCTTCAGGTCATCGGGGATCCCGGGTCCGTCGTCCTCCACGGTGATGGTGGAGCCCTGGCCGTCGGGCTGGACCGTGACCACGACGCGGGTCCCGGCCGGGGTGTGCCGGACGGCGTTGACGACGAGGTTCTCGATCGCCCGCTCCAGCTTCGGACCGTCGGCCCCCACCGTGGTGCCGTCACGGGCATCGACCGTGATGTCGTGCTCGGGAGCGTCGATCTCCGAGACCACGGCCCGGGCGAGCGCGGCGAGATCGACCGGGTCCCTGGCTAGCGCCCGCTCCGTGCCCAGCTGCTCCAGCTCGAGGAGGTCGCTGAGGATGCGCTCGAGACGGGTGGCGGCCGCAGCGATCCTGTCGAGCATCTGCTCGACGTCATCCTCGGCGAGATCGCGCCGGTCGCGGAGCACCTGGGTGAAGCCCTTGATGCTCATCAGCGGGCTACGCAGGTCGTGGGCCACGGCACGGATCGTGGTGGTCTTGGCGGCATCGAGCTGGCGGAGGTCCTCGGCCGCCTCCTGTTGACGCGCGAGATCGTGCTGCAGCTCCTCCTCCCGGATCTTCTGCGGTGTGACATCCCGGACGATCCCCTGGATCGCCTTCAGCTCCCCGTCCTCGACGATCGCTGCCTCGCGCAGCGAGTGCCACATCCAGTGACCGTCCCGGTGCTGCCATCGCACCTCGACGGTGTCCGGCAGTGCCTCCGGTCGCGTGCGGGTCCGGCGGATCATCTCGCGGTCGTCCGGATGGACCCGGCGCAGGGGCAGACGCGGGTCGGCGTAGAAGTCCTCCGGTCCGAAGCCCGTCACCTCCTCCATCGCCGGGTTGACGTACTCGAAGGCGACATCCGGCTCGAGCCGGAGCCGGTAGATCCCGTCCTGCGCGTGCTCGGCCATGTGCCGGAAGCGGACCTGGTTGTCGCGCACGTCGGCCTCCTGGAGGCGGCGGTGCTCGGACTGACGGTGGACGACCGCAGCGGCCAGGAGCCACGTCGTGGCGTCGACCACGAGGTCGGTTGCGAAGGGTCCGGTCAGGGAGACGCCTTCGTACACCACGGGCAGCAGGAGCGCGATCAGCGTCAGGACGGCGATGGTGACGAGTCGCCGTCGCGGATGCAGGGCGGCGGCCGACAGCAGCGGGAGGAGGAACAGGTCCTCGTAGACGCTCTGCGACCCGCCGGTCGCCGCGACCACGAGGGCGACCGTCGCGACCGCCAGCAGGTCTCCCCACACGTCCCAGAAGGCGACGGACCGGGGCCACCGGAGCCCGACCAGGATCAGGACGCTGACGACGATCGCCGCGACGAGCAGGCCGGGTCGGAACGGCTCGGGGTGCGGGAGCAGCAGCGTGGCCAGACCGAGAACGAGGCCGCCACTGGCCAGCAGGACGCGGAACCGGGTCCTCGCGTCCTGATCGGCGTCGGGGTGGAGGGGCGACGTTGCCACGGCACGGCACGGTACTGCAGGTTGCCCGGTCCGGGTCTCAGCCGTCCCAGTCGGGGGCGAAGCCCGGATCGATCAGCCGTTCGCCCCGTGCCAACCCGTCGATGCGTGCCGTCTCCTCGTCGGACAGCTCGAGGTCGAACACGTCGAGGTTGGCCTCGCGGTGTTCGGCCGACGACGAACGGGGGATCGCCGCGATGTTCGGCTGGTCCAGCAGCCACCGCACTGCGACCTGGGCGGCGGTCTTGCCGTGCTCGGCGCCGATCTTGCCCAGGGTCTCGTCGCCCGGGACGCGGCCCTTGGCCAGGGGGGAGTACGCGGTCAGCATCAGGTCCCGGTCGTCGCACAGCTCACGCAGCTCGGACTGGTCGAGGAAGGGGTGGTACTCGACCTGGTCCCCGATGATCGGAGCGATGTCGAGCGCACGCTCCACGAGCGGCGACGGGAAGTTGCTGACCCCGATGGTCCGGGTGCGGTCGTCAGCTCGCAGTCCGTCCATGGCGTCGAGCGTCTCTTCGAGCGGCACGCGCTCGGACGGCCAGTGGATCAGGAGCAGGTCGAGGTGGTCGACGTCGAGCTTGCGGAGGCTGGCCTCGGTCGAGCGCCGCACGTCGTCGGCCGCGAGGTTGGTGTTCCACACCTTCGTCGTCAGCCAGATGTCGTCGCGGTCAACGCCGCTGTCCGCGATGGCCCGTCCCACCTCTGGCTCGTTGCCGTAGGCCTGGGCCGTGTCGATGTGGCGGTACCCGAGCTCGAGGGCGTGCCGCACCGCCTCGTAGCAGGTACCACCGGTCAGCTCCCACGTCCCGAACCCCAGCGCGGGGATGGTGAAGCCCTGTACCTCGACGTGTTCCACGGGTCGCTCCTCGGTCCGGTACCTCGGACGCTAGGGCTGCGGCGCCCTTCCCGTGATGCCCGAACGGTCCCGTCGGCGCCACACGATCGTCGCGACCAGGCCCGCCATGACGGCCAGGAAGGTCACCAGCGACCACAGGCCACGCCCCGCGTCCGGGCCGTCGTCGGCGGCGGCCGCTGGCGTGGCGCTCGGGGAGGCGCGGTCGTCGGGCGTCGAGCCGGAGGCCACCTCCGGGGTCGCGGTGGTCGACGTGGTCGACGAGGAGGTCTCGGTCGCGGTCT
>CAZHZQ010000058.1:0-10464 GCA_964537235.1 uncultured Actinomycetota bacterium | reverse complement strand
GCGGTCTTCGTGGCGGTCTCCGTGGCGGTCTCCGTGGAGGAGGGAGAGCCGACCGCGGGGTCGGTCGGGGCGGTCTCGTGCACCTGCTCGCCCTGGGGCGGTCCGGTGTCGGGTTCCGGCTCCGGGGCGGGCTCCTCCGCCGGAGCCGGTGTGGGTGACGGGCTCGGTTCCGGCGCGTGCTGCGCGCGGATCTCCTCGAAGCTGTGGTAGGGCGGCTGGCTGCCTTGCTGCCCCCAGGCCCAGCCGTCGACGTCTCCGTGCTCGACGGTCGTGCTCGACACGCCGCGGCTGGAACGTTGCCACGCGCCGTCCTCGGCGCGGGAGTAGTTCCAGTAGAGCCCGTTCTCCTCGGCCTCGCGGAAACAGTCGTCCTGCGGGGAGCCGACGCCGAGGATCGAACAGACCGCCGTGCCCATCGATCCGTAGTCGGAGAACACCGCGTCGACGTCGGCGCGACGGAGGAGCTCCTCGCCGGTGATCGTCTCCTCGGGGAACTCGACGTAGGCGGTGACGACCCGCTCGCCGGTGTCGATCACGAGTCCTGCGGCATGCTGTGCGGTGTCTCCGGCTGCAGACGCCGGTGGCAGCAGCACCGCGAGGACGGCCGCGAGGGCGGCGAAGAGGGTGGAGGACCGCAACGTGCGAGGCATCGGACAGGGAGGGTAACCGTGCATCGTCACCGCTCCCTGCACGCCGTCACCTGGGCCTGGTGGGCCCTCGCCGGCGTCGTCACGGTCCAGCTGGCCCCCAACCCGGCGTACGTCACGATCGTCGTGGCGGTCGCGGCGCTCGTGGTCGAGTCCCACGGGCAGGACGGGCCGCTGGGGCGGGCGTTCCCGGTGCTCGTCGGCGCGGGTGCGGTGTTCGCTCTGTTGCGGGTGGTTCTGACCGCTCTCACCTTCCACGGCGACGGGGCGGTGCTGTTCCAGCTGCCGGCGCTGACCCTCCCGACGATCCTCGGCGGGTTCACGGTGGGCGGCCCGGTCGTCGCCGACGTCGTGCTGCGCGCGGCCGCCGAGGGACTGGTCATCGTGGGGGTCGTCGCGGTGTTCGGGGCCTTCAACGCCGTGGTGTCCCACCACCAGCTGGTCCGCAGCGCCCCGCGCGCGTTCCACGAGCTCGGCCTGGTGGTGACGGTCGGGCTCGCGTTCGTGCCGGCGACGTTCGCCGCCGTACGAGCGGCCCGCGAGAGCGACCTCGCCCGCACCGGCCACCGCGTGCGCCGCCGCGGGCGCATCCTGCGGATGGTCGTCCCGGTGCTCGAGAGCGGGATGGAACGGGCGATGGAGCTCGCCGCCTCGATGGATGCCCGGGGGTTCGCGCACGGTGGCGCCACCCGGGAGGAGCGACGCGGGGGCTGGTTGGTCCTGGTCGGTGTGCTCGCCCTGGCAGGGGCGTTCGCCGCGCTCGTCGGACGTGCGCGGGTCGTGGCCGTGGTCCTGGGTGTCGCCGGCGCGGTGATCGTCGCGCTGGCGGTCGCGGTCGTGTCGCGGGCGTCCCGGCGCCCGCGGTACCGGCCCCGGCGGCCGGGGCGTCGCGATGCGGTGGTCGCCGCGGTCGCCACCGTCGCCCCGGCTGGGGTCGCGGCCCTGGCGCTGCTGGGCGACACGACCCTGCGGTGGACCGTCGACGCCGGGTGGCCCGCCGTGAACCCGATGGCGGTGATCGCGTTGCTGGCGCTCGTCGTGCCGGCCGTCGAGGTGACGTGGGCGTCGGTGCCGGCACCGGTGGAGGAACGCCCGTGACCGCGGCACCGGAGGTGCGCACGTGACGGCGGCGATCTCGTACCGAGACGCGGGTGCGGTCTATCCCCGTCGGGAACGGGCGGCGGTCGAGGGCGTCGACCTCGACGTCCACACCGGCGAGGTCCTGCTGGTCACCGGGGCGTCGGGATCCGGCAAGTCGACCCTGCTGCGGATGGCCAACGGCCTGGTCCCGCACTCCACGGGCGGACGCCTGCTCGGCGACGTGGTGACGGTCGGCAGGTCCGTGCGAACCCACCGTCCCCGCGACCTGGCCGACGTGGTCGGGTTCGTCCACCAGGATCCGGAGGCGCAATTCGTCGTGGACCGCGTCGAGGACGACGTCGCGTTCGTGCTCGAGAACCTCGGGGTGGACGCCGTGGCGATGCGGCGGCGGATCGAGGAGGTGCTCGATGCGCTCCGTGTCGCGCACCTGCGCGACCGGTCGCCCGCGACCCTGTCGGGAGGGGAACGGCAACGTTGCGCCATCGCCGGGGCGCTGGCTGCGGCGCCCAACTGCCTCGTGCTCGACGAGCCCACCTCCCAGCTGGACCCGCAGGGTGCCGACGACGTGCTCGCCGCGGTCACCAGGCTCAACGCCGACCTCGGGACGACGATCCTGCTCGCCGAGCACCGGTTGGAACGAGCCGGACCGCTGGCGGACCGGGCCGTCGTTGTGGAGGACGGGGCGATCAGCAGCGTGGGAGAGCCCCAGGAGGTGCTCGTCGGGTACGAGGGCGCCCCGGAGGTCACCAAGCTCGGCGCCCTGCTGCACTGGCAGCCGCGGCCGTTGACGGTGCGGGAAGCGCGCGCCCGCGCCCGCGAGCAGGGGCGCCCCGAGGCGTCGCCGCCCCCGGACCCCGAGCTCGCGCCGGGGGAGATGTTGCTCGGGACGTCCGGCGTCGACGTGGACCTGGGCGGCCGGTCGGTCCTGCGGGGCGCCGCGTTGGTGGCCCACCGGGGCGAGGTGGTCGTGCTGATGGGCCGCAACGGGTCAGGCAAGACCACGCTCCTGCGTGTGCTCGCCGGACTGCTGGATGCCCGCCGGGGCGACGTGGAACGCCGCGGACGCATCTCGTACGTCCCCCAGGACCCGAACACGTTGCTGTACGCCCCGACGGTCCGCGGGGAGTTGGAGCAGACCCTCCGGCTGCTCGGTCGACGCGATCCTGCGGCCGTGGACCGCACGCTGGAGACCTTCGGGCTGACCCACCTCGTGGACCGCCATCCGCGGAGCCTGTCGGGCGGGGAACGGCAGCGCGTGGCGATCGCCGCGGTCGCGGTGGGAGGGGCGGAGGTGCTCCTGCTGGACGAACCGACCCGGGGGATCGACGCCGCCGGTCGCGCCGCCCTGGAGAACTCGCTGGCGAAGCACACGGCGGCCGGCGGGGCGGCGGTCGTGGCCACGCACGACGTCGAGCTCGCCGCGCGGATCGCGAGCCGTGCGGTGGTCCTCGGCGACGGTGAGGTGGTCGCTGCGGGTCCGTCCCGTCAGGTGTTGTCGGGGTCGCTGTTCGCCCCGCAGGTGCTGCGGGTCGTGCCGCCGTTCCTGACGGTCGAGGAGGTCGCCGACGCCACCCGCGGTCCCGAGGGATCAAGCGGCCCTGGCGGGGGAGGGACCACGTGAGCGTGCGAGCCGGGGCCGTGTACGCGGCGATGACGGTCCTGGGAGCGGCGGCGTTCCTGTGGCCGTTCTTCGTTCCCCCGGACGTGCTGCCGTCCTCGGGGCACGGGCTGGATGCGCCGCTGGTCGCCGCCGGTGTCGCCGGTCTCGTCGTCGTGGCGCTGGTCGTCGAGCTGCGGCACGGTCGGATGAACGGGGCGACGGTCGCGCTGCTCGGGGTGCTGTCGGCGAGCGCGGGGTTGCTGCGCTTCCTCGATCTGCCGGGTGGCGGCAGCGGCATCTTCTTCCTGGTCGTCCTCGCGGGGGCGGCCTTCGGCCCGCGGTTCGGGTTGCTGCTCGGGCTCACGGCGATGGCGCTGTCCGCCGTGCTGACCGGCGGCATCGGTCCGTGGCTGCCGTTCCAGATGCTCGCGCTCGGGTGGATGGGGGCCGGTGCCGGGCTCGTCGGACGGGTCACCGTCCGCGCCCCCCGTGCGGTCGAGGTCGCGGCCCTCGCGGCGTACGGATGGGTGTGGGGCTTCCTCTACGGGGCGATCATGAACGTGTGGTTCTGGCCGTTCGCGGTCGACGGGGGGCCGCTGTCGTACGTGCCCGGGGTCTCTCTCGTGGAGGCGGCGGGCCGGTACTGGTCGTTCTACGTGATCACGTCGTTGCCGTGGGATGCGGCCGGGGCGTTGGCGAACGCGGTCCTCATCGCGCTGACCGGCAGGGCGCTGTTGCGCAGCATGCGGCGGTTCGCCGACCGTCTCGACCCCGAGGTCGAGATCGCGCCCCTGGACGCGGGCCGGGATGCTCGCGGGGCGTCCGTGTCCGTGTAGGGTCGAACCAGCCACGCATGCGGTCGGGGAAGCCGGTCGAAGTCCGGCGCTGACCCGCAACCGTAGACCAGATCGGCCGAGGCCGATCGGTGAGCCGGAACACCGGCCGCCTGCGTCGAGGCTCCACGTCGACCGTCGTGGACAGCGGTTGGGAGCCCGGGCGTCGGCAGCCTCCACGGCTCGGACCGGCAACCGGGCCGAGCAGGAGGCACACCTATGAGATCACCGACGTCAACACGCACATCGTCGCGCGGACTATCGCGCGCACTCGGGGGCAGGCGGATCACCGCCGCGCTGCTCGGGATCATCACCACGCTCGCGCTGCTCGCGGCCCCGTCCTGGGGTCTGCCGACGGCCGAGGTCGAGGCATCGACCGGCGCTGGCGCCGACTGGGTGGCTGCCCAGGTCGCGGCAGACGGAGCCGTGTCGAACGGCTTCTCCGGTGAGGTCGGGAACGCCGTCCAGGCCGCCCTGGCACTCGCGGCGGCCGGTGAAGGCGAGACGGAGTTCGACGCCGCCCTGGGCCACGTCCGCGACAACGTCGAGGACTACACGGGCGAGTGCGCCACCGAGGACGCCGACCCCGGCGCCCTCGGTTACGTCCTGCTGCTCGCGGATGTCGCTGGCGAGGATCCCACGTCGTTCGGGGGGGAGGACCTCGTGTCGTGCCTGCAGGCCACCCGGCGCGAGTCCGGACCCGACGCGGGCCTCTACGGATCCGGGGAGCCGGAGTTCGACGGCACGTTCCGCCAGTCGCTGGCCATCCTCGGGCTCGCTGCCGCTGACGTCGATCCGCATCCGTCCGCTGTGGCGTGGCTTGCCGACCAGCAGTGTGACTCCGGAGGATGGCCTTCCTACCGGCCTGACACGGCCCTGCCGTGCGGTGCGGAGGGCGGCTTCGACCCCACAGCCTCCAACACCAACTCGACGGGGTTGGCCACCCAGGCGTTCGCGGCCCTGCCCGACAGCGCGCCCAGCGATCCTCTGCCGTACCTGCGCGGAACGCAGAACGAGGACGGCGGGTTCGGGTACGACTCCGCGTCCACGACCGACAGCAACTCCACCGCGCTGGTCATCCAGGCCGCGCTCGCATCCGGCGAGGACCCGGGTGCAGGGGCGTGGGTGCACGTGGACCAGGACTCGCCGTTCACCGCCCTCCGTCAGCTGCAGTTGGGGTGCGAGGCCGCCGAGGCTGATCGCGGCGCGTTCGCGTACCAGCCGGACGAGGACGGCAGCCTCAGCGCCAACGCGGGAGCCACGTACGGCGGGCTGCAGGGCATGGCGTCCGTGGTGCTGCCGGTGGAGACGACCCGGACCGTGTCCGGGGCGGCTACCGAGCCCGGGTGCCCGGACCTCGGGTTCGATCGCGACGCGGGACGTGAGCGCATCGCCACCTCGGTCGAACTCGCCCTCGACACCTACCCGGACGGGACCGGAACCGTGGTGATCGCGCACGCCTACGGGTACGCAGACGCGCTGGCGGGCGGTCCGCTCGCCGCGCAGCTCGACGCCCCGGTCCTGCTCTCGGACCAGTCTGCCCTGCCTCAGCACGTCGCTGACGCGGTCGAAGCTCTCGGAGCGACCGATGCGGTGCTGCTCGGAGGGACCGCCGCGCTGTCCGACCAGGTGAAGCTCGACCTCGAGGCCCTCGAGGTCGAGGTCACCCGGGTCGGTGGCAAGACGCGCTTCCACACGGCGGCGGATATCGCCGCCATCGTGGGTGGCGAGGAGGTCTACGTCACCGAAGGTTGGGACGAGGATCCCAAGCGCGGCTGGCCCGATGCGGTGTCGGTCTCGCCGCTGGCGTCGTTCCAGCAACGTCCGATCCTGCTCGTGACCACCGACGAGCTGCCCGACGCGACCGCTGCCGCACTGGATGGTCGCATCGCGACGATCGTGGGCGGCGAGGCGGCCGTCTCACCGGACGTGGCCGTTGCTGTCGCGGACGAGACGGGTGACCCCGTCGGACGGATCGCCGGCGACACCCGGTTCCGGACCGCGCTGGCCGTCAGTCGGGTCGCCCGGGACGCGGGGATGGACCCCGCGACCTCCTGGATCGCGACCGGCGAGCAGTACCCCGACGCGCTGACCGCCGGACCGGCGATCGCTGCGCGGGGCGGGGTGCTGATGCTCGTCGCGACGTCCGGTCTGGAGAACTCCACGGCCACCGCCGACTACGTGCACGAGGTCAACCTCGTGCTCGAGGCGTTCCAGGTGGTCGGTGGCGAGGCCGCGGTGCCGTCCGAGGTCGTCGACCAACTGCGGGCGGAAGCCCGCCACCAGGGCTGAGCCGGACCGGCTGAGTCAGATCGCCGACAGCCGGCGGATGGGCATCCTCGGGCCGTACCGGGGTGCCCGTTCGCCGGCGATCTCCAGCAGCCGGACCACCCGCCCGCGCTGACCGCGGTGGGGCTCCAGCAGTTCGAGCATGCGGGCATCGTCAGCGCGTGGCTCGCCCGCGAGGTTCCACGCCACCAGGTTCGGCAGGTGGTAGTCGCCGGTCTCGACCGCGTCGACCTCACCGAGCGCGACGCGCGCGACGATGGCGGCGGTCCACGGGCCGATCCCCGGGAAGGCCGTGAGGCGCGCCTGCGCGTCTGCCGACGTCATGGCGCGGGCCTCCTCGATCCGCACGCGGCGCGAGCAGACCCGCCGGATCACGTCCGCCCGCCGGCGCTCGACCCCCTGCGGGTGGTAGGCGAAGTAGGGCAGGTCGGCGAGCGTCTCCGCCGAGGGCGGGACCATCAACGGCCGCGGACCGGGGGCGGGCTCGCCGTACCGACGGACCAGTCCCTGCCACGCACGCTTCTGCTCCAGCCCGGTGACCTTCTGCCCGAGGATCGTCGGCACCAGCAGTTCGAGCACGGCGCCGGATGCGCACATCCGCAGGCCGGGGTTGCGGCGGTGGAGGTTGCGCAGCAGATCGTCGTCGGGCTGGAACCGCGTCGGGTCGTCCCCGGCACCGACGAGCGCGTCCGCTGTCTCGAGCGCCCACGACGCCCCCGCGCCCCACGCCTCGCACCGCACGTCGTCCCCGGTCGACACCAGGTGCAGGGTGGCCGGCCCGTCGGGTGTGCGCGTGGCGCGCCACGCTGCGGTCGCGCCCAGATCCATCGTCCGATCGTGCCTGCCGACCTGCAGCGGGCCCAACGTCTGGGCGAGGTCGATCGGGGCGGGGGTGGGGATCGTCCGGCGCATGGGCGTGAGGATGCCACGGTCGCGGCGCCCTGACCGCCAACCGCCGTCGCGCCTCACCGGATCGGCGGCGTGCGGAGTAGGGTCGGTGCATGGCCTACGACGAGGACGTGGCGTACCGGGTCCGCGCGGCGCTCGCCGACGCGGGCGTGGACCCCGTCGAACGCCAGATGTTCGGCGGTCTGGCCTTCATGGTCCGCGGGCACATGACGGTTGGGGTCATCGGCGACGACCTGATGGTCCGCGTCGGTGCGGACGGCCATGAGGACGCGCTCGCGCAGCCGCATGCCCGCGAGATGGACTTCACCGGCAAGCCGATGACCGGGATGGTCTACGTGGCGCCCGCCGGGATCGCGGACGACGAGGATCTGCGCTCGTGGGTCCGTCGTGGACTGGACTTCACCGGATCGCTCCCGCCGAAGTGACGGCGTGAACGTCACCGGTCGTTGCCCCCACACGTGGGGGTAAGGGCGGGGGGAGGTCGGCCGCCGGCTCCCTCAGCCGTGGCGCGCGCGGTAGTTGGCGACCTTCGTCCGGTTGCCGCAGACGGCCATGTCGCACCACTTGCCCGAGCGGTTGCGTGAGGAGTCGTAGAACGCCCACCGGCAGGCGTCGTCGCGGCAGGCCTTCAGGCGTTCCCAGGTGCCGTCGTGCATCGCGTGGAAGACGATCGCGAACAGCGCGGCCAGCGCACGGTCGAGCCCCGATCCCACGGGTGCCAGGTGGGCGTGGTCGCCGCCGCTCAGGTCCACCGCCAGGGGAGCGGTGGCGGCCTGCGTTCCCAGTACGGCCAGTGCGTCTTCCGGCGGTTCGATGCCCTCGTGGTTCGCGACCAGCAGCTTGCGGAGGGCCTCGCGCACCGCGATCGCCCGGTCCAGGTCGGCCCGCGCGGTGATGTGCTCGCCGTCCTCGAGGAGCCGGTGCTCGCGCAGCCACCGCTCGAGGGCGTCCGGATCGGCCAACCGCTCGTCCGCGGGGTCGTCCCAGTTGTAGGTGATCGTGTTCACGAACGCCTCGATCAGGGCGAGGTCGCCGGGCGCCTCGGCGCCCTCGACCTCCGCCGCAAGATCCTCGATCGCGGTCCCGCCCATCGGTCCTCCTCTGACAGATCGACCTCAGTGTAACCCTTGACAAGTCTATGGTGGTTACGTAACCTCCGTCAAGCGAACGATGGTTAACAGGACCGTCGGTGGATCAGGAGGAACCGGGATGCACCCGATCGTCTCGGAGCAGATCGCCAGGAGCCGCATGGAAGAGCTGCACCGCGACGCCGCTGCCATGCGCCGCGGCGCGCGGGCCGCGGGCTCCCACGCCGGCTGGCGCATCACCCTCGCGGCGGCCGCACTGCGGTTGGCCCGGGCACTGGACCGCGAGGGGCGCGTCGTCCCGGCGCCCGCGCGTGTCCCGGCGCCCGCGCGTGTCAACTGAGAGGACCGGTCGGACGTCCGGCGCCACGCCTCGCCGGGAGGCGGTCTGCGCGTAGGTTCGCAGGTACGCGAGCCGGAGGTACGCATGGTGACGACGCTGACCGACGACACCACGGGCACGGTGACGCTCGGCGACCTCGAGGTACGCAGGATGGGCTTCGGGGCCATGCGCATCACCGGCGACGGGATCTGGGGTGAGCCCGACGACCCGGAGGAGTGTCGGCGCGTCCTGCGACGGGTCGTCGAACTGGGCGTGAACCTGATCGACACCGCGGATTCGTACGGCCCCGAGGTCAGCGAGCGCATGATCGCCGACGTCCTGCACCCGTACCCGGATGACCTGGTGATCGCGACCAAGGGTGGCCTCGAACGCACGGGCCCCGGTCGGTGGCCGCGCAACGGTCGCCCCGATCACCTGAAGGAGGCGTGCGAGGGCAGCCTCGACCGGCTCGAGGTGGACACGGTCGACCTCTACCAGCTGCACGCTCCCGACGACGACGTCCCGTACTCCGAGTCGGTCGGCGCCCTCAAGGAGCTGCAGGAGGAGGGCAAGGTCCGCCACATCGGGGTCTCGAACGTCCAGCAGCACCACCTCGAGACCGCACGTTCGATCGTGGAGGTCGTCTCGGTGCAGAACCGGTTCAACCTCACCGACCGCAACACCGAGGACGTGCTCGACCTGTGCACCGAGCAAAACATCGCGTTCATCCCCTGGTTCCCGCTGGCCACCGGCGACCTGGCCGACGGTGACGAGGGCGCTCTGAACCGGATCGCGGACGCGCACGGTGCGACGCCCGCCCAGATCGCCCTCGCGTGGCTGCTGCACCGGTCTCCGGTGATGCTGCCGATCCCGGGCACCTCCTCGGTCGATCACCTGGAGGAGAACGTGGCTGCGGCCGCGATCGACCTCACCGACGACGAGGTGGCCGAGCTCGACGCGGTCCGCTGACCGGTGCCCGCCGCGAGCTTCGGGCAGCGGGTCACCGAGGCGGTGGCCGCCCTCGACGAGGGCGAGGTCGTCTCGTACGGCGAGATCGCCGTGCAGGTCGGTTCCCCGGCGGCGGCGCGCGCGGTCGGCAACGTGCTGGCGTCCAGCGACGGGCTGCCGTGGTGGCGGGTCGTCGCCGCTGACGGGCGCCTGGCGCCCGGCAAGGAGGAGCGGCAGGCGCGGCTGCTGCGGGCCGAGGGCGTGACCGTCACCGACGGGCGGGTCATCTCGGCGGGATCCGGTGGCTAATGTCTGCTGGCGCCCCCACCATCCACGACCCGCCACCCGACAGGAGCACCCGTGAAGGTCGCCTACGTGTTCGCCACCTCCGGCAACACCGCCCACTACAAGCTCGGACAGATGATCCTTCCGCAACTGGAGGACGGTGACCACGGGGTCGAGGTCGTCGGCATGATGTTCTTCGACGACAACAACTACGTCCTGCGCGAGGGCGACCCGATCGGCGAGCGCCTGGCGAAGGTCGCCGAGGAGCAGAACATCCTGCTCATGATGTGCGACAACTGCGCGATCCAGCGGGGTCTGGCCGAGGGCGAACCCCACCCGGGGAAGGCCAAGACCAAGGGCACGGTCGCCGGCGTCCAGGTCGGGTGCTTCCCGGACCTCTACGGGGCGCTCGCCGGCAACCCCCCGGACCACGTCATCACGCTCT
>CAZHZQ010000057.1:0-14195 GCA_964537235.1 uncultured Actinomycetota bacterium | reverse complement strand
TTTGAGTTGGTCCAGAGAGCTGCGTGCCTGCTTGCGCAGCCGGCGTACGAGCAGGACGCCCCCGAGCTTGAAGAAGCCACCGGGGTCCACCTCCCCCCGGATCGTGACCTCGGTGCGGTCGTCGCCGAGCTCGTGCAGCTCGTAGGTCATGCGGTAGCGGAACGGCGTGTCGCCCTCGTACGCGTAGCGGGTGGGACGCTCGTAGGTCGTGATCGTCGCGGTGGTGTCGAAGGTGACGCCGAGCATCCCCGCCGAGGACACGACCTCGGCCCCCTCACCCAGGTCGCTGCGGGCCGCCGCGCTCTCGACGCCCTGGATCCACTCGTGCGCATGCGCGGGATCGACGATGTAGTCGAAGACCTCGCCGATCGGACGTGCGACGACGGTGCGGTGCTCGATCTCGCTCAACGTCCGCTCAGCCGGCGACGCGGTTGCGGCCGACCATGTGCTGCTCCAACTTGCGTTTGATGCGTTGCAGCGCGTTGTCGACCGACTTCACGTGGCGGCCGAGGGACTCGGCGATCTCCTGGTAGCTACGGCCCTCGACGTACAGGTTGAGGACGTCGGCCTCGAGCCCCGACAGCAGCTCCCGGAAGGTCTCCCGCAGCTCACGCAGTTCGTCGGAGTCGAGCAACTGCCGGAGCGGGTCGGCACCCTCGATGTCGGGGATCGTGTCACCCAACGTGCGACCGCCGTCACCATCACCGGAGTGCTGCGGCCGGTCGAACGACACGTAGGTGTTCAGCGGAACGTGCTTCTGGCGCGTGGCCGTCTTGATCGCCGTGAGGATCTGGCGGGTGATGCACAGCTCCGCGAAGGACCGGAAGGACGCCTCGTGCACCGGGTCGTAGTCCCGGATCGCCTTGTACAGGCCGATCATGCCCTCCTGCACGACGTCGTCACGATCACCGCCGACGAGGAAGTACGACCGGGCCTTGGCGCGCGCGAAGCGCCGGTAACGGTCCAGCAGTTCGGACAGTGCGACCTGGTCGCCCTCCCGGGCGTCCACGACCAGTTCCTCATCGGACGTAAGCACGGTGGTCGGATGACACGCGTACGGCTCGACCTTCACCTCACCCATACGGTGACGGCTCCTCCAGGTCTCGGCGGCTGGCAGCCCCTGGCGCAGAGGGGATGCCTCACGTACCTCAACGACCGGCCACCCGACCCGTGACGGAAGGGTGGTGACGGAAGGGCAAGGGTACCCCAGTCGAGGTGGACCGAGCGTAGCGAAGCCCCACCCGAACGTGCGAGCTGACTCACGATGCGTAGTCGGCGGTTCGGCTCACCGGCACCGAACCTCACCGGATGGACGGGGTCAGACCCCCGCTCGCCGTCGGAGCACCTCGTAGAGGGCAACGGCCGCCGCCACCGAAGCGTTCAGCGAGTCCACGTTGCCCACCATGGGCAGCGCGACCAGCAGGTCGCAGCGTTCCGCGGTCAGGCGCGCGAGGCCGCGACCCTCTGCCCCCACGACCAGCACGAGCGGCTCGGTGAACAGGTCGCAGTCCTGCACGTCCTGGTCGGCGTCCCCGTCGAGCCCGATCGACCAGATGCGCTGCTCCCCGAGGTGCTCGAGCGTCTGCACGATGTTGGTGACCTGGGCCACCGGGAGGTGGGCCAACGCCCCGGCCGCCGCCTTCTCCGCCGCCGGCGTGACACCCACGGCCCGGCGTTCGGCCACGATCAGCCCGTGCGCCCCGACGGCTTCGGCGGTCCGCGCGACCGAGCCGAGGTTGTGGGGGTCGGTGATCCGGTCCAGGGCCACGAACAGCGGCCGCTGCCCGTCCGGGACGTCGGCCAACAGCTCGTCCACGTCGGCGTACGGGTACGCGGGACCCTCGGCGACGACCCCCTGGTGGGCGACGCCGTGGGCGAGCTGGTCCAGCCAGCCCTCGTCGGCCCGGCGGACCGGCACACCGCGCGAGGCGGCCAGCGCGCGGATGTCGTCGAGCACCTCGGTCGGTTCGCGTCCCCGGGCGACGTGGACGACGTCCACCGTCCCCCCGGCGCGCAGCAGCTCGCGCACCGGGTGCAGACCGGGAGTCACGCGAGCGGTCATCTCAGATGTCGGCGGTCGGCAGGCCGTCAGGCTCGTCGGGCAGATCGAGCTCCGCGCCCGCCGCGCCCGGTCGGCGCGTCTCGAGATGCCAGTGGGCGCCGTCGGGTCGGTCCTCGACCACGACACCGGCGTCCGCCAGCGCAGCGCGGATGGCGTCGGCCCGGTCGAAGTCGCGCTCCTGTCGGGCGGCTTCGCGACGTTCGAGCAGGTCCTCGACGAGCGGAGCGAACCGTTCCGCGAGCTCCTGGTCGGGCCGCAGGACGTCGTCGATCCCCAGGCCGAGCACGTCGTCGGCAGCCTCCACGACGACGCGTCCGATCGCGACGACCGCACGACACGCACCGTCGTCGCCGCGCTGGGCATCGGGCAGCAGCTCGTTGCCCTCGCTCACGGCCTCGTGCAGCGCCGCGAGCGCGCCGGGCATGTTGAGGTCGTCGTCCAGGGCGGTCTCGAGGTCGTTGCGGTGACGCTCCGCGGCCGCGGCGTCGACGTCCGTCCGATCGAAGCCCTGGCCGAGGTCCCGTGCGTTGCGCACGAACGTCACCAACCGCTGGAAGGCCGTCGCGGCCTCGTCGAGCAGGTCCTCGTCGAACGTCAGCGGGCTGCGGTACGAGGCGCTCGCGTACCAGACACGCAGGGGACCGCGCCCCCAGATGTCCAGCGCATCGTCCAGCGAGATCACGTTGCCGACGCTGCGTGCCATCTTGGCGTCGGACATCCGCAACATCCCGTTGTGCATCCAGTGACGGGCGAACGGCCCGCGGGCCGCCTCGTGTTGGGCGATCTCGTTCTCGTGGTGCGGGAACACCAGGTCGACGCCGCCCCCGTGCACGTCGAACCCGTCACCGAGGTGCTTGGCCGCCATCGCCGAGCACTCGATGTGCCAGCCGGGCCGGCCGGGTCCCCACGGGGACGGCCACGAGGGCTCGCCCTCCTTGGCGGCCTTCCACAGCGCGAAGTCGATCGGGTCGTCCTTGACGACCTCCGCGACGTCGGCGGGCTGCTGGGCGTCGTCGATCCTCCGCCCGGAGAGCTTCCCGTAGTCGTCGAAGGTGCGGACCCTGAACAGCACGTTGCCGTCCGACACGTACGCCTTGTCCGCCTCGACCAGGTCGGCGATCAGCTCCTGCATGTCCTGGATGTGCCCGGTCGCGAAGGGCTGGATGTCGGGCGCCTCCACACCGAGCCGGTCCATGACGGTGTTCCATCCACGCGTGTACCGGGTGGCGACCTCGAACGGGGAGGTCCCCTCCCGGTTCGCCCGGTTGATGATCTTGTCGTCGACGTCGGTGATGTTCATCACGTACGTGACGTCGTAGCCGTGGTAGCGCAGGTACCGGCGCAGCACGTCGAAGACGACGGCGAAGCGACCGTGGCCGATGTGGGCGTCGCCGTACACGGTCGGCCCACAGACGTAGACCGCCGCCTCACCGTCGGTGCGGGTCTCGAACGGCACCTTCTCGCGCCGCAACGTGTCGTAGATGACGAGCGCCACCGTGGTTCCCCGGTCGTCGCGTTCGGTCGGCGGGCTGCTCCCGCGTTCGGCCGGTCAGCCTACGCGCCGGTGGGGTCGCCCTCCGAACGTCAGGGCATCCGGGTCAGCAGACACACCGCCCAGCAGGCGATGCCCTCGCCCCGTCCGACCGCCCCGAGACCGTCGGTCGAGGTCGCCTTCACGGCGATCGCCGAGGTCCCGAGCAGCCCAGCGAGGTTCGCACGGATCGCCGGGAGGTGGTCGGCCAGACGGGGGCGCTGCGCGACCACGGTGCAGTCGACGTTGGCGAGGTCCCACCCGGCCTCCGCCACGTCGCCGGCCACCTGTGCGAGCAGCCCCGTGGAGTCGGCCCCGGCCAGATCCGGATCGTCGGTCCCGAACCGCTCGCCGAGATCGCCCAACCCCGCCGCCCCCAGCAGCGCGTCGGCGACGGCGTGTGCGACCACGTCGGCGTCCGAGTGCCCCGCCAACCCGGGGGCGTCCGGGACGGTCACCCCGCCGAGCACGAGCGGACGGTCGACGTCCGCGGCGAACGCGTGCACGTCCACACCGCTGCCCACCCGCAGATCCACCATCAGAGCGGCCGCCGTGCCAGCGAGGCCGCCACCACGAGGTCCTCCGGCCAGGTGACCTTCAGATCGCGGGGGTCGCCGCGCACCAGCCGGACCTGCCCCTCGACCACACCCCGGTCGATCGCTGCCTCGACCAGGCCGAGGTCGTCGGTCGCGTGGCGGTCCCCCGCCCACGCCAGCACCGCCTCCAGGACGTCCCCGCGCACCACCTGGGGGGTGTGCACCCCCCACAGCTCCCGCCGATCGACCGTCCTGGAGACCACACCGTCCTCATCGACGGCTTTGAGCGTGTCGGCGATCGGCAGGCCCGGAGCGGCGGCGATGACCTCGCCCTCCACCGCATCCAGGGCCCGCACGAACACCGCGGGTGGGACCAGGGCCCGCGCGGCGTCGTGGATCGCCACACGCTCCGGCGTCTCCTCGAGCGCCCCGACGCCGGCCCGGACGCTGTCGGAACGTCGGTCACCGCCCGGCACCAGCCGCACGGCATCCCCGGCGAACCGCGCGAACGCCTCCCGGTGGCCCGCCGGGTGGACCACCACGACCGGATCGAACCGCCCCACCGCACGGATCGAGGTCAGGGCGAGCTCCAGCAGGGTCCGACCGTCGACCTCGAGGAGCGCCTTGGGCGTGTCCTCGGTGTGGGTGCCCAACCGCGTGCCCTCGCCCGCAGCGACGACGACCGCGGCCTCGCTCAAGAGTCCGAGCCACGCGCAGCGTCGCCGTCGACGGCGACGCTGGCGAACACCATCCGCCCGTTGCGGGTCTGCAGCAGCGAGGTGACCTCGGCGGTGACCTTGTCGTCGACCCGGTCGGCGGCGCGTTCGACGACGACCATGGTCCCGTCGGGCAGGTACCCGACGCCCTGGTCCTCCTCGGTGCCCTCCTTGACGATCCTCAGCGAGATGCGCTCGCCCGGGATCACCGGCGGGCGCAACGCCTCGGCGAGCACGTGCAGGTTCAGCACCCGTACCCCACCGACCTCGGCCGCACGCGCGAGGTTGCTGTCGACGGTCAACAGCGCCGCGCTGCGATCCCGGGCGAGGGCCGCGAGCTTGGCGTCGACGTCCTGGAAGTCCCGGGGGTCGTCGTCGGTGATCTCGACCGCGATCATCTGCTCGTCCTGCAGCATCTGCAGGGTGTCCAGCCCGCGCCGCCCGGCGTTGCGCCGTCGGGCGTCCTGGCTGTCGGCGAGGCCCTGAAGCTCGTCGACCACGAAGCGTGGGACCACCAACGTGCCCTCGAGGAAGCCACCACGCACGACGTCGAGAGTCCGCCCGTCGACGAGCGCGGAGGTGTCCACGAGCTTGACGCCCTCGCCGCGGCTGGGACTGGTGACCTCGATGCGGCCACGTGCGCCGAGGAAGCGCAGGAGGTCCCCGCCGCGAGCCGCGCCGAGCCGCGCCCCGACGTAGACGAGCACCGCGACCATCGCCACCGCGATCGGCACGGTCACCGACCGGGCGGGCAGGACCAGGACCGGCCCGAGGACCAACAGGCCGAGCGCTCCGGCGAAGGTCGCACCGAGGATCGCCGCGATCAGGACGGCCGCTTCGATGCGCCGCAACCGCTCCTCGGCACGGTCGACCCCGGTCAGGAACCCACGTCCCGTGATGCCCCCGATCACGTAGCCCACCAACGCTCCGAGGACGGAGGTGACCAGCCGTGCGGTGACCGGATCGGCCTCGAACACCGACGCCGCGGTGGGCCCCAGCGCGTACCCGACCGCCGTGAGCAGCAGGACGACGAGCAGGCGCACGATCTCGACGACCGGGCTGGACGTGGTCGTGAAACGACGATGTTCCGTCGGTCGCCGCGAACGTTCCGCAGCCTCGGAAGCGCTCTGGCTCGACATGGGTCGAGGCTACACCGGCCGGTTCCCGCGACCGGGGCCCGAAAGGCGGAGGCGCTAGGAGTGAGCCTCCTCCAGCGTCCTGTTGACCAGCTCCTCGGCCTTCTCCTCGTCCTTCTTGATCGCCACGGCGAGCTCGGACAGCAGGATCTGCTTGGCCTTGGCCAGCATCCGCTTCTCGCCCGCTGACAGGCCCTTGTCCTTCTCGCGGGTGCAGAGGTTGCGGACGACCTCGGCGACCTTGTAGATGTCGCCGGAGCGCAGCTTCTCGTAGTTGGCCTTGAAGCGGCGCGACCAGTTGCCGGCCTGCTTGCCCTCGGGCTGACGCAGGACGTCGAGCACCTGCTCGACCTCCTTCTTGGACACGACGCTGCGCACGCCGCACTCCTCGAGGGAGTCCATCGGCACGTGCACCGTGAGGTCGCCGTAGGTGAGGCGCAGGACGAAGTAGTCGCGTTCCTCCCCCTTGAGCTCCCTCGTCACCTGCTTCTCGATGACCGCCGCACCATGGTGGGGGTAGATGACGGTGTCGCCGACGGAGAAGGCCATGTGGGAGCTCCTTCGAGATCTCGAGGGGCGCCCGGGCACCTAGCCCGGGATGCCCCGGGTGGTCACGGGTTGGGTGGTGGGATGGGGACCGACGTCACGGCGAACGTTCCGTAACCCTCCTGTGCCGATGCGTGTGCCCTGTGCACCACCAGGAGCGGCGATGGGACGGTCACACCGGAGCTGAGAGTACCACGCGGCCCCTGGGGGACTCAACCCGTCGGGGCGGGGAAACCCCAGGTCACGCGGGGCGTCGGTCTCCTCAGACGTACCGCTCGAGCAACGAGGACTCGGCCAGCCTGGCGAGCCCGTCCTTGATGGATCTCGCGCGGGTCTCGCCCACCCCTTCGACCTCGTCGAGGTCCTCGAGGCTGGCGCCCATCACCCCCTGCAGGTTGTCGAAGCGTCTCACGAGCTTGCCGATGACCTGGTCGGGCAGGCGCGGGATCTTGGCCAGCAGCCGGTAGCCGCGCGGGGCGACGGGTTGCTCGAGCTCGTCGGCGTCGTACGACATGACCTTCGCGATGCGCTCCAGATCGAGCAGCTCGTCGGTCGACAGGGAGTTGAGGTCGCGCAGGACCGTGTCGAGCTTGCGCCGACGGTCGCCCAGGTAGTCCTGGACGACCAGCGCGCGTTCGTCCGCGACCTGCGACATGAGTTCGTCCAGCTGCAGCTGGATCAGCCGTCCCTCGGCCCCGAGCTCGATGACGTAGTCCTCGATCTCCTCGGCGATCCGCACGACCATCTCGGCGCGCTGGAGGACCTGCACCACGTCGCGGACGGTGACGTTGTCCTCGATCTCGAGGGCCGACAGCGACGCCGAGCCCTCGTCGAGACGGGCGCGGTAGCGCTCGAGCGTGGCCAGCGCCTGGTTGGCGCGGAACAGCAGCGAGCTGACCTCCTCGAGGACGGTCTTGCCCGAGTCCAGGTAGAGCGTCACGATCCGCATCGACTCGGACACCGAGATCACCGGGTGACCGGTCTGCTTGGCGACCCGCTCGGCCGTGCGGTGGCGGGTGCCGGTCTCGTCGGTGGGGATGGACGGGTTCGGGACGAAGTGGACGTTGGCCATGAGGATCCGGTCGCCGTCCTCGGACAGGACGATGCCGCCGTCCATCTTCGCGAGCTCGGACAGGCGCTGGGCGGTGCAGTTGATCCCGATGCTGAAACCGCCCGAGGAGACCGATTCCACCGCGTCGTCGGTGCCGACCACCACGAGCGCCCCGCGGTGGCTGGCGATGATCCGCTGCACGCCGTCGCGGAGGACCGTCCCCGGGGCGAGTTTCGCAAGGACGGCCCGCAGCTCCTCGTCGTGCCGGTCCTGCCGCACCTGCTACACCCCTGTCCCGACCGTCCAGCGGTGTGAGCCTAGACGAGGGGACGACCGATCCCGTGAACGCTGGGTCTCAATGGGGCGTCGGCACCGCCCGCGGGGCGAGGACGGCCCGCAGCGCCGCCCGCACGTCCTGCACGCGCTGCAACCGCAGACTGTGGTCCCCACCGTCGTAGGCGGCCGGCACGATCGCATCGCGGAAGCCCAGCCGGGACGCCTCTGCCAGGCGCCGCTCGAGCTGGGGGACCGTGCGCACCTCCCCCGCCAGTCCGACCTCCCCGACCACGATGGTGTCCGAGGGGATCGTGCGGTCCCGCCGCGACGAGGCGATCGCGGCGCAGAGGGCGAGATCGGCCGCAGGTTCACGGACCTTCACCCCACCGACGGCGCTGACGAACAGCTCGTGGTCGCTGAGGGGGACGTCGGCACGGCGCTCGAGCACCGCGACGAGCATCGGCAGCCGCGAGTTGTCCAGACCGGTGGCCTGGCGTCGCGGGAAGTTCTGCTTGCTGGGGGCGACCAGCGCCTGGAGCTCGGCGGCCAGCGGCCGCGGCCCCTCGATGGTGACCGTGATGGCGACCCCCGGCGGATCGCCGTCGTGATCGGCGAGGAACAGCCGGGACGGGTCGGCGACCTCCCGCAGGCCGTCGCCGGCCATCTCGAAGCAACCGACCTCGCCGGCCGCGCCGAACCGGTTCTTCATCGCCCGCAGGATCCGCAGGGCGTGCTGGCGGTCGCCCTCGAACGCCAGGACGACGTCGACGAGGTGCTCGAGGACGCGCGGTCCGGCGATGCTGCCCTCCTTGGTGACGTGCCCGACCAGGAGCGTCGCGGTGCCCGTGGCCTTGGCGGAACGGACCAACGCGGCGGCGCACTCGCGGACCTGGAGCACCGCCCCCGGCGACGACGACAGGGCCGGGTCGGAGACGGTCTGGATCGAATCGACGATCAGCACGTCCGGGGCGTGACGCTCGACCAGCCCGAGGAGCGAGGGCAGCGAGGTCTCGGCCGCCACGAGCAGGTCGTCCGCCAACGCCCCGACGCGCTGTGCGCGCAGCCGCAGCTGTCCCGCCGACTCCTCGCCGGACACGTACAGGACGGTGCCGCCGTCATCGGCGATCCGGTGGGCGGCCTGCAGGAGGAGGGTCGACTTGCCGACGCCCGGCTCGCCGCCGATGAGCCCGGCGACCCCCGGTACCAGCCCACCGCCGAGCACCCGGTCGAACTCCCCGATCCCGGTCCGCAGCCGGTCGACGTCGTGCAGCGGTACGTCCGCGATCCGCTCAGCCGGGCGGGCCGGCGCCTTCGGGGCGGAGGTCCGCACCGACGAGTCGGAGGTGTCGTCGGCCGGGGTCACCTCGGCCAGGGTCCCCCAGCTGCCGCAGCCCGGACACCGCCCGACCCACTTGGGTTCCTCGTGCCCGCAGTCCGCGCAGCGCGCGATCGTCCTCTTCTTCGCCACGGATGCTCCGTCCGATCGACAGCCGCGAAGGTAGACGGGGCGTGTGACAACCCGGCGGAGGCGCGACGCTGCCCGGCGCGCCCGGCCGACTCCTCGCGCATGCGCGAGGAACCGTCACTTTCGGACGGCCTCCGGCCTACGGGTCGGTCGGAACGACGGTCAGCACCGCCAGGTCCTCGCGCCCCACGTCCTCGTCGACGCCGGACTCGAGGCCCTCGGGCACATCCTCGGGGTGGTAGTCCGCGATGCGGACGATCAGGTGGCCGTTCGGTGACGCGAGTCGCGCGGCGTCGCCTCCGTCCTCGGCCGTCCGCCACCCCTCGTCCCGGAGGTGCTCGACGAGCATCACCTCCGTCTCGCGGGGCAGTTGGACGCCACCGGCGGGGCCGACGGCCATCCGCACCGTGCAGACGGGTGGATCGTCGTCGTCGCACTCCTCGACCGCGGCGTGGGTCACCGATCCTTCGGGCAGGGGCACGGCCGACAGGTCGGGGCGCACGGCTCGGTCGCGGGTGACCACGATGGCCACGAGCGACACGACCATCACCACGGCGACCGCCACGATCAACCGGCCGATGTGTGCGGGCTCCAGCGTCGGGACGCCGCTCATACGGGCAGCGCCAGGGTGCCGTCGACCACCTCGGCCAACCCGTCCACGACCAAGCCGTCGGCCACCCGTCGGGCACGCTCGGGCTCGTCGGGCCAGCCCGCCGCGGCGGGGATCCGTTCGAGCGGGACCGGGCCACCGCGCAACGCGTCCACCAGTCGGCCTCGACCCTGACGGTCCGAGCCCTCGAAGCGCGACTGCGACCCCGAGGTGCCGGCGGTGCCCTGGGCCGGGTCCGGGTCGGCCCGGCCGGAGATCGCCCAGCGGCAACGCCTCCGGACGGGACAGCTCCCGCAGTCCGGCGACCGCTTGGTGCAGATCGTGGCGCCGAGATCGAGCACGGCCTGGTTCCACTCCCAACCGAGACCTTCGGGGACGAGATCGTCGGCGAGCGCCTGGGCCTCGGAGCGGGTCATCGACCGTCCGGAGACGGCCCGGGCGAGCACGCGGGCCGCGTTCGTGTCCAGCACCCCGTGGTCTCGCTCGAACGCGAAGGCGAGCACCGCACGGGCCGTGTACGGACCCACGCCGGGGAGCGCCAGGAGGTCGTCGAGGTCATCGGGGACCTGCCCGCCGTGGTCCTGGACGATGGATCGGGCCGCGCCGTGCAGGTGGACCGCCCGACGGTTGTACCCGAGCCCCTCCCAGAGGCGGACGACCTCGGCGACCGGGGCCCCGGCGCACGCGCGGGGCGTCGGGAACGCGTCGAGGAACGCCCCGTACCGGGGCACGACCCGGCTGACCTGCGTCTGCTGCAGCATCGCCTCGGAGACGAGGATCGCCCACGGGTCGCGGGTCCGCCGCCAGGGAAGATCGCGACGGGTCTGACGGCTCCACGCGAGCAGTCGTCGCTGGAACGTCACGGGAGACCTCGAGGTCGCGGAGAGCTGGGGACGGCGGAGAGGCGGCGTGCCAGCGTAGCCGCGGGTCGTGCCCTGCCTACAGTGCGCGCACCACGGGGGCGTCGAGCAGGGACGAGAGGGGCTTGTCGGACATGCGGCTGACGACACGTGATCGGCGGGTGGTGGTGGCTCTGGCGGTGCTCGCGGTGCTGGGCGGGGCGCTGACGCTCCGCACGCTCCTCAGAGGGACACAGGAGGCCGCCGGCGCAGCCATCGACCACGCGCCGCAACCGCTCCCCCACATCCCGAGGCCGGCGTGGGGCCGGTCCGTCGCCGCGCCCGTCGACGGGCCGCTGGTCGTGGTGACCGAGTCCCGGACCAACGCCGTCGTGGAGGAGGCGACGCGGACGTTCCTCCGATCCGCCCCGGTCGTGGTCCTGGCGCCCTCCGACGATGCGGCCGGGATCGCGGTCGCGGACCGGTTGGGCGAGCGCCTTCGGGCCCCGGTGCTGCCCGTCTCCGGGGCCCGGCGTGGCGGGCCGCTCGAGTCCACCGGGCGAGCCGCTCCCGCCGGGTCGGGGACGGCCGCCCTCCTGCGCGAGCTCGGGACACGGAGCGTGATCGCCGTCGGGTCGGCGAGGGCACCTCGTGGGCCCCACGATCTCCGTCGCGTGCCCCTCCCGGCCGATCTGCGGGATGTGCGCGACCTGCTGGCGCAGGCCACCCGGCGCGCCGACGCCCAGCCGGCCGACCGGGCGGTCGTCCTGGTGCGGACCGGCGACGCGGCGGGCCGGCTCGCGGCAGCGGCCGCACGGTCAGCGGGACACGAGGTGGTGGAGACGCCGGTGGCGGACCCGCGCGCGGATCCGGCCGTGCAGCGCAGGCTCGCGCAGATCGACGCGGATGACGTCGTCCTCCTGGGCTCGCACGGGGCGTGGGCGGATGTCGACCCCGCGGAGCTCACCTGGCAGCTCGCCGTGGCACGTCGTGGACTCGAGCTGCCCGGTGGCGGCCAGTTGCTGTTCCCGGCTCGGCGTCTCGTGGCGCTGTACGGCAACCCCGAAGGGCCGGCGCTGGGGGTCCTGGGCGAACAGGGCGTGGAGGCCGCGATCGAGCGGGCCCGCGCCCTCGCCGAGACCTACGCGACGATCTCCGAGGCACCCGTCGTGCCGACCTTCGAGATCATCGCGACCGTCGCGTCAGCGGCCCCCGGACCGACCGGGGACTGGTCGCGACGGTCCCGACGCGACATCCTCGAACACTGGGTGGACGCCGCCGAGGAGGCCGGCGTGTACGTGGTCCTCGACCTGCAGCCGGGGACGACGGATCTCCTCACCCAGGCGCGGGAGTTCGAGGACCTCCTGGCCCGGCCCCACGTCGGGCTGGCCCTGGACCCCGAGTGGCGGCTGGCGCCCGGGCAGCGCCACCTCCGCCAGATCGGTTCGGTGTCCGCGGCGGAGGTCAACCGGGTCGCCGACTGGTTGTCGGAGCTGGTCCGCACCCACGCGCTGCCGCAGAAGCTCCTGCTCGTGCACCAGTTCAAGCTCTCGATGATCCGTGACCGCGCCACCCTGGACACCGACCACCCGGAGCTGGCGGTGGCGATCCAGATGGACGGCCAGGGCGGTCAGGGTGTGAAGCTCGACACCTGGCGCACCATCACCACCACGGCCCCACCTGACGGTCTGTGGTGGGGGTGGAAGAACTTCTACGACGAGGACCCCACCGTCCGCTCCCCCACCGACGTCCTCTCCCTCGAACCGTCACCGATGTTCGTCAGCTACCAGTGAAGTCGGAGCGCCGGCGCCCGGCCTCCTTCCGCTGAAGTTGCCGTGCAACGGTGCCGCTCCCAGACCTCGTCCGAGGCCGGGGGAACGGAACCGCCATCAGCTGCAAGTGACGGAAGTCGGTCAGAACCGAGCCGAGGCCCCCGACACACGAGCGGGGCGCTGGAGCGGCGCGGTGGGAACGGCAGGAGGAACCGAGGACTGAGGGGTCCAGCTCCTGACCGACTCACACGAGAGGCCGCCTCCTTGCAAGGCGGCCTCGACGTGTGCTGGAGGGAAGGGCTGGGCGTCTCAGTCCGAATCTTCGCCTTCGGCGCCGGCGAGCTCGACGGGGGGCATGTCGGGGGCCTCGGGCGAGTCGACAGCCCGGAACACCACCTCGTCATCCTCGACGTCGGCGACGATCAGCTGTCCGGCGTTGTACTCGCCGTGCAGGAGCTGCTCGGACAGCCGGTCCTCGAGCTCCCGCTGGATCGTACGACGCAGCGGACGGGCGCCGAGCTGCGGGTCGTACCCCTTCTCGGCCAGCCAGCCCTTGAGCTGGTCGGTCAGCTCGAGGTCGAGCTGCCGGCTCGCCAGCTGCTCCTTCACGCGGGTGATCATCAGGTCCACGATCTGCTTGACCTGGTCCTTGGTCAGCTGGTGGAAGACGATCACCTCGTCGATCCGGTTGAGGAACTCGGGCCGGAAGTGCTGCTTGAGCTCGTCGTCGACCTTCGCCTTCATCTTCTCGTAGAGCGACCGCTCGTCGGACTTCGCGGCGAACCCGACCGCCGGCGACCCGATGTCGCGGGTGCCGAGGTTCGAGGTCATGATCAGCACCGTGTTCTTGAAGTCCACGGTGCGACCCTGCGCGTCGGTCAGGCGGCCGTCCTCGAGGATCTGCAGCAGCGTGTTGAACACGTCCGGGTGGGCCTTCTCGACCTCGTCGAACAGCACCACGCTGAACGGCTTGCGCCGGACGGCCTCGGTGAGCTGCCCGCCCTCGTCGTACCCGACGTAGCCGGGCGGCGAACCGACCAGGCGGCTGACCGTGTGCTTCTCCATGTACTCGGACATGTCGAGGTGGATCAGCGCATCCTCGTCACCGAACAGGAACTCGGCGAGGGTCTTGGCGGTCTCGGTCTTGCCCACACCCGAGGGGCCGAGGAAGATGAACGAGCCGGACGGGCGCCGCGGATCCTTCAGACCCGACCGGGTACGGCGGATCGAGCGGGACACGGCCTCGATGGCCTCGTCCTGGCCGACGATCCGCTTGTGCAGCTCCTCCTCCATGCGCAGGAGCTTGGCGGTCTCCTCCTCCGTCAGCTTGAAGACGGGGATGCCGGTCCAGTTGGACAGGACCTCGGCGATCACCTCTTCGTCGACGGTGAGGACGGTGTCCATCCCCTCGGAGCGCCACTCCTTCTCGCGGTTCTGACGCCGCTCGATGAGCTTCTTCTCCTCGTCGCGCAGCGACGCCGCGCGCTCGAAGTCCTGCGAGTCGATCGCGCCCTCCTTCGCACGGCGGGCGTCGTCGATCTGCTCGTCGAGGTCCTTGAGGTCCGGGGGCGCGGTCAGGCTGCGGATGCGCAGACGCGACCCGGCCTCGTCGATCAGGTCGATCGCCTTGTCCGGCAGGTAGCGGTCGGAGATGT
>CAZHZQ010000056.1:0-14670 GCA_964537235.1 uncultured Actinomycetota bacterium | reverse complement strand
GAGGGGTTCCGGTGCGTGCCGCGTTCGCAGATCCACAACGACGACGGAGGCGCCCCACCCGGCGCTTCCGCGGAAGCGCCAGCTCGTGACTCGGTCGCCGAGGCGATCCCCGACCGGGTCGTGCGCCTCAACCCTCATCCGCGCGGTATGACCGGGATGGACACCTGGTTGTGGTACGACGACGACGGCGACGAGACGACCGCCCCGACCACCGAGCTCACCGTCGCCGCGAACGTCCCCGACGTCACCGTCACCGCGACCGCAGCGATCTCCTCCTACTGCTGGGACGTCGACGGCGACGGGTCCGACGAGGTGTGCACCGACGCTCCCGGCAGCGAGGAGCATCCGGCATTCACGCACGTCTACGAGTCGACCGGCACCTACAAGGTCCGCCTGACCGTGACGTGGGCCGGATCGTTCTCGGTGAACGGCGCCCCGCCCGTCGCCTTCGACCCCGTGCAGCGGACCTACTCCGTCGACTACGAGGTGATCCAGGTCCGCTCGGTCCTCACCGGCTGACGACCACCCGACCACACGACACCCCGACCACCTGCCCCCAGCTCTCCACACGACCGCGTTACGGTCGGACCACGATGGAGTGGTTCTCGGCGCCCGGCTACCAGTTGGCCCGTCTGCTGTTCGAGCGGGCGCTCGCCGGCATCTACGTGATCGCCTTCGCCGCCACCGTGAACCAGTGGCGCCCCTTGCTGGGATCGGACGGTCTGACGCCGGTCACCCGCTACCTGTCCACATCCGATCCGCGCAGCTCGCCGAGCATCTTCCACTGGAGGTACTCCGACCGCCTCGCGGACGGGGTGGCGTGGGCCGGTGTCGTCCTGTCGGCCGCGTTGCTCCTCGGGCTGCCACAGGCCGGGCCTCCGTGGCTGGCCACGACGACCTGGTTCCTCGTCTGGGTCCTGTACCTGTCCTTCGTGAACGTCGGTCGGGTCTGGTACGCGTTCGGCTGGGAGTCGATCGTGCTCGAGGCGGGCTTCCTCGCGATGTTCCTGGGTCCACCGGAGATCGCCCCGCCCCTGCTGACGGTCCTGCTGCTGCGGTGGCTGCTGTTCCGGGTCGAGTTCGGTGCCGGCCTGATAAAGCTGCGCGGGGACCAGTGCTGGCGGGATCTGACCTGTCTCGAGTACCACCACGAGACCCAGCCGATGCCGAGCCTGTTCAGCTGGTTCTTCCACAACCTGCCCAAGCGGTTGCACCAGGCCGAGGTGGGCGCCAACCACGTCGCACAGCTGATCGTGCCGTTCGGCTTGTTCGCGCCCCAGCCGGTCGCCGGGATCGCCGGGGGGATCATCTTCGTCACCCAGGGGTGGCTGGTGATCAGCGGGAACTTCTCGTGGCTGAACGTGCTGACGATGGCGCTGGCGATCGCGGCGTTCCCCGACGCATGGCTGGAGGCGGTGGTCCCGATCGAACCGACGACGCAGCTGACCGCCGCCCCGACCTGGTTCGTGGCCCTGGTCGTGGTGGTGACGATCGGCACGGTCGCCCTGAGCTGGTGGCCGGTGCGCAACATGGCCTCGTCCCGGCAGGCCATGAACCGCTCGTTCAACCCCCTCCACCTGGTGAACACCTACGGGGCGTTCGGATCGATCACCAAGGAGCGCTACGAGGTGGTCGTCGAGGGCGCCGCCTCCCCCGACCCCGACGAGGCGGACTGGCGCGAGTACGGCTTCAAGGCCAAGCCGGGCGACCCCTCACGCCGGCCGCCCCAGATCGCCCCGTACCACCTCCGGCTGGACTGGTTGATGTGGTTCGCGGCGATGTCCTCGCCCCGCCGACACCCGTGGTTCGTCCGGTTCGTGGCCAAGCTCCTGGAGGCCGACGAGCGGACCCTCGGGTTGCTGCGCCACGACCCGTTCGACGGCGAGCGCCCCGCGACCGTCCGGGCGCGGCTGTTCCGCTACCGCTTCACCACGCCGGAGGAGCGCCGCGAGACCGGGGACTGGTGGGTCCGAAAGCCCGAGCGCACCTACCTCCCGCCGGTCACCGCAGGCGACCTGCCCACCTGACACACCCCACGTTGGCCTGGACGGCGACGTCGCGGGTCACGCCGTGCCTCCTCCCCCGGCGGCCTGCTCGAGCAGCTCGACGACCTCGTCGTCCGTGGTCTGACCGAACTCCCGGTACCACATCCCGACCGCGCGGAAGCTCTCGGGGATCTGCAGCACGACCACGTCGTCGTAGTGGATGGCGACCTCCCGGACGTTGTCGGGAGGCCCGACGGGGATCGCCAGCACGAGGTGCTCGACGCCCCGCGCGCGCAGCACGCGGGCGGCAGCGGTCGCCGTCACACCGGTCGCGATCCCGTCGTCCACGACGACGACCGACCGGCCGTCGAGGGGCACGGCCTCGCGCCCCCGCCGGTAGCGGTCCACCCGGCGCTTCAGCTCGTCCTGCTCGGACTCGATGCTGTCCTGCAGGTTGTCGCGCGACAGGCCGAGCCGGCGCATCGGGTCCTCGTTGAGGATCAGCACGTCGCCCTCGCCGACGGCGCCGATCCCGTACTCGGGGTTGTGGGGCGCCCCTACCTTGCGAACCACCACCACGTCCAGGGGCGCGCCCAGCCGATCGGCGACCGCGGCCGCGACGGGCACACCCCCACGGGGCAGCCCGAGGACGACCGGGTCGTCGAGCTTGACCTCGGCGACCTTCCCGGCCAGCCGGCGGCCGGCATCCCGACGGTCCTCGTAGGTCTCGGTCACGGTCTCGGTCACGGTCTCGCCCCTCCGCAGGTCAGCCCTTCACGACGCCGAGAGGGACGAGGCGCACGACGCGGCGCGCCAGCTGCGCCTCCTCGGTGACCCGCACGACCTCGTCGACGTCCTTGTAGGCGTAGGGCGCCTCCTCGGGCAGATCCCGCTGCGACTCCTCCCGGACCAACACGCCCCGCCCCTCGAGCTCGTCGTGCAGCTCCCGGCCGCCCTGCCGCTTCTTGGCCTGGGTGCGGCTCATGGTCCGGCCGGCCCCGTGACAGGTGGAGTGGAACGCCACGCCGCTCAGCCGGTCCTCGACCGCGACGCCGGTCAGCACCCACGAGGACGTCCCCATCGACCCGGGGATCATGACCGGCTGTCCGTGCGGCCGCAGGTCGCCGGGCAGGTCGTCGTGCCCCGGGGGCAGCGCGAGCGTCGCGCCCTTGCGGTGCACGCACAGCGACCGCCCCTCGTGCTCCTCGACCTTGGCGAGGTTGTGGGAGACGTCGTACACGAGCTCGAGGTCCCGCCGCCCCGTCACCTTCTCGAAGGCGTCACGGGTCGCCTCGGCCAGCATCTGGCGGTTCGCCCGGCCGAAGTTCGCGCCGGCGGCCATCGCCTGCAGGTACGCCTGCCCCGGCGGCGAGTCGACCGGGGCGCAGGCCAGCTGCTTGTCCGGGACTTCGATGTCGTACGTCTGCATCGCGTCCTTCATCTTGCGCACGTGGTCCTGGCAGATCTGGTGCCCCAGCCCGCGCGATCCCGTGTGGATCATCACGCAGACCTGGTCCTGCTGCAGGCCGAAGCCCTCGGCCACCTCGGGATCGACGATCTGGTCGACCGCCTGGATCTCGAGGAAGTGGTTGCCGGAGCCGAGGCTGCCGACCTGCTCGATCCCGCGTTCGACCGCCCGGGTCGACACCCGGGACGGGTCGGCGTCCTCCAGGAACCCGCGGTCCTCGCAGCGTTCGAGATCCCGGTCGGTCCCCCGCCCCCGGTCGACGGCGTAGGCGGCGCCCCGCACGAGCAGTTCGGCCAGCTTGCCCTCGTCGTCGATGTCCCAGACCGCTCCCTTGCCGAGCCCCCGCGGCACGGTCCGGTCGAGGATGTCCATGATGTCCGGCAGCGCAGCGCCGATCTCGTCGCGGCCGATCGGCGTGGTGAGCAGCCGCACGCCGCACGAGATGTCGAAGCCGACGCCACCGGGCGACACGACCCCGCCCTCGTCGACGTCGGTGGCCGCGACCCCGCCGATCGGGAAGCCGTAGCCCCAGTGCATGTCGGGCATCGCGTAGCTGGCGTCGACGATCCCGGGCAGGGTCGCCACGTTGGCCACCTGCTGCAGCGCGTCGTCCTCGACGGTCTCGAGCAGGGACTCGGAGGTGAAGACGATCCCGTCGACCCGCATGTCACCGTCGCGCGGGATGCGCCAGCGCTGACCGTCCTGGCGTTCCAGCTGGACATCCGTCATGTCGGCCTCCGCACGTCGTCTCGACCCCAACGTGGCACCGTCACGTCCGCCTCGCCAGTCCCGTTCGGGCGGGTCAGCGGGGCGCCTCGGGCCACGTGAGCGTCGGGGCGTGCCGCTCGCCCGTCGGCGGACCCCCGTCCCAGAAGCCGAACGGCAACCGCGCCTGGACCTCGAGTGCCGCGGCCCAGGTCGCACCCAACGCCCCACCGAACAGGACCCCGCTCAACGCGGCGGTCTCGGTGACCAGCGCCGCCACCCCGATCACGCTCAGGACGAACATCCCCACGGCGACGATCCGCACGGCCTTGGCCCACTCGAGCCTGGTGCTGGCGACCGCCGCCGCGTGGAACAGGAGCGCGGCGGCGGCCGCGGTGCTCACTGCGGGGAACTCGGTCTGCGTGAGCTGTTCCGAGACGAACTGCTGGGTGGTCCACGCGATCCCGGCGGCACCGAGCACGCCGACGACGGCCCGCACGGCCGCTCGGGGCGTCGCCCGCCAGACGGCGTAGCCGGCGCCGAACACGGTCGGGATCGCCAGCCACGGCAGCTCGAACGCGGCGACGACCACCTCGGACACCCGCACGGCGGCCTCCGTCCGGACGTCGAGGAACCACATCTGCACCGGGAGGTCGAGCCGGGCGACGCCGTCGAAGGTCCTCACGTCGGTGAGCAGCACGCCGATCGCCGTGGCGCCGAGCGCCAGCACGCCGAAGCCGAGGGTCAGACCCAGACCCCGTGCCACGTTCGGGTCGAAGCGCTTCGCGAGCCACCGCAGCTGCGCCCCGTACCGCCCGCGCAACCAGCGGACCGGCGGCCAGGCGCCGACGCGACGCGACAGCTCGACCAGGCGGTCCTGGCGCCGCGCGACCGCCCGCGCCCCGATCCGCAACAGCACCGCGATGCCGACCAGGACGAGCAGGATCAGCGACGCACGTCCGGCGTACCGTTCGACGATGTGCCAGGACTCTCCCGCTGCGAGGCCCAGCAGGACGAACACGGCGGCCCAGACCCCCGCCGAGGGGACGCTGTACAGGACGAACCGCCCGTACGGCATCCCGCTCGTACCGGCGACGAACGGCACGAAGGTGCGCAGCACCGACGCCCAGCGCCCCAACACGACGGCGCGGCCGCCCCGATCGTGGAAGTACTCCTCGGTCCGTTCGATCTGGCCGCTGAACCGCCCCGCGATCGGCCCCCACGAGGTGACCTGCCGGCCCCAGCGGCGCCCCAGCCAGTACCCGACCGAGTCACCGGCGATGGCGGCCCCGGCGGCGACGGCGAGCATCACGGTGGTCGCGACCCGCCCCTGACTGGCCAGCACACCGCCGAGGACCATGGCGAGCTCCCCGGGCGTGATCAGCCCGATGAACGCCGCGGCCTCCCCGAAGGCGAGCAGCCCGATGATCAGGTAGGCGACGAACCCGCGCAGGCCCAGCACCGCGCCGGCGACGGTCTCGATGATGCTGCCCACGCGCGCAGCCTACGTCGCGGGTGTCGATCCGGGGACATCGCCGCAACCACCGCAACCACGACGGGCTGCAGGCGAGCGATCAGTCGCCGACGTCCCGCCGCCCCGAGAACGCCCGCCCCAGGGTGACCTCGTCGGCGTAGTCCAGGTCACCCCCGACCGGCAGCCCCGACGCGATGCGGGTGACCCGCACGCCCAGCGGCTCCAGCAGCCGCGCGAGGTACGAGGCGGTCGCCTCCCCCTCGACGTTGGGGTTGGTCGCGATGATCACCTCGTTGACGCCCTCGTCGTCCAGGCGCTGGACGAGCTCCTTCATGTGGAGGTCGTCGGGCCCGATCCCGTCGATCGGCGATATCGCGCCCCCCAGCACGTGGTAGCGGCCGCGGAACTCGCGGGTCCGCTCGATCGCCAGGACGTCGCGAGGTTCCTCCACCACGCACAGCAGCGAGCCGTCGCGCCGCGCGTCCTGACAGATCCGGCACTCCTCGTCCTCGGACACGTTCCAGCAGCGCTCGCAGAACCGGATGCGCTCCTTGACCTGCACGACCGCGTCGGCGAGACGCCGCGCATCGTCCTCGTCGGCGTTCAGCAGGTGGAACGCGATCCGCTGGGCGCTCTTCGGGCCGATGCCGGGGAGCCGGCCGAGCTCGTCGATCAGGTCCTGCAGCGCCCCTTCGTAGGTCGACACGTCAGTCCCCGTCGACGGGCTGGGCGCCCAGCTCGTCGCGGAGCAGCGAGACCGCACGGTCGGCGGCCTCGTCCTCGTCGATGTCGTCCGGGGTCACCTCGGCCTCGAGGACGGCGACCGCCTCGGTCTCGTCGACGGGCGGGGCCTCCTCCTCGGCCGGGTCGTCGTCCCGGTCGACGACCTCGACGCGCACGGTGCCGATCTCGATGCCGGTGACCTCGCGCACGACGGTGCGGAACACGTTCACGTTGTCCGCCTGCGAGGCCTGCTCGGCGTGGAACGCCTGCGCGAACCGCAGCCGCAGCGCCCCGCCGTCCAGCGCGACCGGCGTGCCCGGCGTGTAGAAAGCGTGCAGCTTGCGGCTGCGCCCCTTGAGCGCGTCGAGCACCTGCTCCCACCGCGACAGCAGGCCCTCCAGCGACGCGTCGGTCGCCGCGGGTTCGGGCTCTGGCTCGGGGTCCGGTTCGGGTGCCGGCTCTTCCGGCTCCGGCTTCGCCTCGGCCTCGGACTCCGGTTCCTCTTCGGGTTCTTCCGATTCAGGTACGTCGTCGCCGGCGGGTGGTGGGGTGGTGTCCTCGGAGACCGGCGTGGGCGGTCCGGGTCCGGCGGTGGCGGGCGGGCCATCCGCCGCCCCGGCCTCCAACCTCGCGACCCGGTCGGCCAGCGCCCCGACGTCGCCGGCCGCGGCGGGGCGGGCGAGCTTCGTCAGCGCGAGCTCGATCAGCAGGCGGGCCGGACCGCGACGCATCTCGGCGATCGTGTCGGCCAGCAGGTCGATCGCCCGCGCCAGCGACTCCTGGGTCAGCAGCGACGCCTGTCCGGCCAGCCGGGTCCGGCGCTCGTCCGTGGTGTCGACCAGGTCGGGGCGGTCGGGGGCGACCTGCAGGACCAGCAGGTCCCGGAGGTGGTCCACCAGGTCGAGCGCGAAGCGGCGCAGGTCGTGACCCTCGCGCTGCAGGTCCTGGACCATCGCCATCAGCCCGGCCAGGTCCTGCGCGGCGATCAGCGCGACCGTGTCGAAGACCCGGTCGGCGGGCGTGTGTCCCAGCAGCTGGGCGACGTGCTCGACGGTCACCGAGCCCGACGCGTACGAGCGGACCTGGTCGAGCACCGACAGGCTGTCGCGGACGGAGCCGTCACCGGCGCGGACGACCGCCTCGACGGCGGCGTCCTCGATCTCGAAGTCCTCGAGCTCCGCCAGTCGACGGACGTGCTCGCCGACGTCCTGGGCGCCGACCCGGCGCAGGTCCAGCCGCTGCACGCGCGACATGATCGTCGGGATGATCTTGTTGGGCTCGGTGGTGGCCATCGCGAACATGACGTGCCCGGGCGGCTCCTCGATCAGCTTCAGCAGCGCGTTGAACGCCGCGTTCGAGGCCATGTGGACCTCGTCGAGGATGTAGACCTTGCGGCGGGCGCCGGCCGGGGCGAACAGCGCGCGCTCGCGCAGTTCCCGGGCGTCGTCGACCCCGCCGTGGGAGGCCATGTCCAGTTCGATCACGTCGACCGACGACCCCTCGGTGATCGCCACGCACTGCGGGCAGGTCTGGCACGGCTCGGCGGTCGGGCCCTGCTCGCAGTTGACCGCCTTGGCGAGGATCCGGGCGGTGGAGGTCTTGCCGGTCCCGCGCGGACCGGTGAACAGGTAGGCGTGGTGCAGCCGGTCCTCGGCGATCGCGTTGGCCAGCGTCTGGGTGACGTGACGCTGGCCGACGACCTCCTCGAAGGACTGCGGCCGGTACTTGCGGTACAGCGACACGTAGGCCACGTGGTCCCTCGACAGCGGTGGAGCGGGCGGCTGGGTCAGCGTCTGGAACGGTCTCGATCGGTCTTGAGGGCTGGCGCGCCGGGGAAGAGGCGGGGTCCACCGGGACGGCGTCCGGCGGTGGGTTCCGGCCGCCCCTTCCGGCACCCGTCCGAGAACGGCTTAGGGCTGCTGCCTTCCGGCCCTGACCCGGTTCACCGGGGGACGCCGCCGGGGGGCGACCGGAACGCACCGTCGGGGAACCTGCCCCTGCGGGCGTTCGGTCGTGAGACTACCGGCTCGGTCGGACACCACCCACGCCGGTCAGCGGTTGTTCCAGATCCCCACCGGCTCGAAGTCCCGCGGGACGTCGATCAGGATCAGCTCGGTGTCCTCGATCGCCCCGATCCCCAGATCCTCGGGGCCCGAGGCGATCTTCGCCGCGTCGCCGGTGTCGACCTTGTCGCCGTTGAACATCGCCGACCCGTCGATCACGTACACGTAGCCCGCACGCCCGTCGCCGAAGTGGTGGCTCAGCTCGTTGCCGGCGGTCAGCCGCGACACCTGGGCGCGCGCGTCCTGGGCCAGATCCAGACCGTCCTCACCCTCGGGACCCATGATCTGCAGCCACCGGTCGGTGCGGTCGTCGGCGGTGAACTGGCGCTGCTGGACCGACGACTCCAGACCCTCCTCGCTCGGGAGGATCCAGAACTGGAGGAACCGCATCGGCTCGTCCTCGGAGGCGTTGCGCTCGGAGTGCATCGCCCCGCGCGACGAGAACCGCATCACCTGCGCGGCGCCGGGCTCCAACGTGCCGCCGTTGCCCAGCGAGTCGTCGTGGCCGAAGCGCCCCTCGACCACGTAGGTCAGCGACTCGATGTCGCGGTGCGGGTGCATCGGCCAGTCGGCACCGGGGACCAGGCGGTCGTCGTTGAAGACGCGCAGCGCCCCGACCCCCATCTGCTCGGGATCGCGGTACCGGTCGAACGAGAAGTGCCAGCGGGCGTTGAACCAGCCGCCGTCCTCCTCGTGGATGTCCTCGGCACGACGGATCGTCAACATCGGAGCGCCTCCCTGCACGTCGGAGGTTGCCGTTGCAACCTACCTCGGTGGCGAGGCCCCCGATCCGACCGTCGGTCGGGGGGAGGTTCGGGGTGAGGTCGAGGGGGAGGTCGGCCCTTCCGGCCGGGTGCGGCGCAGGCGCCCCAGCCCCCACGCGACCGCGCCGATCCAGGCCGCGACGATCACGGCGAGGACGCCGTAGCCGATCGACCAGAGCCACGCGGGGGCGTCCTTGGCCTCGCGCTGCAGGACGGTCTTGTCGTAGACGAAGTCGCGGGTGACACCGTCGACCGCGGGGATCCCCTCGGCGGGGATCGCCTGGTCCTCGGGCATGTACAGCGGGGCGGCGACCATCGTCCGCCCGGAGTGCAGGCGGGCCATCGCCTTCCAGTTCCCGTGCAGCGGGATCGGTCGTGTCGTGCGCCAGGTCCCGGGTGCGACCCGTTGCAGCCGGTCGACCACGCTCTGGGTGTCGGTCCACTCGGCGCCCTGCCAGGCGGTCATCGTGAACCAGTCGGCGTCGTCGGCGACGTCGGCCGGATCGACCTCGACGGTCACGTACGCCGCTCGGTCCTGGCCGCCGGCCACCTCCTCCAGATCGAACGTCGCGCGGACCCCGTCCGGGGACGTCATCGGCAGCGGCCAGGCGAGCACGCCCACCGCGACCACCCCGGTCGCGATCGCGAGCCACCGCGGCGCGTCCTGGCGGGGCAGGCTCGGTCTTGCCAGCGCACGACCGACGTAGCCGCCGAGCACACCACCGGCGAGCCCGGCCAGCGGACCCAGCACCGCGACCTCGGGCAGCAGGGCGGCGTTCCACGGCAGGGGCATCGCCGCCTGGGTCCAGGCCCACTCGGCGGCCAGGCCGACGGTCCCGACCGCGAGGCCGGCCCACGCCCCGAACGTCAACTGCCGGTGCCGGCCGACATGGGCGGCAACGACCTCGACCAGGGCCGCCTCCACGAGGTACAGGGGCGCGGACAGCAGCACCCGGTCCAGCCCGGGACCGATCACGAGCGTCAGGCCGGCGCGGACCGCGAGGAAGAACCCGGCCGCGTACAGCGCGCCCCACCGGCCGACGCGGATCCGCGCGGCGACCAGCCCGACGCCCGCGGCGAACGCGACCAGGACCGGCTGGTAGAGGAGGCTGAACTGGGGCACGCCGAAGTCGAACTCGGCCTGCAGCGTCGACAGGCCGATCAGGAACGCCCCGCCCATCGACAGGTCGCGCAGCCGCCACACCCAGCCGCGATCGCGGGACCCGGAGCCCGACCGGACGCGACCGGCCTCGGCGAACAGCGCCCACTGCGCGAGCGTCGCCAGCGACGCCCCGCCGACCATCTGGATGTGGGTCGGCCCCCACAGCGTGACGTCCTGTCCGAAGAGGCGGTGCCACACGTCGTCCAGCGGGAAGCCCGCCAGCGCGACGACGCCGCACAGCAGCAGGAGCAGGCCCCCGACCGGCACCCGCCAGCCGGGGCGGATCTCCACGGCAGAGTCCAGGTCGTCGTCACCCGTCCCGAGGATGACGGAGACGGCCCCCGCCAGCGCGAGCCCCACCAGCCCGACCAGGATGAACCAGTGGGAGGGGTTCGCGAACGGGCCGACGTCACGGCCGTTGTCGATGTGGGTCGACACGTCCCAGTAGAACCCGAACACCGCCGTCACGAGCGACACCCCGGTGATGACGCCGGGCAGCGCCGCCCAGGCGGGGATGCCGCTGACCCGTTCCGAGAACGCCCCGAGCCTCGACAGCCAGGTCATCCGGCCGCGCCGGTGGGCGCGTCCCACCGCGAGCACCGCGACCAGGCCGACCAGCCCGATCACGACGGCGGGGATCAGGTCCTCGAGCGGGGCGCCGCCGGCCGGGGCGCCGTGGGCGAGCGGCAGCATCGCGGCCTCCGTTGCCTCGACATCGTCTCGTCCGTCTCGATCGGTCCGTACGGATCGATCTGGGACGTGATGCGTTGAACGCGGTTCGACAAGCACGGTAGCGAACTACTGAACCTGGTTCAACAGGTGGTACCCTGTCCGCATGGCCCCACCCACCCCACCTAGTCCATCCACCGCCCGCGCCCGCCTGCCCGTCGACGAGCGGCGCCAGCAACTGCTGCGACTGGGTGTCGAGCTGTTCAGCCGGCGCCCCTACGAGGACGTCTCGGTCGACGAGATCGCCGACGCCGCGGGCATCTCCCGGGGGCTGCTCTACCACTACTTCCCCGGCAAGCGGGAGTTCTACGTCGAGGTCGTCCGCACGGCGGTCGACGAGCTGTCCACATTGATCGAACCCGACGGCGGCGAGTCGGAGACCGACCAGCTCGACCGGTCGCTGCGTGCGTACCTGCATCACGTCGCGCGTCGGCGTCAGGGCTACCTCGCGGTCCTCCAGGGAGGCATCAGCGGCGACGTCGAGGTCCAGGAGCTGATCGACCGGCTGCGCGGACGGGTCGTCGAGCTGGTCCTCGGCGGCCTCGACATCGACGAGCCGTCCCCGCTGCTGCGCGCGTCGCTGCGGGCGTGGGTGGGCTACCTCGAGGGCCTGGCGCTGGCACGGGTCGCGGAGGACGACGCCGTCGACATCGATGAGCTGGTCGACCTCGCCGAACGCACCCTGGTGGCCAACCTCCGCGCCACGGCCCCGGACCGGGTCGAACGGCTGCGCTGACGCGCGACGTCACGCCGGTGCGCCCGAGCTGATCGCCGTCACCGCGGCCGGAACGCCACGCAGCAGCGCCCGGGTGCCGGATCCAACGTCGGCTCGAGGTCCGACGCCCCGAGCCGGTGGACGACACCGGCCATCATGGCGAGGTTCACCCCGCACACCAGCTCGGTGTGCGCCCGGGCCAGACGGTGGAACGGGCAGTTGCGCAACCGGATCACGTCGCCGTCGCGGTACGGCTGGTACCCGTGCGCCTCGAGCAGGTCCCACAGCTGCCCGCCGTCCGTCCCGCCGGCGACCTCCGCGTCCAGCCCCTCGACGAGCTCCGCGCCCAACCCCTCGGCCGCGCCCCGCAGCGCCCCAGCGACCGCCGACGAGCCGCCGGCGTCCAGCGCTCGGGCCAGCAGGTCGGCGATCAGCCGGTAGTCGCGGGGCGGGGCGCTGGCGGTGACCTCGATGTCGGCGCGCTCGTAGTGCTTCGCCGGTCGTCCGGCGCCGGGACCGCCCCGCCCCTCGGGCCGAGCGAAGGACGCCGCGAGCAGCCCTTCGTCGACGAGCTTGTCGAGGTGGTAGGCGGCCACCGACCGGTCCACGTCGACGGCCTCGGCGGCGTCATCGCGAGACACCGGCTCCCGCGCCCGGGCGACGTGCTCGTAGAGCGCCCGGCGGGTGGGGTCGCCCAACGAGCACACGGTCTCGAGCTGGTCCTCGCGCGTCGTGTCGGTCACCGCACCGCCTCTATAAGAAAATATGCTTGATTTTAGAACAGGGCCACTCTAAAGTAGAGCCACGTTCATCTTACACAGGAGGTTCCTGAGATGGCTTCGACCACCACCCAGCCGGAAGTCACCCGCGCCGACACCACCAACCCCGCCTTCCAGGGCTACATGCTGCTGCGAGTGGGGTTCACCGCCGCCCCGATCCTTTTCGGACTCGACAAGTTCTTCAACGTGATGGTCGACTGGTCGATCTACCTCGCCCCCGCGATCGACGGCATCGTCCCCGGTTCTGCCGCCACCGCGATGATCCTCGTCGGCATCGTGGAGATCGTGGCGGGGATCGTCGTCGCCCTGCGCCCCCGGTTCGGCGGCTACCTCGTGGCCGCATGGCTGGGCGGCATCATCCTCAACCTCCTGCTCCTCGGCGACCACCTCGACATCGCGCTGCGCGACTTCGGCCTCCTGCTGGGCGCGTTGACGCTGGCCCGCCTGGCGACCGCGTTCGAGGGTGACGCCGCCGGGACCCGGTGACGTCCTCAGCTTCGCAGTGGTGATGTGCGGCTCGGCATGACGCATGCTTCTCCGTCGGCCGGGCGTGCCTCCCTACTCCACCCGGCTCTCGGGGGCACCGACGAACCCGATCCGGACCCGCATGCGAACGTCTGATCGTCCGAGCGCCCCCTCCAGCCGCTCGACGACGCGCGCGACGTGCTCCCGCAACTCATCCAGGTCGCACGACAGCGAGGTGGTCACCTTGGCGTCGACCGTGGGGGGATCCGCGGACACGAGGCGCGCGCTGCTGCTGCGCACACTCGGGAGCCGCGAGAGATCGGCCTCGGTCACCTTCGACAGTGCCCGCCCCCGGACCTGGGTGCGGTGCCGTCCCTCGCCCGACGGCAGCGTCAGCTCGGACACGGCTCGTTGCTGGTGGGCGGGCAGCAGGTGCCGGATCGAGAAAGCCGCGCCCAGGATCGCGACGACCGCCGCGACGGCGATGACGGCGGCTTCGGGCCAGACCTCGAGCTGCTCCAGCGCTGTCTCGGCGATGCCGGTCAGGTCCGGAGGATCGAGGAGGTCGAACGCGCCCGCCAGGATGGCGGCGCCCCCGGTGACCAGCGCGAGTCCGACGAGGATCACGACCACGCGATCGACGACCTCGAGGAGGGTGGTCCGGCGGGGCTTCATCGAACCCGCCCTCCGCCTGAGGTCACGTCCACCTTCACCTTCGGCGTCTTGTGCTCCACGAACTGGTCGAGGTCTTCGCGCAGCCCGTCGCGGACGCGGCGGCGCAACGACCGGTCGTCGCTGCCTTCGACCTTCTGCACCGTGACCTTCGCCCGCCGCCGGATGCGCACCTTGGCGTCGCCGACGTCGGGATCCGACTCGGCAGTACGGGTCAGGCGCCGTTCGAGCCCTCGACGATCCAGGGTGAAGGTCACCCGTTCGCCCGAGTAGTGGAGCAGCGAGCGCGGCCGGCGCGGGGTGAACTCCATCACCAGGACGGCCAAGCCGAGGAGGACGAGGCCGACCGCCACAGCGATCGCCAGGGCGGAGGTCGGGTCGAAGTCCGCGACGGTCTGCACCAACTCGTCGGTGTCGACCACCTGCTCCGGTCGACCCATGGCGTCCAGCGCCGTCTGTGTGGCGACGAGGAAAGCGACCGCGGTCACTGCGGCCCAGAACAGCAGGGCGACCAGACGCTCGAGCACGCGGAGCAGCATGGATCACCCCTTGCTGTCGGAGCGGTCGGCGACCTCGTCGCGCCCGTCGACGTCGGCGCCGTCGGGTCTGCCGGTGACGACATCGACCACGTCGATGTCGATCCGCGTGGGACGCCACCGGGGGGCGAGCCGCTCGCGGACCGCCGCGTCCACGTCCGCAACGATCGCCGGGATCGGCCGGCCGTAGGCAACGACCAGACGCAGCCGGACCCCGGTGGGATCCTCGCTCCCGATCCGCACGCCCTCGACGCGTTCGCCGTCCGCGTAGGTGGCGAACTCGCCGAGAGCGCCGCCGTCCAGGCGTGCGACGCCTGCGGTGGACCTCACCGCATCGGCGACGGCGCGCGCGAGGTCGGCGCGACGCAACCCGGCGGGGTCACTCGACACGGCTCTCGTCGCCCTCCTGTTCCCCGCCCGGGAACGCCAG
>CAZHZQ010000055.1:0-14744 GCA_964537235.1 uncultured Actinomycetota bacterium | reverse complement strand
TCCCGCTGACCACGAGGCCAGACACGAGGCCAGAGATGGGGTAGCACGGGGTGTTTCTCAAGTCGTTGACCGTCCGAGGCTTCAAGTCCTTCGCGGACCAGACGTCGTTGGACTTCGAACCGGGCGTGACCGTGATCGTCGGACCCAACGGGTCCGGCAAGTCCAACGTGGTCGACGCCCTGGCCTGGGTGCTGGGCACCCGATCCGCGAAGCTGCTCCGGGGCGGTGAGCTGGCCGACGTCATCTTCGCCGGCTCCCCGAACCGCCCCGCGTTGGGCAGCGCCAAGGTCGAGATCACGATCGACAACTCCAAGGGGCAGCTCGGTTCCGATGCGATCGGCACCGGCGGTTCCGCCCAGGGCTTCAGCGAGGTGCGCATCTCGCGCGAGATCTTCACCACCGGCGAATCCGTCTACGCGATGAACGGCGAGGAGTGCCGGCTGCTGGACATCCAGGAGCTCCTGTCCGACACGGGGCTGGGACGCGAGCTGCACACGATCGTCGGACAGGGACAGCTCGACGACATCCTGCACGCCAAGCCCGAGGACCGGCGGGCGTTCGTCGAGGAGGCGGCCGGGATCCTCAAGCACCGCCGCCGCCGCGAGCGGGCCCTGCGCAAGCTCGACCACGTCGACGAGCACGTCGAGAAGCTGCGCACGGTCCTCCGTGAGCTGCGTCGTCAGCTCAAGCCGTTGGAACGGCAGGCCGAGGCCGCGGACAAGCACCAGGCGCTGCAGGCGCAACTGCGCGACGTGCAGGTCCGCCTCGCCGTGCACGACCTCTCGCGACTGCGGGGCGTGCGGGACTCGGAGGCGGCCGACGACGCCGAGATCTCGCAGCGTCAACAGGCGATCGAGGAGCGGGTCGCCGACCTCGACTCCACCGCAGAGGGCCTCGAGACGGCGCTGCGCGAAGGCGCCCCACGGCTCGAGCAGGCCCGTGACACCGTCGAGGCGCTGGCCCGGCTGCGCGAACGTCTGAACGGCACCGCCGACCTGGTCGAGGCCCGGCGACGCCACCTGCTCGAGTACGTCGAGGAGCCTCTTGCCGGCCGACCGCCGGACGAGCTGCGCGCCCAGGCTCAGCGTCTGGACGAGCGGCGAGAGGCCAAGCTGGCCGACCGCGAGGAGGCACAACGGGCGCTGGACGAGGCCGCTGCGGCCACCCGTGAAGCGCAGATCTCCCGTCGCGAGCACGACCGCAGGCTGGCTGCCGAGGCCCGCGCCAGGTCCGAGGCGCGCGAGCGCTACGCGCACTGGCGCGGCGAGGTCCGGTCGCACCGCAACGCGATCGCCGCGTCGGAGGCCGAGCGCGCCCGTCTGGAGGCGCAGCTCGAGGACCTCGAGGAACGAGCGACCGGGGTCGAGGACGAGGTCGAGACGGTCCAGGACGAGATCCGCCGGCTCGACGCCGAGGAGTGGCAGTTCACCGAACGCCTGGAGCAGGCGCAGTCCCAGCTGCAGGAGGCGGAGCAGCAGCTCGAGGAGGTCACCGTTCGCGAACGGGAGCTCGAACGCGAACGTGCATCCCAGGCCGCGCGTGCGGAGGCCCTGCGGACAGCCGCGACCCCGGCCGGGGACGGGGCGACCGCGCTGCTGGGCTCGGGTCTGGATGGCGTCCAGGGGCTCCTCGCCGACCACGTCCAGGTCGTCGAGGGCGCCGAGGACGCGGTCTCCGCCGCTCTCGGCCCCCTCGGTGAGGCGGTCGTGGCCCGCTCCACCGGGCACGCGGGAACCGCGATCGCGCACCTGCGTGGCAACCGCGCCGGTCGGGCGATCGTCCTGGCGGGCCGCCCCGGCGAGCACGGTCACGCCGTCCAGCCGGCGGCACCCGAGGACACCGCACCGATCATCGAGCTGCTCGAGGCGCGCGATGCCGAATCGGAGCCGGTGTACGCGGCGCTCCGTCACGCGCTGGCCACGACGTTCGTGGCGCCGGACTGGCAGCGGGCCGTCGAGCTGCAGGAGCGTCATCCGGACCTGACCTTCGTGACGCGCCACGGCGACGTCGCCGGCCCGTACGGGTTCGTCGGCGGCTCGGACCCCGAGCGCTCGGCGATGTTGACCGCGGCGGCCGCCGAGGAGGCCGAGCGGCGCGTGGCCGTGCTGGATGAACAGGTTGCCGCCGCCCAGCAGGAGGTCGAGCGCGCTCGGGGCGCCGTCGCCGAGCGCCGCCGGGCGCTGGAGGACGCGACCGCCGCGATCAACGAGTCCGATGCCCGCATCACCGGGGCGGCCGAACAGCTCGCGCGGCTCAACAAGGAGCTCGAGTCGCTGTCCCGCCAGCGTGACCTCGTCCGCGAGCAGCGCGCCGAGCTGGTGGCTACCGTCGAACGCCACCACGAGGCCCTGGCGGCCCTCCAGCGGGACGCCGTCGACGAACCGGTCGACGAACCGGTCGACGAGGACGACGACGAGGCGGACCGGCTGGACGAGGCGATCGACGCCGCCCGGCAGGCCGAGCTCGACGCGCGGCTGACGGTCGAGCGGATCGACGAACAGGCCCGCCACCTCGAGCAGGCCGCCACCGACCTGCGTGACGAGGCCGCCGAGGTCGAGACCGCACTGGCCGAGGCCGCCCGCCGACGCGAGCTGCGTCGCGAGCACCTGCGCCGCTGCGGGACGCTGTCCGCGTTGGTCGAGGAGTCGCTCGAGAAGCTCGACCGGTCCATCGAACGGGCCGAGGCCCAGCGCGACCGCCTGGTCCGTGAACGCGGCGAGCGTGACGAACGGCTGACCGCCACCCGGGCCCAGCTGCGGGAGACCACCACGGAGCTCGAGGAGGTCCGCGAGCGCCGCCACGAGTCCGAGCTGCGCCGTGCGGAGGTCCGACATCACCTCGACGAGGTCGAGCACCGCCTGCGCGAGGACCTCGGCTGTGACCCGGACGAGGCTGCCGCCGAGTACCCGGACGCCGGTGACGAGGACCGTGACTCGCTGGTGGAGGCCGAGGACACCCTGATCCGGAAGCTCGGGATGCTGGGCCGGATCAACCCGTTGGCCCTCGAGGAGTTCCAGGCCCTCGAGGAACGCCACCGTTTCCTGTCCGAGCAGCTCACCGACCTCCGCGACTCCAAGCGTGACCTGGAGGAGGTGATCCGTGCGGTCGACGACAAGATCCGTGACGTGTTCGCCGAGGCGTTCGAGGACGTGGCCCGGGAGTTCGACCAGGTGTTCTCGACGGTGTTCCCCGGCGGTAACGGCAAGCTCGTGCTCACTGACCCCGACGACATGCTGACCACGGGTATCGAGGTCGAAGCCCGCCCTCCCGGCAAGCGCGTCAAGCGCCTGTCGCTGCTGTCCGGCGGCGAACGTTCGCTGACCGCGCTGGCGCTGCTGTTCGCGATCTTCCGCGCCCGACCCTCGCCGTTCTACGTGCTGGACGAGGTCGAGGCGGCGTTGGACGACGTCAACCTGCAGCGGCTCCTCGGTGTGATCGAGTCGTTCAAGGAGACCTCCCAACTCCTGGTGGTCACCCACCAGAACCCCACGATGGAGATCGCCGACGTGCTGTACGGGGTCACGATGGGCTCCGACGCGGTCTCGAAGGTCGTGGCCGAGCGCATGCGGTCCTCAGGTAGCGAAGCGGTCGGACATCCCGAACAGCCGCAACCCGCGTAGGCTCGGGGCGAACCGACCTCTCCGAGATCCGGGTCAACCATGCCTGACCTCCTGCTCGTCGCCATCGCCATCGGTGTCGGGGCCATACTGTTCGGCCTGGCCTACGTGATCTCGCGGCCGCGTCGCACCACGCCGGTCGAGCCGCGGCACCCGGGTCCCCCACCCCACCGGGAGGAACCCGAGGAGGAACGAGACCAGGGCGGGGGAGGGGTCGAGACCCTTGAGGCACCGGCGCCTGAGGCGGTACCAGCCCCGCCGGCGCCTGAGGCGGTGGAGGAGCTCACCCTCGCCGAGCGCTTCAAGCGGCGGCTGTCGCGTACGCGGAACGTCATCGGCACCTCGGTGGCCGAGCTGTTCGGGGGTGGCGTCACCGACGAGGCGTGGGAGCGGCTCGAGGAGACCCTGATCGCGGCGGACGTCGGGGTCGAGACCTCGTTGGCGCTGGTCGAGGAGGTCCGTACCCGTTCGAAGCAGGAGGGCGTCACCGACGCGCAGGGGATCGCTGACCTGCTCAAGGACGAGCTGCGGAAGGTCCTCGGATCGGTGGACCGGAGCCTCGCCCGCTCCACCGACGACGAGCCGACCGTCTGGCTGGTGACCGGTGTCAACGGCACGGGCAAGACGACGTCGATCGGCAAGATCGCGGCCGAGGAGAAACGCGAGGGACGCCAGGTCGTGCTCGGCGCCGCCGACACGTTCCGGGCCGCCGCGATCGATCAACTGGCCCGCTGGGCCGAGCGGGCGGATGCGCGACTGGTCTCGCAGCAGGAGGGAGCGGATCCGGCCGCGGTCGCCTACGACTCGTACATGGCCGCCAAGGCCACCGACGCGGATGTCCTGATGGTCGACACCGCGGGGCGGCTGCACAACAAGCGTCAGCTCATGGACGAGCTCAGCAAGGTCAAGCGCGTCCTCGAGAAGCAGGCCGGCGAGCTCGAGGAGGTCCTGCTGGTCCTGGACGCCACCACCGGGCAGAACGGCATCGCCCAGGCGCAGGCCTTCCTCACAGCGGTCGACGTCACGGGCGTGATCCTCACGAAGCTCGACGGGACCGCCAAGGGCGGCATCGTGATCGCCGTCCAACGCGAGCTGGGCATCCCCGTCAAGCTCGTCGGGATCGGCGAGGGCATCGACGACCTCGCCCCGTTCGATCCGGACGCCTTCGTCGAGGCGCTGTTCGCCGGGGAGGGACAGGCGGCCGCATGAGTCCCGGGAGCGAGCTGCGGATCGTCGCGATCGCGGCTTCCGCCGGCGGTCTCAGCGCGCTCAAGCACGTGCTCGGGTCGCTGCCGGCGGCGTTCCCCGTCCCGGTGATGGTCCTCCTCCACCTGGAGGCCGGCCGGGAGAGCAAGCTGGCCCAGATCCTCGACCGGGCGACGCCGTTGCCGGTCAGTCAGGCCGGAGACACCGAGGCCATGCAGGCCGGCCACGTCTACGTCGCACCGCCCGGCCGGCACATGACCGTCATGGACGGGACCGTGCGGCTCACCGACGATCCGCCCGAGCACTTCGTGCGGCCGTCGGCCGACCACCTGTTCCGATCCGTCGCGGAGGCCTACGACGGTCACGCCCTCGTCGTGGTCCTGTCCGGCAGCGGCAGCGACGGCGCCGACGGGGTCGCGGCCGTGCACGCTGCCGGGGGATCGGTCTTCGTTCAGGACGCCGACGAGGCCCAACACCGGGGCATGCCGTCCTCCGCGATCTCGACCGGGGCGGTCGATCGGGTGCTGCCGTTGGACGAGATCGCCGGGGCGCTGATCGAGGCAGCCAGCCGATCCCACACCGGTTCCGAGGGGTAGCCCCCCGTTCGTCACCTCCTGGCACTCGAGTGCCGTAGGCTCGTCCGTGGAGCGCTGAGGCGGAGACGAGGAGGGCCAGATGGCCGCAACGACCCGTCGTGACAGCGCTTCGCCCGATGCCGAAGGATCCCCCCACGACGCGGCGTTCGAGGCCCTCCTCGAGCACGTCCGCTCCGCCCGGGGCTTCGACTTCACCGGCTACAAACGCGGCAGCCTGCGCCGACGCATCGACAAGCGCATGGAACAGGTCGGGATCGACGACTACTCCGAGTACCAGGACCACCTCGAGGTCAACCCCGACGAGTACGTGGCGCTGTTCAACACGATCCTGATCAACGTCACCGGGTTCTTCCGGGACCCCGAGGCGTGGGATGCGTTGCGCCAACACGTCGTTCCGCGGATCCTGGACCGGCGACAACCCTCGCGGCAGCCGATCCGGATCTGGTGCGCCGCCTGTTCGTCCGGCCAGGAGGCCTACAGCCTCGCGATGGTCTTGGCCGAGGAGCTCGGGATCGAAGAGTTCATCGCGCGTGTGAAGATCTACGGCACCGACCTCGACGAGGAGGACCTCGACGGGGCGCGCCAGGCCGTCTACACCGAGGACGAGGTCGACAACGTCCCCGAGGGCCAGCTCGGGCGGTACTTCGACCGGTTGGAGGACGGACGGTTCCGGTTCCGCAAGGACCTCCGTCGGTCGGTGATTTTCGGCGTGCACGACATCGTCCAGGACGCCCCGATCTCGAACCTGGATCTGCTCTCCTGCCGCAACACGCTGATGTACTTCAACGCGGACCTCCAGAAGCGCGTCCTGGACCGTTTCCACTTCGCCCTCCGTCCGCAGGGGTTCCTGTTCCTCGGGCGGGCCGAGACGTTGCTGACGTACTCGGACCTGTTCGAGCCCGTGGACCTCGGCCACCGGCTGTTCTCCAAGACCAGCGAAGGTCGGGATCGCCACGGACGGCAGTCGCGCTCGCCGGACGCGGGTCGTCGGACCGTGCTGGCCGACGGCTCGGAGGTGCTGGCCGCGGCGTTCGACAGCGGGCCCGTCGCACAGCTCGTTGTCGACGACGACGGCTACATCGTGACCGCGAACGTGGCGGCGCGGAGCACCTTCGACCTCCGGGAGGGGGACATCGGGCGTCCGCTGAAGGACCTCGAGATCTCCTACCGGCCGGTCGAGCTGCGGTCGTTGATCGAGCGTGCCCATCGGGACGGCCGGCCGGCCACGGTCGAGCATGCGGAGATGGGTGATGTCCGGGGCGGCGACCAGCGGTTCCTGGACATCACGGTCAGCCCGCTGTCGCACGCCCACGACGGTGACATCGGCACCAGCATCACCTTCACCGATGTCACCGAGCACGTGAACCTCCGGCAGCAGCTCGAGGACACCACCCAGGAGCTGCAGGCCGCCTACGAGGACCTGCAGTCCTCGAACGAGGAGCTCGAGACGACCAACGAGGAGCTGCAGTCCACGATCGAGGAGCTCGAGACGACCAACGAGGAGTTGCAGTCCTCGAACGAGGAGCTCGAGACGATGAACGAGGAGCTGCAGTCGACCAACGACGAGCTCGAGATCATCAACCGGGAGCTGCAGCTCCGCACCGAGGAAGCCGACCGCGCCAACGCCTACCTGCGTTCGATCCTCGAGGGGATCCGGGGCGCGGTGGTCGTGGTCGGCCGTGACCTGGAGGTCAGGATGTGGAGCCCCAAGGCGAGGGAGCTGTGGGGCCTCACACAGAACGAGGTCGAGGGCCGGGACTTCACGGGGCTGGACATCGGACTGCCGGTCGACGAGCTGCGACACGCGATCCAGGCGTGCATCTCGGAAGGTTCCACGTACGAGCTCGACCGGTTGCAGGCACGGGACCGGCGTGGCAAGGACGTCGTCGTGTCCGTCCGGACCACACCGTTGCACGGTCCCGGCGATGGCATCACCGGGGCGATCCTGCTGATGCAGACGATCGACGAGGGAGAGTGAGGAGCCACCATGGCGGACCAAGCCCAGCGGACGAGCTCGGGTCTGGAGACCCTGACCGACGAACGTGAGCGGGGCCTGTTGCGGCTCGACGAGCTGCGGCAGCGGATCGCGTCCGACGACCGGGCGGAGATCGCCGAGGAGGCGCTCCGGGAGCTCCAGGCGACCCACGAGGAGCTCCAGGTCAGCGAGGAGGAGCTGCGGGCCCAGAGCCAGGAGCTGGCGGAGGCCTACCAGCGGCTCGTCCACGAGCGGCAGCGCTACCGCGACCTGTTCGAGCACGCACCGGTCGGCTACCTCGTCACGGACACCGACGGGATGATCCGGGACACCAACCGGACGGGGGCGAACCTGCTGGGGCGCGCGCAGCAGTACCTGCGCGGCAAGCCGCTGCGGCTCTTCGTCGAGGAAGGAGAGCGCGACGGCTTCAGCCGGTGGTTGACCGCGCTCCGGGGGTCCGACGGTGCGGACGTGGGCGACCTGCGTATCGCGCCCCGCGACGCCGAGCCCTTCGACGCACGGTGCACCGTCACGGCGGTGCGGGGCGCCGATGGCTCCCCGGAGGCCCTGCGGTGGGTGATCCACTCCCGTGAGGGCGACTCGCCCCTGCCGGACGGCCCCCAGCACCTGCGGGCGGTGGGCACTCCGGGCGAGGACACCACCGACCTGTCCGTCGAGGTGGTCGTCCTGGAGCCCCAGGCGCTGTTCGTCCGCACCCTGGACGTGCTGCTCGAGACGTTGCTCCCGGGGCGGGCGAGGATCGCCGGCGCGACCGACGATCCGACCGAGCTCGCCGACCTGGTCGAACGGATGGATCCCGATGTGGTCGTGGCGACCGTCTCGGAGCTGGACGGGCCGGCACATGCGGCGGTGCGGTCGCTGCGGGACGGCGACGATCGTCCCGTGCTCGTGCTGGCAGGCGACGTGGACGGCTCAGGGGGAGAGGTCCTGTGGTCACTGATCGACGAAGGTCTGCCCGGGGTCCTGCCGCGTTCGGCGGCTCCGGACGCGATCGCCGGGGCGCTGATGGCGACCGCCAGCGGCTGGACGGTCCTGGACCGGTCGATCTCGCGGGTGCTGCTCTCCCCGGGTCGCCCGTTGCGCCAGGATCTGCGTGACCGCCTCAGCGACGACCAACTCGAGCTGTGGCGGTGGTTGGCGGCGGGGCGCAGCGATGCCGAGATCGCCCGGGACCGCAACGTCTCGACACGGACGATCAAACGCCGGGTCGCGGACCTGTACGAGGAACTCGGTGTGGACAGCCGCGTCGAAGCCGCATCGCTGGCCGGCCACTACGGGCTCGTGGACCCCGAGGACGTCGCCTCGGCGCGACCGTCGAGGGAGGGGTCCGAGGAGCCCGAACCAGCCTGATCGCGGTCACCGCTACCCTCGCAGCGGACCCCATCTGATCTCGAGGAGCACCCGTGTTCGAGGCTCTCGCCGAACGTCTCGAGTCCGCGCTCGACCGCGTCAAGGGGCGCGGGCGCCTGGACGAGCAGACCGTCGAGGCGACCCTGAAGGAGATCCGTCTCGCTCTGCTCGAGGCGGACGTCAACTTCAAGGTCGTCAGGGGGTTCGTCGATCGCCTGCGCGAGCAGATGGTCGGCGAGGAGGTCTCCAAGGCGATCAACCCGTCCCAGCAGGTGATCAAGGCCGTCAACGAAGAGCTCACCCGGGCACTGGGCGAGGAGACGGTGTCGCTGGATCTCGGCTCCGGGAAGCCCGCCGTCATCATGCTGGCGGGTCTGCAGGGGTCGGGGAAGACCACCGCGGTGGGCAAGCTCGCCCTCCAGCTCAAGAAGCGTGGGCACAACCCCATGCTGGTCGCCTGCGACCTCCAACGCCCCGCGGCCGTGCAGCAGCTGCGGGTCCTGGCCGAGCAGGCCGACGTGCACGTGTTCGCCCCGGAGGAGTCCGGTGACCCCGTGCCGGTGGCCGAGGACTCGTTGCGTGCCGCCAGGGACACCGGCTGCGACATCGTGATCATCGACACCGCGGGGCGCCTGCACATCGACGAGGAGATGATGCAGCAGGCCCGCGACATCCGCGAGGTCACCGACCCGGACGAGACGCTGTTTGTGATCGACGCGATGATCGGCCAGGAGGCGGTCAACGTCTCCAAGGCGTTCCTCGACGACGTCGGCTTCGACGGGGTGATCCTCACGAAGCTCGACGGCGACGCACGGGGCGGGGCGGCGCTGTCGGTCCGCGAGGTCACCGGCAGGCCGATCAAGTTCGCGTCGTTGGGCGAGAAGCTCGACGAGTTCGAGCAGTTCCACCCGGACCGGATGGCGGGGCGGATCCTCGGGATGGGCGACGTCATGACGCTCATCGAGAAGGCCGAGGAGACCTATTCCGAGGAGGAGGCCCAGAAGGCCGAGGAGGCCATGCTCTCCGGCGACTTCACCCTGGAGGACTTCCTCGACCAGATGCAGCAGCTCAAGAAGATGGGTCCGCTGCAGAACCTCCTGAAGATGCTCCCCGGGGTGGGCCAGCAGCTCGGCAACCTCGACATGGCCGAGGAGCAGATGGCCACCACCGAGGCGATCATCCGCTCGATGACCGCCAAGGAGCGCCGCGACCCCAAGGGCGTGCTCAACGGTTCACGCCGCAAGCGCATCGCCGCCGGGTCCGGCACCTCCGTCCAGGAGGTCAACCGCCTGGTCAAGCAGTTCCTCGAGGCCCAGAAGGTCATGAAGTCGATGATGAAGATGGCCGGCGTCGGGGGCCCGGGCGGCAAGTCCAAGAAGTCCGCTCGCGGACAGGTCGCGCAGGCCAAGGCCCTGCGGCAGCTGCAGCAGTCCGGGCAGATCCAGCTCCCGGGGGGCGGGTCCGGCGGCGGAGGCCTCGGCGGCTTCCCGGGTCTGAAGAAGCGCGACGACTCCTGACCCCCATCGAGTGTCCGCTCAGTCCAACTGGTCGGACCCTCCGGACACTCGATGTGCTTCGAGGGCGCCGACGACCTCGCCGACGATGCGTTTGGGACAACGGACGAGCTCCCACCACGTGAACCGGAGCGGCTCTGGCCATCCCGCTCGCATCACCGCGTCTTCGCGAGCACGATCGTCGCTGACGTCGAGCACCTCCGAGTGTGCGAACTTCCCGTCGAGCTCGATCCAGACCGGAATCTGGATCGCGTAGTCGCCGGGGAGGTACACGGCGTCGAGCTTGCGCCGTCTTCCGTCCGCATCCGTGACGGGGTGGTTCAAGGCTGAGGGCGGGGCGCCGGCCCAGGTCATGATCCGGAGGAACAGCGACTCGAACTCATTCACGGTGTCACGCTCGAGAGGTGAGAGCTCCTCGACTATCCGCCGTACGGCCCGTTTCCCGCGGAAGCGCCCGAGCTCGAACGCAACCGCTGCGAGGCTCTCGACGGTCACGAGCTTGCGCCGGACACCGTCTGCCACGGCACGACGCAGTGCGACGAACCCAACCTGGCGCGCCAGGTCGCAGATCGTTCGCTCCGGACCGGTCACCGGGATGCCCGCCCTCGTGCAGGCGTGGTGATCCGGGAGCGTTCTGGTGCGGTGCGGTTGCACGCCGCGGATCTCGCGGGGGTGGTGGCCGGTGCTCAGGAGGTGGATCACGTCGTCTGGTCTGCATCCGTCGAACCGCCAGAGGTGTGCGGCTGACCGGTGCGACAGGTACGCCGGGTCGTCTGGTGTGCTGAGCGCGAGCACCGCAGCCTGGTACCAAGCGGAGCGCGAGTCGGGTGATCCCGCCAACCGGAAGACGCTCGGGTACCGCTCCAGATACCTCCCATCGGCGAGGCGCTGGTAGACCGTCGACCGCGGGACTCCTGCCTCCTTCGCCTGGAGGAGCGCGAACTGGCCGCGCTGGCGTTCGGCGAGGCGCTCCAGTCGGCGGTCGGCGTCGGAGGGCATGGCGAACGACCATGCCCGACCGGGGCGATCTTGGCTCGATGAGCGGTCTTGGCCCTGTGGATTCCGCATCGAGTGTCCGCTGAGTCCAACTGGTCGGACCCTCCGGACACTCGATGGGGCGTTCGCGGGGGTGCGGGGCGTGCGTTACGCTCCTCGATGGCTTCGTTCGGGCTCCCGGCCCCTGCGATGCGACCTCAGATCAACTCGAGGGCCGATCTCCGCCCCGCCGTCCGCCGCAAGCAGACGTGTCGGACCGCGTGGGTACGGATCGACCGACCGGAGGAACACCCATGAGCGTCAGACTTCGCCTCCGTCGCGAAGGCACCAAGAAGAAGCCGCACTTCCGCGTCGTGGCCGCCGATCAGCGGTCGCCGCGCGACGGGCGGTTCATCGAGATCCTCGGTGAGTACCACCCTGCCGAGGACCCCTCGCGCATCGAGATCGACAACGAGCGCGCGTTGTACTGGTTGCGCAACGGCGCCCAGCCGTCCAACACGGTGAAGAAGCTGTTGCGCATCAGCGGTGCCTGGGAGGAGTTCAAGCCCGGCGACGAGCCCAAGCGTGTCCGCCATCCCGAGGAAGCCGAGAAGGCGAAGAAGCAGGCCGAGGCTGCCGAGGCTGCCGAGGAGGCTGAGGAGGAGGCGGCGAAGGCCGACGAGGCACCCGCCGAGGAGCCCGCGCTCGAGGAAGAGACGGCGCAGGACGCCGACGACGAGACGGATCGAGACGAAGACGAGGACTCCGCCGAGGATGCCCAGGAGGGCGCTGCGGCCGCACCGGAAGAGGTCGAAGCCGGCGACGAGTCCACCCCGGAAGACGACACCCCCGCACCCGCCGCGGAGACCGAGGACGTCGGAGACGACGCCGCCGGGTCCCCCGGTGAGGGCACCGAAGAGGAGGCCTCCAAGTGAGCCCAGCCGAGAAGGTCCTGCAGTTCGTGGCCGAGCAGCTGGTCGACCACCCCGACGACGTCAGCGTGACGCCCGTCGAGGACGACCGCCAGATCACCCTGGAGCTGCGTGTCAACCAGGACGACCTGGGCCAGGTGATCGGCCGCCGCGGCCGCACCGCCAAGGCCCTGCGAACACTGATCAAGGCCGCGTCCGAGACCGAGAAGAACGTCCACGTCGAGATCATCGACTGACCGATGGGACGTGGACCCGTCGTCACTCAAGTAGCCGGAGGCGGTAGTGACCCGACCCGTCGTCACTCAAGTAGCCGGAGGCGGTAGTGACCCGACCACAGACCGACCGCGTCACGGTCGGCACGGTCGTCAAACCGCACGGCATCCGCGGGGAGGTGGTCGTCGACCCGCAGACCGACCGCCCCGAACGCTTCGAGGTCGGGACGGTCCTCCACGGGGAGGGCGCCGACTACACGATCGCCGCCAGCCGTCCGCACAAGGGGCGGATGCTCGTGGCGTTCGAGGGTGTCCCGGACCGCAACGCCGCCGAGGAACTGCGCGACCTGGAGCTGACGGCCGACCCCCTCGACGTCGACCAGCACGAGACCTACCTCACCTCGGAGCTGACGGGCATGCGCGTCGTCCACGACGACGGACGCGATCTGGGCACGGTCACCGCGGTGATCGAGCTGCCGACGTCCGTGGAGTACGACCTGCTGGAGGTCACCCGCGACGACGGCTCCGAGTGGCTGCTGCCGGCCGTGGGTGAGTACGTGGCGATCGACGTCGACGAGACCGGCACCGAGCTGCTGGTCGTGACCGAGCACGCCCCGCCCGGGCTGGTCGACGATGCTGCCGCGGTCGATGCTCGTCCGGCGGACCCGGGGACCGGTGGGGACGCCGCGTGATCATCGACGTGCTCACGATCTTCCCGGGGTTCTTCCGCGGGCCGTTCGATGAGTCTCTGCTCGGTCAGGCGGCCGATCAGGGCATCGTCGACCTGCGGGTGCACGACCTGCGCGACTGGACGTCGGACCGGCACCGCACCGTGGACGACGCCCCGTACGGCGGGGGCGCCGGGATGGTGATGCGCCCCGACGTGTGGTTCGCCGCCGCCGAGGACGTGTGGGGCGACGATGCTCCGGACGGTGTCGGGGGCGCGCGCCCCCGCACGGTCCTGCTGACACCGCGGGGAGTGCCCTTCACCCAGGACCTGGCGGAGGAACTGTCCGAGGAACCTCGCCTGGTCCTGTGCTGCGGTCGCTACGAGGGCATCGACGAGCGCGTGCACGAGGCGGTCGCGACCGACGAGGTCTCGATCGGCGACTACGTGCTCGCCGGGGGAGAGGCCGCGGCGGTCGTCGTGGTCGAGGCCGTCACGCGACTGTTGCCCGGGGTCGTCGGCAACCGCGCCTCCGTCGAGGACGAGTCCTTCACGAGCGGTCTGCTCGAGTACCCCCACTACACGCGCCCCGCCGAGCTCCGCGGTCGCGGCGTGCCGGAGGTCCTGACCTCCGGCGACCACGCGGCGGTCGAGCGGTGGCGCCGGGACCGGGCGGTCGAACTCACCCGCGAGCGCCGTCCTGACCTCCACGAGCGTTGGCAGCGGGGGCACGAGGACGGGGCCGACGGCGGCTCCTGATCCACCGCGACCGGGCCTCCGTGACCGGGCCGTTGACCCACCGCACCGACGCCCGCCGTTTGACCGGCCCGAACGGGTGTCCGTATCCTCGTGCGGCAGGTACCGTTCCTCGGGCCGCTCGAGCCGATCCGAACGCGAGATCCGCACGCGGCCGCCCCACCTGGCGTCGCCGACGTGCCCCGCGGGCCACCGCGCCCGCCGACGCCCTGTAGTCAGTGACAGAGTCAGTGACCAGAGTCAGTGACCAGCCAGTGACCCCGCTGTCCCCGTCCCGTCTGGATGCACAATGAACAAGGTCGATGCGGTCGAGAAGGATCGTCTGCGCGACGATCTCCCCGAGTTCCGCCCCGGCGACACCGTCCGCGTCCACGCACGGGTCATCGAGGCGGGTCGCTCGCGGACCCAGATGTTCGAGGGCGTGGTCCTGCGACGTCAGGGTGGCGGGCTGCGCGAGACGTTCACCGTCCGCAAGGTCTCGTTCGGGGTCGGCGTCGAGCGCACCTTCCCGGTGCACAGCCCGATCATCGAACAGATCGAGGTGGTCCGCCGCGGCAAGGTGCGCCGCGCGAAGCTGTACTACCTCCGGGAGCGCGTGGGCAAGAACGCCCGCATCAAGGAGAAGCGCGAGCCCGCACGATGACCCGTCGCCCCACGGCGGGACGGCACACCCAGCGGCCGCTGGGGCAGGTGCCGGCACCATGCGGGGGAGCCTGACCGATGAGCTGGACCGCACCCGGCTCGGGGTCCGACCCTGCGCCCACGACCGGTCGGTCGACCGCGGGCGACGCCCACGCTGACGGCACCTCGGACGCCCAGCCCGACGCGCCGCGCAGAGACGACGGGCAGCGCCAGGACAAGGACAGCGTCGGCGCGTTCCTCCGCGAGCTGCCGGTCCTGATCGTCATCGCGTTCCTGCTCGC
>CAZHZQ010000054.1:0-14790 GCA_964537235.1 uncultured Actinomycetota bacterium | reverse complement strand
GAGGTCGAGGGCGACCTCGACGTGCTCGACGACCGGGAGTTCCGCGCGAAGTGGAGCGTGCCGTCGAGCGCCTGACGATCACCACCGGGAGGCAGTCGTGCGCGCCTGGGTAGGCGACGGTCTGGTCGCTGCCACCGAGGCCCGCGTATCGGTGTTCGATCGCGGGTTCCGGACCGGTGAGGGGGTGTTCGAGACGCTGCGGGCGTACGGGACCCTCCCGTTCCGGCTGGACGCCCACCTCGACCGGGCGGCCGAGGGAGCCGAGACTGTGGGGTTCGCGCTGCCGGAGCGAGAGCACCTGGCACACGCGATCTCGGAGACCGCCCGCGCGAACGCGGTCGAGGGCGAGGATCTGGCGCTGCGGTTGACGGTGACGCCCGGCGAGATCGATCCCGAGGCACCGTTCCCGCCGTCGGAGGGATCGGAGGCCACACCGACGGTCGTGGTGACCGCGAACACCTTGCGTCACGACGCCGCGATGTACCGCGAGGGCGTCTCGGCGGCGGTGGTCCCCTGGTCGCGCGAGATCCCCCAGGTCAAGGCCGTGTCGTACCTCGCCGCCTCGCTGGCGCGCCGTGAGGCCCGGGCGCAGGGGGCCGACGAGGCGCTGCTCACGGACCAGCGCGGGATGGTCCTCGAAGGGTCGTACTCGAACGTGTTCGCCGTGATCCGTGGGGTGCTGGTCACGCCGCCCCTCGAGGCCGGCATCCTGCCGGGGGTCACCCGGGCCGTCACGCTGAAGGTGGCCGGTGACGAAGGGCTGGCGGTCGAGGAACGGCCGTTGTCGGTGACGGAGCTCGTCCAGGCCGACGAGGCCTTCCTGACGGCCTCCACGCGCGAGATCGTCCCGCTCGTGCGCGTCGCCGGGCGGACCGTCGGCGCGGGCCGTCCCGGGCCCGTTACCGCGGCACTGCACGAGGGCTACCGCGCCGAGGTCCGCCGCGAGGTCGAGGCGACCTGAGGGAGACGCTCCGCAGCCGGGGCGGTCACGAGGTGTCCTCGGGCGGCCCCAAGGGGACGACGAGCACCGACGTCTGGGCGCTGCGTCGCACGTCCATGCAGAACTGCCGGTAGGGCTCGCCACGGAAGAAGTCGACGGCTCGCCGGTGGTCAGCGAAGTCCATGATGACCGCCCACGTGGGACCGTCGTCCGTCCGTTGCACGTGGTCGGCGTCGGCGAGGTCCTCCAGTTGACCGCAGAGCCGGTCGCCCACGGGCCGGTCGCGGCAGTCGAAGACCACCTCGTACCTGACCGACCGCTCCCCGTTCATCGCGCGTTCATCCCTCGCCCTCGGTGCGGTGGGCGTGCATCGACTCCTCGCGCCGTTCGATCCCGTCGATCCTCAGTCCCGCCTTGATGCCGTAGTAGCGGTTGATGAACAGGAGCACCGGTGTCATGTTCTCGATGTGGATGCTGTTGCGCAGCGGGCCACAGTTGACGCCCCACATGCCGGGGATGTCGGCCGCCAAGTGGGCCACGCGGTGGGTGGCGTCGACGTCGTCCCCACAGATCAGCACGTCGCAGTCGACCGACTGTTCCACGTTCCAGAGCCGGGCCGCAGCGACGTCGTGGAAGGCGCTCACCACCCGGGCAGCCGGCAGCAGTGCCTGACACTGCTGGCCCGCCGACCCCTCCTCGACGGGCACGGCCTTGGGGCCGACCTCGTCGAAGACCATGGGGTTCACGACGTTCACGACCAGCTTGTCGCCGATCGCCTCACGCAGATCGGGCAGGGTGGACGTCTGCGCCTCGTAGGGCACGGTGATCACGACGATGTCGGACTCGTCCGCGGCGACCTCGTTCTCCACGCCCCGGACGCGAACGTCCTCGGCCGCCTGCTCACGGACGCGCTCGGCGACGGACCGGGCCTTCTCGGCCGTCCGTGACCCGATCAGGATCTCGTATCCGGCCACGGCCCACCGCACGGCGAGCCCCCGTCCCAGCGGTCCCGTTCCGCCGATGATGCCGATCGTCTCGCTGTGATCGGGTCGAGTCACGGGGCGGGCTCCTCGTCGGGCGCGGGGTCTCGAGCGGGGCTGAGCCTATACTCCGCTCGCACCCTCGAGTACCGCCGCGATCGAACCGGAGCACTCCTTGCCCGTGACGCGTCTGCCGGACCGCCTGGCGCTGCGCTGGCACCGGACGACCCTCGACGGGCAGGTCGCGTTCTACGGGGAGGCGGGCGAAGGTCCCCCGCTCGTGTTCCTGCACGGGTGGGGACTGACCAGCCGCGCGTACGCGGCCACGATCCCGGCGTTGGCGTCGGCCGGCGCACGGGTGATCGCCCCGGCTCTGCCCGGCTTCGGCAAGAGCGAGGAGGTCCCCGGCGACCTCACGTGGGAGAAGCTCGCCGCGTGGGTCGACGACCTGCTCGACCACGCGGGTGTGGACGAACCGGCGTTCTTCGTCGGCCACTCCTTCGGCGGCGGCGTCGCGACGATGACGGCCTGGAACCATCCGGAACGGGTCCGTTCGCTGGTGCTGGTCAACTCCGTCGGCGGGGCCACGTGGAAGCCGGAGCGCCGGCTGGTCGACCGGCCGATCTGGCACTGGGGGATGCATCTGTCCACCGAGTGGACGCGCCGCGGCTACCGGAAGATCCTGCCCGTGGTGGTGCGCGACTTCGTTGAGAACGTCGTGAAGCATCCGGCGAACCTGTGGCGCGCCGGACGCCTCGCCGCCGCCGCTGACATGCGCGGCGAACTGGCCGAGCTGGCCGAACGCGACCTGCCGATCACGATCCTGTGGGGGACGCGCGACGGCATCCTCCCGGAGCCGGCGTTCATCGAGATGTGCGAAGCGATCGAGGGGGTCGGCGACACCGTCCACGGCGGTCATTCGTGGCTGCTGGCCGATCCGGACGGGTTCGGTGAGGTCATCACCAACTCGCTCGCCATCCATTCGCTGCTCACGCGCGCACGCGACGGTCACGCCTGACCTCGGTGTCGATCCCCCCTCCTCCTCCGCCGGACCACGCTCCGGGTGCCCCGCCGGGCGGCCGGTTCGAGGTGGATGTCGCGATCGTCGGGGCCGGTGTGGCGGGTCTCTTCGCGGCGTTGCGGCTCCGCGACGTCGGTGATGCCCGCATCGTGATCCTCGACAAGGGAGAGCCGGGTCCGTCCGGCTCGTCCCCGTGGGCGCAGGGTGGCGTGGCGGTGGCGGTCGGACCCGAGGACGACCCGCAGCTGCACGCCGAGGACACGGTGCGCGCGGGCGGCAGGCTGTGCGACCCGCGGGCGGTGGCGGTGCTCACGAAGGAGGGGCCTGCCGCTCTGGAGCGGCTGCTGGAGCTGGGTGCCGAGTTCGACCGCGCCCCGGACGGTGCGTTGCACCTGGCCCGCGAGGGCGGTCAGCGGGTCGCCAGGTCCGTCCACCGTGCCGACGCGACCGGCGCCGAGATGGTCCGCACCCTGCGGACCGCGGTCTCCGACGGGGTGCACCGCCTGGGTGGGATCGTGGTGGCGCTGGACACCGCGCAGGGAGCGGTCCACGGGCTCTGGGTCCTGACCGAGGACGGTCCGGCCTACGTGCGGGCACGGGCGGTGCTGCTCGCCAGCGGTGGGTGCGGAGGTCTGTTCGCGGCCACCACGAACCCCGACCGGGCGACCGGCGACGGTCTCTCGCTGGCCTGGCGGGCGGGCGCCGCGCTCCGCGACCTCGAGTTCGTCCAGTTCCACCCGACCGGTCTCGCCCCGCCGGGCGGGCCACCTGGCTGGCGGCTCCTGCTGACCGAGGCACTGCGGGGCGCCGGGGCGACCCTGCACGATCGGGACGGCAGGCGCTTCCTGATCGACGTCCACCCGCAGGCCGAACTCGCGCCCAGACACGTGGTCGCCCGCGCGATCCTGTCCCAACCCGACGGCATCGCGTACCTCGATGCCACGGACCTCGGGGCCCGACGGCTGGAGGAGGAGTTCCCCACGGCGGTGCAGGGGGCGCGCGAGCACGGGCTCGACCTGAGCACGGAACGCGCGCCGGTGAGCCCGGCCGCGCACTACCAGATCGGGGGCGTCCGCACCGACCTGTGGGGCCGTACCTCGCTGCCCGGCCTGTGGGCAGCCGGGGAGGTCGCCTCGACCGGGGCGCACGGGGCGAACCGGATGGCCGGGAACTCGCTGCTGGAGGCGCTGGTGTTCGGCGGTCGGGCGGCAGCCACCATCGCTCGGGAGGCGGAGACGGTTGGTGACACCGACCGGGGAGCGGCACCGGGCTTCGCCGCCGAGGGTCCATCCGCGGACGAGCTCGCGGACCTGCGAGGACGTCTCCGGCGCGCCGTGTGGGACGGGTGCGGGCCGACCCGATCCCGAGGTTCGCTGGCCGAGGCCGCGGCCACCGTCACGGATCTCGCCGCAGCGATCGGGGTACCGCGACCCGATCACCGTCACGTCGAGCTGGCGCACGCGGTCACGGCAGCCGGCCTGTTGATCCGGTCCGCGTCGCTGCGCACCGAGACCCGGGGCGTGCATGTGCGTGACGACCATCCCGATCCGGACCCCGCGTGGAGCGACATCCACCTGGAGCTGGTCCGTACCTGATCCGTACCTGATCCGTGCCGAGGGTCCTACTCGGGGGTGTCCAGGCCGATCGCGGCCATACGTCGGCGGTGCTGCTCCAGCAATGACACCGCGGTCGTTCGCAGCACGTCGTCACCGGTCTCCTCCAGCTGCTCGAGGAGGACCAGCAGCGCATCCGTGTCGGTGATCGCGCCCTGGAACTCGGTGAAGGCGCTGCCGGTCACCTCGGCCGCCAGCCGCCGGGTGCGGTTCCGAAGCTCGTCGTCGTCGGCGACCGAGCGCTGGATCTGAGCGACCGCGAAGCTCTCGAACTCGTCGCGCCCGGCGAGCGCACCGATGACCACCGCCGCGGTGTCCTCGTCGACGGCCGGCGCCACCGCCCGCCCGAAGTCTGCCGCCATGGGCAGTCCGATCGCGAAGAAGGTGCAGGCGGACAGCCAGTCATCGATCGGCAGACCGTCGAAGAACGCGTCGATCCGGTTCTTCTGCCGGTCCATCGGCGGCTCGGAGAGGTCGGTCAGCTCGGTCAGACGCTCACGGAGACGCAGGTACCGGTCGTGCTCCGCGACGGCGAACCCCGCGACGCGATCGGCGTCCCGCACGTCGGGCGCGTGCCGCAGCGACGCAGCGGTGACGTCGAACGCCCGCAGCTGGGCGTACGTGAGCGCCCCGAGCAGCTCGACGGTGGCGAGCACGTCAGGTGCGGTCACGGGTCATCCTCCGCGGCGTCTGTACGGCGACCGGAACGGTCAGGAGCCCGCCGCCGGACCGCCCTGACGCTGCCGGGGGCGCCATCCGAGCCGCTCGCTGATGTCGCGAGCGCACCGCAGCACGCGCAGCGCCACGGACTCCGGTTCGGGGAGTCGCGAGGACGGCGCGACGATCCCGACGGCCGCGACCGCCCGTCCGGTGTGGTCGAAGACCGGGGCGGCGACCCCGGACGCGCCCTCCTCGAGCTCGTCACGCGTGTAGGCCACACCACGTTGCCGCACCGACTGGAGGCTCGTGTCCTTGGCTCCCTCCGGCAGGAACGCCAGCAGCGCCCGCCCGTGCGCGGAGACGCCCAGCTCGTGTCGCAACCCCACCCGGTAGTTGACCTGCACGAAACGCTCGGGGGGTTCGACGACGTCGACCACCACGAGATCGTCGCGATCGCGGACGGCCAGACACGCGGTCTCCCCGGAGTCCTCGGTCAGGGATCGCAACGCCGGGCCGGCCAAGCGGCGGACCTCCAGCCCCTGAGCGGCCCGCACCCCGAGCTCGAGCATCGCCAGCCCGAGGCGGTACTCGCGCGTCTCGGGATCACGGGTGACGAAGCCCTCTTCCTCGAGCGTCTCGAGCAGTCGGTAGAGGACGGCGCGATCGAGATCGGTCTCGTCCGCGAGCGCCGAGACGGTGGCACCGTCGGTGTTGTCACCGAGCGCCTGGATCAGGGCGATACCCCGCGCCAAGGTGCGCGAACCGGTGGATCTCTTCTTCTTTCCGTCTCCCGCCACGGGATCTCCCTCGCTTCGCTCACGCACCTCCGCGCACACGCACACCATTTGGAGGTCTGGTGGAAGTCTGGGCGAGCGGCAGCCGCACGGTCAAGTGCGTTCGCTGGATGTCCGACGGCTGCGCCACCCTAACCCCTCGCGACCGAGGACGACGATCGGCCGTCCAGAGGATCACGCGCGGCCGGAAATTCAGGGCCGGACGCTTCTCCCGCCGCGCCCTTCACGGCGCAGCCTGTTGCTCACCGAGCGTCAGCCCTCGCTAGGGTCGCGCATGCTGCCACGACTCGCGGGGACGTAACGAGTCACAGGCGAGCTCGTTGGTAGACGCGAGGCCGGACCGAGGGGAGCCGACCGGTGCCGAGTGTCAAGAACGGACTTGCCACCCTCGGTGGCGTCGCCTCGATGATGGTCGACGGCGGCACCGCCGTGTTCAAGCGTCGGTTCCCGGTACGTGAGTTCATCGACCAGTGTTGGTTCATCGCCAAGGTGACCGCGCTGCCCACGATCATGATCTCGATCCCCTTCGGGGTGATCATCGCCCTGCACGTCGGCTCGTTCAACCGACAGCTCGGCGCCGAGGCGCACATCGGTGCAGCGATGGTCCTCGCGGTCGTCCGCGAGGCCGCTCCCGTCGCCACGGCGCTGCTGATCTCCGGAGCAGGCGGATCCGCGATGACCGCCGATCTCGGATCGCGGCGGATCCGCGACGAGCTCGACGCGATGGAGGTCATGGGCATCGATCCGATCCACCGGCTGGTGATGCCCCGCCTGTTCGCCGCTGCGCTGGTGGCCATCCTGCTCGACGGGATCGTCTCCGCCGCAGGCATCCTCGGCGGTTGGGTGATGGCGGTCCCCGTCCAGGGCAACTCGTCCGGATCGTACTTCGCGTCCTTCAACGAGCTGGCGCTGCTCGCCGATTTCTGGCAGGCGCTGATCAAGGCCGCGGTCTTCGGGTTCATCGCCGCCGCGATCTCCTGCCACTACGGGTACAACGCCCGGGGCGGGCCGAAGGCCGTGGGCCAGGCGGTCAACAGCTCCGTCGTGCTGACCTTCATCGTCCTGTTCTTCGTCAACTTCATCATGACCACGATCTACTTCAACGTCGTGCCCGCCAAGTTCTGACCGCGCCCTGACCCAGGAGTCCCCTTGTCCACTGCCGGAGAAGCACTCCCCCGCAACAAGGAACCCACCGCCGACCGGGTGGCGCGGGTCCTCACGCGGCCGCTGGCGCCGTTCGAGGAGTTCGCGGACCAGATGAAGTTCTGGGGCGAGGCCCTCAAGGGCATGCCCCTGGCCATCACCAAGTACGGTCGCCTGATCCTCAACATGATCTCCGACGTGGTGATCGGCGCCGGGGCGCTGGTGGTCGGCGGCGGTCTCGTGTTCGTGATCGGGACGATGGCGTTCTTCACCGGGACCCAGGTCGGACTCGAGGGTGTCGCCGGACTGCGGACGATCGGGGCCGAGGCCTACGTCGGGCTCGTCTCGATGTGGGCCAACACCCGCGAGATCACCCCGCTGATCGCCGGCCTGGCGCTCGCCGCCAAGGTGGGAGCCGGGTTCACGGCGGAGCTCGGGGCGATGCGCATCAGCGAAGAGATCGACGCCGCCGAGGTCATGGCCGTGCCGTCGATCCCCTACATGGTCTCCACGCGCCTGTGGGCGGCGCTCATCCCGACGATCCCCCTGTACCTGCTGGCGCTGTTCAGCTCGTACCAGGCCACGCGGGTGATGGTCACCGAGTTCTTCAGCGTCTCCCCGGGTGCCTACGACCAGTACTTCAGCCTGTTCCTCCCTCCCGTGGACGTGATCTACAGCCTGCTCAAGGCGGTGCTGTTCGTGATCGTCGTGATCCTGATCCACACCTACTACGGCTACTACGCCTCCGGCGGACCGTCGGGCGTCGGTGTGGCGGTGGGCCGCGCGATCCGCGCCAGCATCGTGACCGTGGTCGTGCTCAACATGTTCATCTCGATCCTTCTCTGGGGGATCGGCGGCGAGACGGTGAAGATCGCCGGATGACGCGACGGACGACGGACCCGAGGCCAGGGGGCGGAGCGTGACGATCCTCTTCGTCCGACGCATCCTCGGGACGGTCGCGGCGATCCTGCTCGTCGCCGGCGGCTACCTGTTGGTGGAGGTGGTCTCGTCACCGCCGGCGGGCTCGTACGAGATCACGGTCGATCTGGGTCGTGATGCGGGCAAGGGTCTGCGGCAGGGCTCGGACGTCAAGGTCCGCGGGGTGCTGGTCGGCACGGTCCAGCAGATCGAGTTGGACGACAACGCCCACCCGCGGGCCACGGTGCTGATCCGCCCGGTCCAGCGTCTGCCGCGTGACGTGTCGGCGGTCGTGTCCTCCAAGACGTTCCTGGGCGAGAAGCAGATCGAGCTGGTCCCCAGCACCGACAGCCTGGCCGCCGGCGAGCCGCTGGGCGAGGGCGACGTCGTGAGCGTGACCCGTGGCGGGCCCACCGAGGTCCAGGAGTTCATCGCCGCCCTCGATCCGCTGTTCGACTCGATCGACCCGCTGGAGCTGGCCACGATCGTGGACACCTTCGGTTCCTTCGACCGGCAGGATGCCGAGACCGCGGCCCGCAACATCGAGGTGTCCTCGCAGTTGGCCGACTTCGGTGCCGAGACGGCCGCCGCGCAGCTGGACCGCCTGTCGGCGGCCGCGACGCTGATCGGAGAGCTGGCCACCACCGCCGACGACTTCAACCGGCTGAACCGGTCGCTGCCGACCTGGGCCAGCCTGCTGCCCGACCGGCAGGCCGACATCCACAACCAGTTCGAGCTGCTGTCGGCGTTCTCGCTGACCCTGGCCGACTTCCTGCGCGTCGAGGCCGACAACATCCGCGAGGTCCTGGTCGCCACCACGATCGTCAACGCCGTATTCGCCGACCAGGCCGACGACCTCGCCCGCGTGATCGAGGGGGTCGGTCTGTACGCCCTCAAGCTCGGGGCGCACGGCGGCAGCCTCAACGACGGGTCCGAGTACGGCTGGTTCTCCTCGTTCATGGGCAACGAGGGCGAGGTCGAGCAACTCTGCGAATCCCTCCCCCCCGAGTTCCGGGAAGGCGCCCCCGGCTGCGTCTCCGACGGGGGTGACGCATCGTGAGTGGCTCCAACCCGCTCCTCAAGTTCATCGCCTTCGCGGCCGTGTGCATCGCCTTCGCGGCCTGGCTGGTCGTCACGATCGGCAACATCGCCCTGTTCGAGGACCGGGTCACCTACGAGGCCGTCTTCGCCGACGCGACCGGGCTCGTGGCCAACGACGAGGTCAAGCTGGCGGGGGTCGAGGTCGGCAAGGTCGAGTCCATCGGCGTCGAGCGCGGTAACGCCGTGGTCCGCTTCTCGGTGCGCGAGGACATCGAGCTCGGTCAGAACACCACGGTGGGTGTGCGCTGGAGGAACCTGCTGGGGTTGCGGTACCTGTACGTGTACCCCGCCGGCGAGGGCGAGCTCGACGCGGGGCACCGGTTCCCGCTGTCGCGCACCTTGGCCGTGGCGGACTTCGGCCTGCTGATGCAGCGCCTGGTCCCCATCCAACGCGCCCTGGAACCGGAGGTGGGCAACACGGTGGTGCGGGCGCTGAACGAGGCCATCGCCAACCGCGAGGACCGGATCCAACGTCTCATCGCCGACGCCGGCGACCTCACGCACACGCTGGCCGACCGGGACGAGCAGATCGGGCGCGTGCTCGAGAACGGTGCCGAGCTGGCGAGCGCCTACTCCGAACGGGAACAGGCCCTGCGGGACTTCCTCGACCGGTTCGCGAGCGTCTCGGAGACGGTCGCGGACCGCAACGACGAGCTCGAGCGCATCATCGTCGACGTGGCCGACGCCCAGGCCGAGCTCGCCCGGTTTCTGGACGCCAACGACGAGGAGATCCACGGGCTGGTCGACGGTCTGGACGACATCACCACGATCCTGTCGGTGAACCACTCGAACCTCGAGGACGTCGTCACGCACCTCGGGCGCGGACTCGCCTTCTACCACCGCACCTCGCGGTGGGGTCAGTGGTTCAACGTCCGCGTCGTCGGCTCCGGCGGCAACAACGACCCGAGCGAGACGGCCGCCACGGAACGGGGCGCGTGCCTCCCCGAGGCCCCCGAAGACCCGGAGGACGCCCCCACCGAGTACGACTGCTTCCGCGACGACTCGTCGGGGTCCCAGGCCCAGGGAGCCGCCGGGTTCTTCCGGTCGGGTACCTACCAAACGCTCACCGCAGCGACGGGGGGTGACGGCTGATGCTCATGGAACGCAACCAGGTCATCATCGGGGTCGCCTTCTCCGTCCTGCTGATCATCGGCACCGTGGTCGGTATCGCCTTCGACCGCAGCTGGGTCACCGGTGGCTACAACGTGACCGCGTACTTCACGGACGCGGCCGGGCTCCAGGCGGGTGACAGCGTGCTGATCGCCGGTGTCCGCTCCGGCGCCGTGGAGTCCGTGACCCTCACCGGGGACGAGGACAAGGGCTACGTCCAGGCCGTCATGCGCGTCGAGGAGCCCATGCCCTCGGACTCGAGCGCGGCGGTCATCCTCCAGAACTTCCTCGGCAAGCGCGCCGTCATGCTCCGGGCCGGCAACGACTGGGACGACGAGCTCCGCGACGGCGACGAGATCCCCGTCGACCGCACCAACACCCCCGTCGACTTCGCCGAGCTCAACCAGGAATCCGTCGAGCTGCTGCGCGGCAGCGACGTCGACGCGCTCCGCGAGCTGGTCACCTCGGTGGCCGATGTCACCGAGGGTCAGCGCGACGAGGTCGAACGGCTGCTCGACGGCCTGCAGCGGATCACGCAGGTGATCGCGGACCGGCGCGACGACCTGCAGACCGTGATCGACAAGTCCGAGGACGTCTTCGGCACCCTGGCCGACAAGGACCAGCAGCTCCTGACCATCATCGACCGCTTCGGGTCGACGCTCGAGATGCTCGCCGAACGCCGCCAGGACATCGAGCGGCTGCTCGTCGAGACCGCACGTTCCTCGCACCTCGCCGCCGACCTGGTCGCCGACCAACGCGAACAGCTCGATCGCGTCCTCGACGAGCTCCACCGGGACCTCGAGATCATCGACGCGCACCAGGTCGACATCTCACACATCTTCGCCTACGGCGGGGCGTCGTTCGAGGGGTACGCCAACATCGCCCGCCAGGGCGGCCTCGGCCCCCAGGGCATGGACAACCCGTACTGGACGAACATCTTCGCCCAGTCACAGGGCGACGTGGGCACCGACGCCCTCGTCGGGTGCGGCGGGACGATCGACGAGTTCCTGGACCAGGTCTTCGGTGAGGATCCCCGCACCTGCGAGGAGCAGGACGCCGAAGGTGGCGGCAGCCGCTCCCAGCAGGAGTCCAACTCGTTCCGTTCGCTCTTCTCGCGTTCGCTGGAGGTCGGCCGATGAACGGTCCGCGGCGCGCGACGACGATGGTGGGCCTGGTGGCCGTTTTGGCGCTCGTGGCCTCCGCGTGCTCGGGGGTCCTGGGTGACGGGGGACAGGAGCTCCAGATGGAGTTCCCGACCTCGTTCAACCTCTTCTCCGGTTCCGACGTCCGCGTCGCGGGCGTGAACGTCGGGCACATCACCGACATCTCGGTGCCCGAGGGAGCCGACGCCGTGACCGCGACGCTCGAGCTGTCCTCCGACCTCGACCTGCCCGAGGACGTGCGGGCGGTCATCATCCCCCAGGCGCTGCTGGGCGAGCGTTACATCCAGCTGGACCCGCCCTACACCGGCGGACCGACCTACGACATGTCGCAGACCCTGCCCACCGACCGGACCGCGGTGCCGGACGACTTCGACGAGGTCCTGGACTCGCTGAACGACTACCTCCAGGCGCTCCCCAAGGAGGAGGTCGCACGGCTGGTGACCAACCTCGCCACCGTGCTCGACGGCAACGGCGAGGAGCTCGGCGTGACGCTCGAGAACGCCGAGGTCCTGATCGACGTCCTCGAGGAGAACGACGACGAGATCGTCAGCCTCGCACGCCGGCTCGCCGACCTGAACGAGAGCCTGGCCACGCGCGACGAGCAGATCGGGTCGTTCATCGAGAACTTCAACACGGTCGCGGCGAGCCTCGCGGACGACCGCGAGGAGATCGACGCGGCCGTCGACGGTCTCGTGCGCATGACCGAGGAGCTCGCCAGGCTCCTCGGCGAGCACCGCGGCGACCTCGAAGAGGACATCGGGACCCTCACGAGCCTCGGGCGGACCGCCGTGCGCAACCTCGACCAGATCGACCGCTTCCTGTTCTGGTCGGCCGAGCTCTACCGGCACTCCGAACGGGTGATCGACCGTGAGCACAACTGGTTGCCGCTGACGCAGCACTTCCAGGACCTCGCGCCGCTGATCGCCGACCGGGTCGGGGACCGCCTCGTGGGGCTGTGCCTGCGTCTCGAGCTGCCGGACTGCGAGACGATCGACGACGAGCTGCCCGGCCTGATGTGCTTCGATCCGATCCTGCCCTGCGAGAACGCCGCGAACCCCGAGGAGACGGTCTCGCTCTCCGACGCGCTCGCCCAGGTGCTGGAGGACCAGCCGGAGCTGCGCGAGAAGCTCGAGGAGGAGGGTCGCGACCTCGAGGACGCGGTCGGCGACCTCGATGCGAACGGCGACGGCGAGGCGGACGGCGGTGCCACCGACGGCTCCGACGAGGGCGACGGGGCAGATCAGAACGACGGCGGGGCGGGCGACCTGCTACCGCCGCTCTGGTTGCGGGGGGTCGTCCGATGAGACGTATGCTCCCCGTCCTGCTCAGCGTCCTGGCTCTGGTGGCGTCGGCGTGCGCGTTCGGCGGTCCCGAGTCGGTCGAGCTGCAGGCGCGGTTCGATGACGTCATGGACATGACCGAGCTGGCCCCCGTCTTCACCGCGGACGTCGAGGTCGGTACCGTCACGTCGATCGAGCTCGCGGACGACAACCGGGCGCTCGTGACGATGGAGGTCGAACCGGACACGGGGCTGCCCTCGGAGGTCAGGGCGGTCGTCCTGCAGACCAGCCTCCTCGGTGAGCGTGCCGTCGAGCTGGTGCCCGTCAACGAGTCGGGCCAGCTGTCCTCGGGCACCGTGCCCGGCGAGGTGCAGAGCGACCTGGAGGACCTCGTCTCCACCGGATCGGACCTGCTGGCCTTCGTCGCCGCGGACCGACTCAACGCCATGGTGAACGCCGGCGCGATCACGTTCGCCGAACAGGGCACCAACCTCGGGGCCCTGCTCGATGACTTCGAGACCTTCTTCGGCGAGTTCGACGCCAGGTCCAACGAGATCACCCGGCTGCTGGACAGTCTCGACGCCTGGCTGGGGACCCTGGCCGAGCAGTCCGAGGTGAACGCCGAGTCGCTCGAGGTGCTGGCCCGGTCCAACCGGGCACTGATGGAGGAGGACGAGCACCTCCTGGACGCTCTCGAGGATCTGCGGGAGCTGGCCGTCAACGGCGAACAGATCCTGCGCGAGAACCGGCAGGAGCTCGACGAGTTCTTCGCGCAGCTCGAGGTCATCGTCAAGGCCATCACCGGTGTCCAGGGCGCGCTCCAGCGGTTCCTCACCTACCTGCCCCGCCACAACCTCCACGTCGCCAACGGCCAGTTCTTCGAGTTCGTGCAGATCTGGCAGGACACGATCGTCTGTGGGACGGACGCGGAACGCGCGATGCGCGACAACCCGGCCAAGAGCTGCACCCCGCCGAACCCGGGCACCTCCAACGAGCAACCCCCGGGGACACGCGAGGACCGCTGCGACGAGCAAGGGATGGACTGCGTCGACGGTCACCGCACCAGGAACGAACCCAACGACTTCGGGTCTGACGCCGGATCCGACGATCCCGGCACCGGGACCTGCGACGAGTCCGCCGCCCCCGACACCGACACCTGCCCGTACAACAACGATCCCGAGGACGGCCAGGGGGGTGCCGGATGAAGATCGGACGCCTCGTCGTCAACCTCGGGAGCATCGTGACCCTGACGGGGGTCCTGCTCGTCTACGCCGCGGTCCAGTGGGTCGGAGGCGCCTACCTCGAGGACCGGTACGAGCTGACCGTCCCGCTCGCCCAGACGGGTGGCCTGTTCACCAACCAGGAGGTCACCGTCCTCGGGACCGGGGTCGGGAAGGTCAAGGAACAGAACCTCACCGATCAGGGTGTCGAGATCGTCCTGGACATCCCGGGCACGGAGGTCGTCCCACGGCACGCGCTGATCCAGGTGCTGCGTCGCTCCGCGCTCGGCGAGCAAGCCCTGAACTTCATCCCCGTGCCCCCCGACTGGTCCCCGCCGGAGCAGCTCATCGTGTCCGAGGTCGAGGTCGCCGACGGCTGGGAACCCGCCGAGCGTGGCCAGCGGATCGAACCGAGGGCCACCAAGTACCCGACCGAGATCCCGGTCCTGCTCGACACCGCGGTGGAGCTGTTCGAGGCGATCGACCACGACGACCTCGGGATCGTGATCCACGAGCTGTCCGAGGCGGTCGGCGGACGTGCCCAGCTCCTGAAGGACCTCAACCGCAAGAGTCTGGACCTGAACACGACCCTGGTCGAGGGCATCCCCCAGTTCCGTCGCCTGCTCGACAGCTCCGAGATCATCCTCGAGGAGCTGAACGAACACCGTCGGTCGCTCGCGACGACGTTCACCCACCTCGCGGACGTCTCGGACCTCCTGGCCCGCAAGCGCCCGCAGCTGGAACGGCTGATCGAGACCAGCGGGGACACGCTGCGCGAGGGGACCGCGTTCATCGAGAACACCCGCGCGAACCAGCACTGCCTGATGCTCGACTTCGCCGAGCTCAA
>CAZHZQ010000053.1:12058-14827 GCA_964537235.1 uncultured Actinomycetota bacterium | reverse complement strand
GACAGCGGACGACACCTTCGCACTCGCGCAGAGCGTGACGTTCACCTGTGAGCGAAGACCAGCGAGCGCGAGTGGGGGGTCGACCGGCTGCTGCGCACGCCGGCATCTGCGGGAGCGGGCCCGGCAGGCGATCCCCGCGCTGCAACGGCGGACCCTCTGGGCGGCGGCGGGTGTGCTCGTCGGAGAGCTCGCCTCCACGGTGCTCGCCCACGCCGGAGCGCCACTGGCCTACCACGGCGACTTCGACTGGCCCGGTCTCGCGATCGGCAACCTCATGATCGAACGCTTCGGCGCCACGCCCTGGCGTTTCAGCACCGCCGACTACGCCACCGCACCCGACGGACCGCCGCTGACCGGACGTGCGGTCCAGCCGGCGTGGGACCGGGACCTCGCCGCCGAGCGCGGGACGCGGTGATCGTCGTCGACGCGTCGGTGCTCGCCAACGTCCTCGGCGATGATGGTGTCGATGGCGCTGATGGGGTGTCTACGAGTTGCGCGAGAACGTGACTGCCTACGACGCGGTGTCAGGACCGCTCGTGCGTGTCGAGCTCGATGGACACGACCACGTCCTGATCCTCGTCGCGGATCGCGGTGGCGTGCCCGATGAGGTGGTCGCCACGTACCAGCAGGTCCACCGGTCCGCCGTCGCCGGTGAGGTTCCTCCACCACACCTTGCGGTCCGGCCACGCGACGGTGACCGTGATCCCGTCGCCCTCGTGTCGGTACGACACCGGGATCGTGTAGCGTCTCCCGCTGCGCTGACCGGTGTAGCTCAGCAGAGCGAGGCGTCCGCTCGCGACGGGGTGCAGGGGTGAGCGCAGCAACGCCTTGAGCCCTCGGTTGACGGTGCGGTTCAACAACCGGAACGGTGCACGGTTCGCCATCTGAACAGGACCAGACGTCGACGTCGAGAGCGGCATGCATCGTAGCCGCGGGTCCCGAGCGAGCGGTGGGCAGAGGCGGCGAGGTCGTTCAGGTCGTGCAGGTCGTGCATGTGTGGGCGTTCAGCCCCAGTGGTAGCCGGCGCCGGCGGACAGCACGAGGGCTGCCAGGCTGGCGAAAGCGGCGAAGTACTTCTTCATAACGCACCTCCATCGAGTGGGTTCCGGCTCAACCACCCTCGCTATCAGGTGTCGAGTCGATCCGCTCCGCTCGATGGGTCCGGACGCTGTCCGGACCGTGTGCAGGTGTTACGAGGTCGTGCTCGTTCGGCCGCCTCTGCTCACTGCTCGCTCTTCGGTTGTCAACGTGCAACCCAACAGTGCCAACCGGACGATGACGTCGCCATGGTCAAACCGGACCTTTCCGGCCCATCAGGACGGACTAGTCCTGGAGAACCTCCTCGCGGGGACACGAACTACGATGCGAAGGCAGCTGACCGAGGACACACGCATGTCTCTCCTGATCGACGCCGTGATCTGCGAACCGTTGCGCACTCCGGTGGGGCGCTACGGCGGGGTGTTCAAGGACGTCGAGGCGCAGCACCTGGCAGCGACGGTGATCCGTGAGCTTGTTGACCGCTCCGGGGTCGATCCCGCCGAGGTCGACGACGTGTTGCTGGGGCAGTGCTACCCGAGCGGGGAGGCGCCGGCGATCGGTCGGGTGGCGGCGTTGGACGCCGGGTTCCCCGTCGAGGTGCCCGGCCTGCAGCTGGATCGGCGGTGCGGATCGGGGCTCCAGGCGGTCATCGACGCGGCGATGCGGGTGCAGACGGGGGTCGCGGACCTGGTCGTGGCCGGCGGTGCGGAGTCGATGAGCCAGGTCGAGCACTACGCGCCGGCGTTGCGGTGGGGCGGGCGAGGGGACATCGAACTGCTGGATCGTCTGGCGCGGGGCCGGGTCACGGCTGGGGGGAGGAACCATCCGGTGGAAGGCGGGATGCTGGAGACCGCGGAGAACCTCCGCGAGCGCTACTCGATCCCGCGCGAGGAGCAGGACGAACTCGCCGTCGAGTCCCACCGACGGGCCACGGCGGCGATGGAGGACGGACGCTTCGCCGAGGAGATCGTCCCGGTGACCGTCGAGGGACGTCGCGGGGAGAAGGTCGTCGTCGACACCGATGAGCACATCCGGCCCGACACCAGTCTCGAGAAGCTCGCGTCGCTCGGGCCGGTACGGCGCCACGTGGATCCCGACGCGACCGTCACCGCGGGCAACGCCAGCGGACAGAACGACGGAGCCTCCGTCTGCATCGTCGCGTCGCGTGAGCGAGCCGACGCACTTGGCCTGCGTCCCCTCGCGCGGCTCGTCTCGTGGGGGGTCGCGGGGGTGCCACCGCACCTGATGGGGCTCGGCCCGGTCCCCGCGGCGGCGACTGCGCTCGAGCGGGCCGAGCTCACCCTCCACGACATGGACCTCATCGAGCTCAACGAAGCCTTCGCGGCGCAGGTCCTGGCCGTGACCCGGGAGTGGGAGCTCGGCGAGGACGACTTCGCGCGCTTGAACGTGAACGGGTCGGGCATCTCGCTCGGACATCCCGTGGGAGCGACCGGGTGCCGGATCCTCACGACCCTGCTGAGGGAGATGAACCGCCGTGAGGCGAGGTTGGGGCTCGAGACCATGTGCATCGGCGGGGGCCAGGGGCTGGCCGCGGTCTTCGAACGAGTCGCCTGACGGCGGGACGCATCATGGCCACGGTGGCGATCAGGGCCAGCGCCAGGAGCGCGGTGGTGCCAGGTGACGGCAGCGGGCCCGCGTGGCTCGCCGACACCCCTGTTGCGCTGCCATCGGATCCGCTGGAACTGCCGTCCCGACCAGGCGCGTCGGATC
>CAZHZQ010000053.1:0-11958 GCA_964537235.1 uncultured Actinomycetota bacterium | reverse complement strand
GTTGCGCTGCCATCGGATCCGCTGGAACTGCCGTCCCGACCAGGCGCGTCGGATCCGGAACGTCCACGCTCGGAGGGTGCACCCTTGCGCACCTCGACCTGGACCGGCGTCGAGCCGGTGACGGTCGGGTCGACAGACGAGGTGGCCGTGACCGTGAGCTCGTAGTCCCCCATCTGTGTCCGACGGGGCACGTCGATCGTCACGGTGACGTCCTCGCTCCCGCCGGACTCGACCGTGACCGCCTCGGGTGCGACCGTGGCACTCCAACCGTCCGGGACGTCCTCGACGCTCAGGTCGTACGTGTCCTGACCGTCGCCGGTGTTGCGGACCTCCACGTCGGCGGTCCCGCTCTCGCCTGTCCGGATCTCGGTCGGGCAGTCCGTGCAGGACACCTCGACGCCGGCCGTCGGCTCCGGATCCTCCTCCGTGACCCAGGGCGCGGGTCCCTCACCGGTCCAGCGGAAGACGTCGAACCCACGGCCGAGGTCACCGGCGTACACGTACGGTCCCTCGTGGAACTTGGCTGCCCACGTGTTCGCGTCCGGCATCACGGCGGCCGCGACCTCCTCGGGGAGCGAGGGGTTGGACCAGTCGACGATCCGGGTCCCGGAGACGTACCAGCCCATCGACAGCACGCGCGTGTCGGGGGCGAAGCGGCCGAAGTGCGAGGTGCAGGGTCCGCCGACGTCGCCGGCGGTGTCGGGGGCGTAGTAGCCGACGGGTCCGACCGGGGCGTTCTCCTTGTCGCCCTCGATGTCGTAGGCGGCCAGCCCCTCACCCGGGCAGACGCCCGTGCCCTCGACCAGGAACCCGCCGATCACCAGGCTCTCGTTGTTGGTCACCATCAGCGACCGGTCGGACGTCGGGAACACCCCGTGGGCGTAGGAGCCGACGTTGGGCGTGCGCGACAGCAGCACGGGATCGGCCGCGTCGGTCGTGTCGTAGATGCGGTAGTTGTTCTCGGACGCCGCGTAGGCGCGGTCGCCCTCGGGGCTGAACTCGACGTCGTGCACCCCACCCTCGGTCTGCGGTCCGGCTCGCACCACCGGGTTGTCGAGGTCGGTGAAGTCGACGATCGGGATCGTGTCGATCCCGCCGGGCAGCGCCCCGTTCGACGCGTACCCGTAGGGCTGCGTCGGGTGGAAGATGAAGTTGTGCACCCCACCGTGACCGGTGAGCAGCGCGTACATCGGTTCCCACGCGTACGGGTCGGTGATGTCGAAGACCCCGACGCCTCCGGAACCCGTTCCGACCATCTCCATGGCGCTCGAGGCGGCCAAGGTCACGTTGACGGCCGTGCCCGAGGTCACCGCATCACGGATCGGGGCGCCGACGCTGTTGGGCAGTGCCAGCCCGGGGATACCGGACTCGATCGCGGTGCCCGCGAACACCTCGTCGTTGCGCTCCACCTGTACGAGACCGATCGCACCGGCCTGCTCGGCGGCGTCCATCTTCTGCTTGAAGGTGTAGGTGGGCTGGCACCGGTCGTGCAGCTCCTGGCCCACGTTGTCGTCCACGATGACGACCTTGCCCTCCACGTCCAGGCCGGCGTAGTGGGCTGGCGTGCAGCCCGTGCCGGCGTACACGAGGTCGGAGGTCTGGTCGGCGACCGGGGCGGTCCCGCCCCACTGGGTCGCGGTGTGGAAGCCGGTCAGGTCCTCCGGGCTGTTCACCTGCACGCCGACGCCACTGCCCTCGTTGGCGCCGCAGGGGACGCCGCTCTGCTGCGACAGGGCCAGCACCACCCGCGTCTCACCGGTCGCCGGGTCGGTGAACTTCCGGATCGCGACGTCGTTGCGCTCCTGGCGGCAGGTCACCTGGGACACGAACTGCGGCTGCTCGGGATCGGTGATGTCGAACACGTACCCGCCCCGCTGGTAGGAGCCCATGACCGCGAAGTCGCGCTCGGCCAGGACCGGCTCCTCGCCGGCCGGCAGGGGGTCTCCGTTCGTGTCGACGAGCGTCCCGGTCTCGTAGTCCCGCAGCGGCACGGTGTGGCTGAAGAACTCGAGATCAGACCCGACGTCCGGGCTCCGTCCCGGATCGTGGTCACCCGGGTCGAAGTTGTACACGTGCTCCAGGTTCGACAGTTCGGGCTCGGGACCGGGGGCCGGGTCGGGATCCTCGCCGCCGCCCTCGAGTCCGGCCGGATCGTCGACCACCTGCAGCTGGAAGCCGGCGTCCTGCTGCGCCATGGCGATCGCCCGTTCGGTGTTCGTGCCGCCCACGATCCCGACCCCGACGACGAGGTGGGTGAGGATGCCGGCGGCCCAGTGACCCTCCACGACGTCGTCGCCACCGGCCGTGGCGATGTTGACGGCCGATCCCGAGTCGCCCGGACTGGATGCCAGGTCGGCGAGCCACCGTTGGTCGTTGGAGGTCACGCCGACGCCCGTACGGCCCTTGCTCGGGAAGGTCTCGCCGACGGCGACCCCGTTCCCGTAGTGCACGATCTGGTCCCCTTCCTGGACCCGGCGGTTCGGGTCGGACGTGCCGGGCCCGTTCCACACCGGCATGTCGGTACGGATCTCGTCGAACAGGTCCGGCGGGATCTCCACGATCCCGAAGTCGCTGCCCAGGCCGCCCGCCCGCGCGTAGTCCAGCTTGATCTCGCCGACGCCGATGTCACGGGTCGCACCCGGGTAGACCCCGAACGCCGCCGAGGCCAGCCCGGTCGCCCCGCCGAGGCAGGTCGAGACGCACACGCGCACGCGCAGCGTGTCGGCCGGGTCCCAGTCGGCGTCGTCGCCGTGGGTCGACGTGAAGGTCTCACCCATGAAGCAGTGGCCGGCCGCTCCCAGGTACACCCTGCCGGTGTCCGCGTCACGGAAGATGAAGGCCGCGGTGCAGATGCCCGTGAAGGTGGAGTCCTCGACGGGGTCGTAGAAGTTGGTGATGAGCGTGGAGCCGGGTCCGATCCCCACCGAGTCCTCCGGCACCGGCGGGCCGTGGGGGTCGTGCAGTTCCGCGAGGGGTTCGTCGGTGACGTAGTGCAGCGGCTCGTGCCGCGGGTCCTCCGTCAGGGCGGAGGAGGACTCCTGCGCGCCCGTGATGTCCTGCCCGGGCGCTGCGGTCGCCACGGAGGACACACCGAGTACCAACAGCAGCGCCGCGCACGTCGCGATCGAGGAGCGAAGGAGCGAGGAACGAAGGAACGTACTGCCCGTCATGCGGCCTCCCTGTGTCGTGGCCGCTCTCGCGAAGCGACCTCCACCGTGTGGAGGTCTTCTGCGTTGCACCCCCCGAACTCCTGCCGACTCTCACATGACCTTTCGACCGGGGACCACCGTGACCCTGGCCCGCTACCGACGTTCGTTCACTGACCGTCGTGTTGGGGCTACATACGGTAGTTCTGCGATCGGAGAGGTGCGAACCGGCGACCAGGAGGCAGGGTTCGATGACGACGGATACCCCGTCCGAGGTCCGAGCCCGCTCGGGCGAGGAGGCTTCGGAAGGTCGCTCCGATGCGGACGATCCGAACATCCAGCAGCGGTGGTTCTTCAGCAACTGGTGGATCTTCACCGGGGCGGTCATGACCGGCTTGGTCGTCCTGCTGTCCCGGTGGGCGATGGGGGAGTACTACAGCGACCTCGAGGCCCGGCACCTCCTCGATGCGATGACCGAGTCGGCGCTGTTCCTGACCGCCGCCATCACGACGGGATCGGCGACCATCATCGCGCTGATGCTCACCCTGCTCGGGTTGACCCGTCACGTGAACGATGAGTTCCAGCGGGCCTTCCACGACCGCGTCCGGACCATCGCTTGGCTGGCGACCGTGGCGCTGCTGGGCGCGCTGATCGTGCTGGTCACGCTGACCGTGCCGGTGGTCGAGTCCGAGGCGATCTCCACTCGGTGGTACCGGGGTCTGTGGTGGGCGTTCTCGGGTGCGATCGCGGTGATCTCCGGGGTGTTCGTATCGGTCGTGCTCACCCTGCTGGTCACGATCATCGGGGCCGTCCACGTCCTGCGGCCCGGGTGATCGAGGGTCAAGAGGACCTGAAGCCGCCTCCTGCCCGCGTTCATCTCATCGAGTGTCCTCTGGGTCCATCTGGCTGGACTCTCCGGACACTCGAGGGGCGCGGGGCGAGACGGCTCCGGACAGCGCGTTCCCGGCGGCGCGCAGTCGGTGGCGCTCGATGGTCTTGCGCTGCCGCTCGGCGCGTTCGATGAGCGTGCCGAGGTCGATGCCGGCCGGCAGTGCCTCAGGCGGGAGGACCTCCCGCAGGCTCCTCCACAGGTTCAGCTTGGTCTCCACACCGGCCGCCAGTCCCTCGAGCTCGACGAGGCGACTCAGCGGGGAGTACCCGACCAGCTGCCCGTTCAGCTTGAGGCGACCGATGCGCTCCACCGAGACCGCGGCGGCCCGTTTGAGTGGCGAAGCCTCCACATCCAGGTGCCTCATCAGCCGTTCGAGCGCCCGGCGATCCTGGAGTACCTCCTTCAACAGCTCTTGGAGGAACGGCTCGAACTCGCTGCCACGGTTGTTGTCCAGGGCTCGGCGAGCCAGCTCGATCCCCCCGGTCGCTCCCGCGAGGTGATCGCTGAGGTACACGCTCAGCAGCGTCGACGGCGCGGCGTTCCGGAGGGTCGTTCGCAGCGTGACCATGTCGTCTCCGTTCCGAGGCGGTAGCCCCACCGTGACGCGAGCAGCTCGTTCCCGTCTCCGCCCGCCCCCGGCGAACGACACGCGTTCACCGGCGGGGACGTCCGGTCATCCCACGAACGGCCGGGGCGGTGGCACTGATCGCCAAGACCCCTGGGACGTCTGGTCTGCGGTACCCCGTGCGGATGTTCGGCCCCATGGTTGGATCCACTAGTGCATCCTGCCCGGTCGTCGTGACTCCAAGTGGTCATGCGGACACCGGACCAGCCCGGACAGTCTGGGGAGAGACCCGTCCTGGGGGTGACAACCCGTGTCTTCCGACGCTGGCACGCCTGCCGTGCGGCAGATGGCGGTGGTCGCCGGCTGGTTGTACATCTCGGCGGGGATGTCGGTGGCAGGTTCGCTGCTTCTCGCCGGCGATCTCCACCGGAGTCCGGACGCCGTGTGGACGATCGCGGCCACCGGGTTCGCGACCGGCGTTGCGTGGCTCGTCGTCGGCCGACGGATCGACGTTCCGGCCTGGGTGCACATCCCGTCCGCCGTCGCCGGCAGTGTGCTGGTGGCGTTGCTCGTGGTCGCCGCCGGTCCGACCTTCGCTGGCATCTACGGGATCCTGTTCATCTACGTGATCGCCTTCAACTTCTACTACATGACCCCTCGAGTCGCGGTCGCGCAGACGGTCGTTGCCGCGGGGGCGTACCTGGTTGCGCTGTGGCAGGTGCAGGAGCCGGGCTGGCCGGCCCACTGGCTCATCGTCGTCGTGGCCGCCGTCGTGGGCGTCGGGTTGATCGCCGCTCTGGGACATCGCACGGGCGAACTGCTGGAGCGTGAGCAGCAGACCGCCACGGAACTCGTACAGCTCGACCGGGTGCGGGATGCGTTCCTCCGCATGGTCGCCCACGACCTGCGTACCCCGCTGTCCACGATGGTGATGAACGCCGAGACGATCGACGCCTACCTCGACGATCTCTCGGGGTCCGAACTGCGTGAGATGATCGGCCGTCAGATCGCCCAGGGACGACGGCTCACGCGGATGGTCGGCGATCTGTTGGACACGGAACGGTTGCGAGCGGGGGCACTACGACCCCGGCGGCGCCCGGTGCGTCTGGATGGGCTCCTGGGCGAGACGCTCGCACTGGCTGATGCGGCGGACCACGACATCGAGGCGGACCTCGAGCCGATCGAGGCCACGGTGGATCCGACACTGGTAGAGCATGCGCTGGAGAACCTCGTGGACAACGCGGTGAAGCACACCCCGCCCGGAACCGACGTCACCGTCCGGCTGTACCGCAACGCCGACGGCATCGTGGTCGCCGTCGACGACCGAGGGCCGGGCGTCCCTGGTGATGCCCGACAGACGATCTTCGATCTGTTCGCGCATGGATCCGACAGCAGAGGGAACACGGGCCTCGGGTTGGCACTCGTCCGCGAGATCGCGGCAGCACACGGCGGATGCTGCTGGGTCGAGGACCGCGACGGTGGCGGCGCGAGCTTCCGGATGCTGCTCCCGGACGGCGACGTCGACACGAACGTCTGACGGCCACGCCCGTGTCTCAGCTCCGTTCGACCGCCAGTTCGCGGTCGCCCCGACGCACGATGCGGGTGCCGAGGTCCTGGCTGACCCGGTCGAGGGTGGCGCCGAGCCAGCCGCAGTCCTCGGCGCTCGCGCGCTCGAGCCGCATCTTGCGGGCCTGCATCGGCATGATCCGCAGGTCGGCCAGCGCCCCGGTCTCGCCGTCGACGTCGGCGAGGTAGACCGGCCGGAGGTGGTCGCGGTACTCCTCGTGGCCGGAGATGCCCTCGTAGTCGTTGATGAAGTCCCCGCAGCCGTACAGGATGAGCCGGTCCCGGTAGACCTCGATCGGCCGGGGGTGGTGGGAGGAGTGGCCGTGCACGAGGTCCACGCCCCCGTCGATCAACGCGTGGGCGAACCGGATGTGGGCGTCGGGAACGGCGTACCCCCAGTTCGAGCCCCAGTGGAGGGAGACGACGGTCACGTCGCCCGGCCGCTCGTGCCGCTCGATCCGGTCGGTGAGGGCGGCGGCCGCTTCCGGCGACGGTTCGGCGAGGAATGCCAGGCCCGGCTGGTCGTCGGTCGCGGCCCACGACCCGTGGACGCCGCCGGAGGCGACCCCCAGCGCGAAGACCAGGACGCGACCTCCGTCCTCCAGAGGGACCTCGGCTGGGCGCTGGGCTTCGTCGAGGTCACGCCCCGCACCCGCGGTGCGCAGGTCCGCGCCGGACAGCACGTCGAGGGTCTCCTCCAGACCCGAACGGCCGAAGTCCAGGATGTGGTTGTTGGCGAGCACGCAGACGTCCGGGTCCGCCGCGGACACACCGGGGACGTTGTCGGGGTGCATGCGGTAGTGGATGCCCTTGCCCGGGGCGAAGTCGTCGCTGCGGGTGACGGCGTTCTCGAGGTTGATCACCCGGACGTCGGGGGCCGCCTCGTCGAGCACCTCCAGGGCCTGTCCCCAGGGCCAGGTGAAGTCCACGGAGGCCGGGATCGGGCCGTTGGCCCGTTCGGCGAGCTCGACGTAGCCGTTGGCGTCGCGGATGTAGGACTCCCGCAGCGTGGGGTCGCCGGGGTGGGGCAGGATCTGGTCGACGCCCCGTCCGAGCATCACGTCGCCGCACAGGAACAGCCTCACCATGTTGCCCCTCGCGGTCGCCACGACCACGGTAGGACCGACCCGGCTCGGCGCAGCGAGGAGGCCGGCCCCAGCCGGGGCCGGCCTCCGGAGTTCGTGCGGATCGATCAGGCGGCGACCCGCGAGAAGGTCGGTGCGACCTCCACGGGGGGCTCACCGGCACGGTGCGCGATCGCGTTCACGATCGAGCGGCTGAACTCACCGAAGGCGACCAGCACGAGGCCGGTCGCGACCGGGTGCATCCATGCCGCGCGCAGGTCCTGGCCGAACGCGACGAACACGGAGTAGTTCAGCAGCCAGGCGACGCCGATGGCGATGATGACGGTGAGGGTCCGCGTCAGCGCGGCCGGGGCCTTGATCGGCACCAGCTCGTCGAGCGTGCGCTGGACGACGGCGAGGGCGAGGGCGAGAGCGATCATGACGACGAAGGGGTACATGGGTGAGCTCCTCAGGTGCTCGGCGGGCCCGTTGCCCGCTTCAGAGGGTTAGACCCGCCCGAGCCGGGATGGTTACAGGGTTGGCCCGCCCCGGTGGGCGATGATGTGGGGGTGGATGTCGACGAGGACCTGGTGCGTGCGGTCCAGCGCGGCGAACCCGGCGCGATGGACGCAGTGGTACGGGCGACGTACGCCGACGTCCACCGGCTGTGCCTCCGTCTGCTGAGCGACCCGGCGGACGCGGCCGATGCCACGCAGGAGGTGTTCGTGCGGGTCACCCGGTCGGTGATGGGGTTCCGAGGTGAGGCCGCGTTCTCGACGTGGCTGCACCGGGTGACGGTCAACGTGTGCGCGACCGCCCTGCGCAAGCGGGGGACCCGCCGGGCCAGGGGACTGGTGGCCGGTTGGAGGGCCTTCGCGCTGCCCGGCGAGCAGGACGACGACCGCGCGGCCGCGACGGTCTCCCACGACGATCCCGCGGGGCGTGTGGCCGAGCTCGACGAGGCGGAGCAGGTGGCGCGTGCCATCGAGGAGCTGTCGGCCGCGGATCGCGCCATCGTGATCCTTCGCGACATCGAGGGTCTGTCCACCAGGGAGGCGGCCAAGGTCATCGGGATCAGCGAGGGCGCCGCCAAGGTGCGCTTGCACCGGGCACACGCGAGACTGCGACAGGCGATCGAGCGATGAGCGGACGACCATGAGGTGGAGGCACGAGCGGGTGCAGGCACGCCTGCCACGTCTGGTGGACGGGACGCTGCCGGGGTGGCGCCGCCGACTGCTGCGGTGGCATCTCGACCACTGCGAGGAGTGCGCGGACGAGTTGGACCGACAACGGGCGGTCGCCGAGGGTCTCCGCGAGCTCGGGGCGGTCGAAGAGGCCACCCAGCCCGATCCTCCCGACGAGCTCCTGGATGCGATCCTCGAGCGCGTCCACGACCCGGGCCTGCGGGAACGGGCTGCACGGCCCGCACGTGGGGCGGTCAGCGGTGCGCGCCCCGAGCTGTCCGTTGCGGCCGTGCTGCTGTCGCTGCTGGTGCTCTACCTCGTCTGGCGCGCCGCCCGCCTGCTGGTCGACCGGCTCGACGAGACCTGACGTCTCAGGTGGTGGCCAGCGCCGGACGGTCCAGGTCGACACGCCGCAGCAGCTGCGCGTTCAGCGCCACCACCACGGTGGACGCGCTCATGAGCAGCGCCCCGACCGCGGGCGGGAGCACGAACCCGACGCCGGCCAGCACGCCGGCCGCGAGTGGGATCGCGAAGACGTTGTAGCCGGCCGCCCACGCCAGGTTCTGGAGCATCTTGCGGTACGACGCGTGCGACAGGTCGATCACCGACAGCACCGCCCGTGGGTCGTCGGAGGCCAGCACGATCCCGGCCGACTCGATCGCGACGTCGGTGCCGGCGCCGATCGCGATCCCGACGTCCGCCCGGGCCAGGGCCGGGGCGTCGTTGACCCCGTCGCCCACCATCGCGACCTCGAGACCGCGGTCCTGGAGCTCGGAGACCTTTGCGTCCTTGTCCTCCGGCAGCACCTCCGCGAACACCTCGTCGATGCCGAGGTCCGCGGCGACGGCGTCGGCGACCTGCCGCGCGTCGCCGGTGATCATCGCCACCTCGATGCCGCGTTCGTGCAGCGTGTCGACCGCGGCGCGGGACTCCTCGCGCACCCGGTCCTCCAGCGCGAACGCTCCGATGACCGACCCGTCGCGCAGGACGTGCAGGACGGCCGCGCCCCGTTCCTCCCACCGGTCGATGTCATCCTTCAGCTCCGGGGGGACCCCGGCATCCTGTTCGCGCAGCAGGGCCGGCCCGCCGACCTCGACGGTCGCGCCGTCGACCCGGGCGCGCACGCCCCGGCCGGCCATCGCTTCGAATCCCTCTGCCCGAGGTACGTCGACCTGCCGCTCACGGGCACGTCGGACGATCGCCCGTGCGAGCGGGTGCTCGCTGTCTGCCTCGGTCGCGGCGGCCAGCCGGAGCAGTTCGTCCTCGTCGACGTCGCCGGCGGCCAGGTCGGTGACCGCGTGCTCCCCGGCCGTGAGCGTCCCGGTCTTGTCGAACAGCACCACGTCGACCTCGCGCATCCGTTCGAGCGCCAGCCGGTCCTTGACGAGGATCCCGTTGCGCGCCGAGACCGAGGTGCCGATGGAGACCACCAGCGGGATCGCCAGGCCCAGGGCGTGCGGGCAGGCGATCACGAGCACGGTCACGGTGCGCACCGTGGCCTGGTCGACCTGTCCGATCCCCGTCCAGGTCGCGAACGTGGCGACCGCCGCCGCCACGGCGACGTAGAACAGCCAGGCGGCCGCGCGGTCGGCCAGCCGTTGGGCGCGGGAGCCGGACTCCTGAGCCTCACGGACCAGCCGTTGGATGCCGGCCAGGGCGGTGTCGTCACCGACCGCGTCGACGCGGACACGGATCGCGGAATCCGCGACGACCGTGCCGGCGACCACCTGGTCGCCCTCCTCCTTGGCGACCGGTCTGGACTCCCCGGTGATCATCGACTCGTCGATCTCCGCCTGCCCGTCGACGATCTGCCCGTCGGCGGGGACGCGCCCGCCGGGGCGCACGAGGACGACGTCTTCGGGCTGGAGGTCCGCGATCCTGACGGCCTCGGTGCCGCCACCTGCGGTGACACGCTCAGCCTCGTCGGGCAGCAGCTCGGCCAGGGCCTCCAGCGCGCCACGCGCCTGACCGATCGCGCGCATCTCCATCCAGTGGCCGAGCAGCATGACGTCGATCAGCAACGCGAGCTCCCACCAGAACTCGAGGTCGAACACCCCCAGCGACGACGCGGCGCTGGCCACGAACGCGACCGTGATCGCCATCCCGATCAGCAGCATCATCGCCGGCTGCCGCGCGCGTGCCTCCCGGACGGCGCCCGTCAGGAACGGCCAACCTCCGTAGAGAAAGATGACCGTGCCGAGGACGGGTGCGATCCATCCGGAGCCGGGGAAGGTCGGGGCGGAGTAGCCGAACCACTCCTGGATCATGCGGCTGTAGAACACCACCGGGACCGACAGGACCAGCGACAGCCAGAACCGCTCGCGGAAGACCGCGGCGTGGTCGCCGTGATCGCCGTGACCGCCGTGACCGCCCCCGTGGCCGGCACCGGCGTGGTCGCCGTGGCCCGACATCCGCTGCTCCATGTCTCCGGCGCTTGACGTCCGTTCACAGGTAACCCGGCCTCACGCCGGGGTCCCCGACGAACGGTCGGTCGCGAAGGCCCCACGACGGCCTGCGGTGCGACACCGTGGACCTGTCAGGCAGCCGCCGGCGCCGCGACAGGGGCCCCACGGAGAGGAAAGACGTGATGTACCAGCTACTGGTTCTCGCACAGGACGTCCAGGCCGACGTGACGTTGACGCTGCCGGGGATCCTCGCGCTGCTCGCCGGGATCCTGATCCTGATCGTCCCGCGGCTGCTCAACTACATCGTCGCGATCTACCTCATCATCGTGGGACTCGTGATGACGTTCGGTATCACCATCTGACGCCAGTCTCGGGTACTAGTGGGGCGGGCGGTATCGGCCCTGGACCCTGCTGCAGAGCATCGACCTGCTGAGGGCTGCCGAGGTGGGGGACCTGAACTGCCCCGACATCCGGGAGAAGTGCCCGAACGGGGTGGAGGTCGACCACGCGCACGGTGATCCCCACGGGCTGGACGGCGACCGGGACGGGCACGGCTGCGAGTGATCGTGGGTCTCCTGCTGCTCGGACGACGTTGAACCTCGATCGAAGTCCAACGGACGGATCCACCCGTAACCAGATTGGGCGCAAACCCGTAGTGACCCATGAAGGACGTGCGAGGGCAACTCCACTTCTGCTCGCTGAGAAGCGACGTGATGTGGGGCGCCGCGTTCACGTCCGTTCGCGCGTGCTGTGATCTGGAGAGGCTCCATGACGTCGGATGTTGAGTTCTCGTCGGGCATCGATCGCTTGGCGATCCATGAGATCACACCGATGGATCTCGGAGGTCGAACTCCCTCCGACTTCTGGGCGTGTACCCGTTGTGGACGGTCGTTCCGCGTCTGGGACAGTTACGCCGTCCACTTCGATTCTCGTGGTCGACGGCTCCAGTTCGTCGTGTGTCCGGACTGCGCGCGAGAGCTGGACGTGCCGGTGAACATCTCGCGACAGTCGGGCGTGTGACGCTGATGCTTTCCACAGGGTGGTGGATGACGTGTTTGACATGTCACTGCGGTCGGCTACAGTCCGAACGAACGTTCGGATGAGGAAGGGGCAGCGGGCATGACGGCAGGCCGGTC
>CAZHZQ010000052.1:0-14979 GCA_964537235.1 uncultured Actinomycetota bacterium | reverse complement strand
CGGACAACGGCGGGAGGGTCGTCGGCCGAGGGTCGGGCGGATCGTCGAGGTAGGGATAGGCCTCCTCGAGCTCCTCCTCCGCCCGGGCCAGGACCTCGTTGCGACGTTCGACGAGGGATCCCGCCCGGGCGACGTCGGCCTGCCGGACCGTCCGGCGGTGCCTGTCGGCTGCGCGCTCGTGGATCCCGTGCGCACGGCGGACCCCCACGTCGTCCTGGATGAGCACCGCCTCGGAGATGCGGTGACGACGCACGAAGTCTCCTGGCGAACCCGACCGGAGCGGGCTTTCGATCGGACCGAGCGCCGGCGGTCCGTGCTTGTAGATCGTGGCCGCGTGATCATCGATCCGACGCCGGTACCGGTCGAGCTCCCGCTGCGCCCGGGCGAGCACACGGCTCGCGGCGTCACGTCGTGCGGACATGCGGTCGCGTTCGACCTCCGCCTGGAACAGGGCGTCTTCGCTGGCGAGGAGCGCGTCCTCGACCCACCGGACATCGTGCGCCGAATCGGCCGCCCGTCTTCCGGCCGCGACCGACAGCGCATCGGCCTCGACGCGGACGGCCATCAACGCCGGATGACTCTGCAGCAGTTCCGCCCAGCGGGTCTCGGGACCGGTCGAGCCACCCTCAGGTGCCGCAGCCGCCGAGCCGGCCGGCGGACCGACCAGGACGAGCGCGGCCGTCACCGTCGCGATCGCACGGGACATCCCGCGTCGAACCATGGGCCACACCGTCGTCGAGGCGACCTCTGACGGTACGCGCGGACGGGCTCACCGGAAGGGGACCCGGGTCCCGTTCGGACCCGGATCCCCTTCCGCTGCTGAAGCAGGAGTGTCAGCTGTGGTCGCGCAGCGCGTCGATCAGCTCGCCCTTGTTCATCGATGAACGACCGGAGATGTCCAACTCCTGTGCACGCTCGTAGAGATCGGCCTTCGTCCACTCCTCGTACGAGACGCCCCGGCCCGGCTTGCCGGCCTCGGCTTCCTCGCGCGCGGTGTCGGCCGTCGTGCGGGTCTTCTTCGCCCCCTCGCGTGCGGTCTTGCCGGCGCGACCAGCCGCCCGGCGTGCGGTGTCGACGGTCGCCCCGGCCGCGCCCTTGGCGGTCCTGGCCGTCTTCGTGGCCGCGTCCCTGGCGGTCCTCGCGGTCGTGGTGGCGACGTGCTTGGCCGCGTCGCCGGCCTTCTTCAGTCCCGGAGGCGCGGTCGCGGGAATCGGCCCCCGCTTGTCGTTGCTGGCGGCGTCGTCGGGCGTGACGGCGTCGACGATCCGCTTCGCCGCGTCGACGATCCTGCCGACTGGTGACGTGGTGTTGGGCATGGTTGGTTCCCTCGTGGTTGGTCGCTCACGCACAGATCTGGTCGTTCACGCGTCAGTGTGCCGGAGGACACCGGCCCATCCCTAACCGGGAGGTGGCCGACCGGTCACGCGACGGGCAACCCCTGTTCGAGCTCCTCGACCGCCGCGAACAGGTCGCCCCGATCGCGCACACGTGCGACGACCTCGCCGCTGCGGAAGGTCAGACGGTCGGCGTCGTCCGCATCGACCGCGTCCTCGACCTCCGCCCAGGTGACCGGGGTCGACACGGTCGGTTCCTCACGTGCGCGCAGCGAGTAGACCGCGACCGTCGTCTTGTGTCGGTTGTTCTGGCTGTGGTCGATGAGGACCTTCCCGCGCCGGAGGTCCTTGCGCATGTTGGCGGTGATCTCGTCCCGGTGGTCGCGCTCCAGCAGTTGGGCGGCCGCCTTGGCGAACGCCCCGGTCCGCTCGTAGGTCACCGGGGTGTTCAACGGAACGTACACCTGCATGCCCTTCCCCCCGGACGTCTTCGGGACGCTCACGAGGTCCAGCCCCTCGAGCACCTCACGCAGGAGCAGCGCCACCTGCGCCGCCTCCACCAGGCCTGCCGGCTCCCCGGGGTCCAGGTCGAAGACCACCGTGGTCGGACGGTCCGGGGAGGTCCCCCGGTGCAGGTACGGGTGCAGCTCGATCGACGCGAGGTTGGCCACCCACACCAGGCTCGGCAGGTCGTCGATCACGCAGAAGTCGATGCTGGCCCGGTCCGCCCCCGAACGCGCCCCGGAACTTGACCAGGAACGCGACCGGGAGCTGGTGGTCTCGACCGTCGCGGTCGTCACCCAGCCCGGGCGGTGGCCGGGGCAGTTCTTCTCGTAGAAGAACTCCCCCGCGACCCCGTCCGGGTACCGCTTCAGCGTCACGGGGCGACCGCCCAGGTGCGGCAGCAGCACGTCGGCCAGACGCGTGTAGTGGTCGATGACCTGCGCCTTGGTGAACCCGACGCTCGGGTACAGCACCTTGTCGAGGTTGGACAGCGACAGCTCGCGACCGCCGACGGCGACCGCGGTCCGCTGGGGATCCCTCGCCGTCGCGATCAGCCGGCCTCCTTGCGCTGCTGGGCGGCGTCGATGCTCTCCTCCAGCGCCGCCATCAGATCGACGACCTTCTCGGCCTCCTCGACCTCGGCTTCGACGGCGATCTCCTCACCCGCCGCCTTCTTCTCGATCAGCTCGAGGACGCGCGCACGGTAGGTGTCCTCGTACTTCTCGGGCTCGAACCCGGTGGACAGCGACTCGACGAGCTGCTTGGCCATCTCGAGCTCGCGGTCCTTGATCTCGACGTCCTCCGGGGCGGGGATCCCCTCGACCTCGTCGGCGTCCGCGATCTCGGCGGCGTAGTTCATGGTCTCGAGGACCAGCGCCCCGTCCTTGGCCCGGATCGCCGCCAGGTACTGCTTGGAGCGCATCACGAAGCGGGCGATCGCCACCTTGTTGGTGTCCTTCATGGCCTCCACGAGGAGGCGGTAGGGCTTCGACGCGGCGTCGTTGGCCGGGCCGAGGTAGTACGGGCGGTCGTAGAACACCGGATCGATGTCGTCGAGGTCGACGAAGTCCTCGATGTCGATCGTGCGACTGGCCTCGGGGTCCAGCGCATCGAGCTCCTCGGGTTCGATCACCACGTACTGCCCGGGCGACAGCTCGTAGCCCTTCTTGATCTCGTCGTACGGGACCTCCTCTCCCGTGCGACCGGAGACCCGCTTCTGCCGGACGCGTGCGTAGCCGTCCTCGTCCTCGACGAGCTGGTGGAAACCCAGGCTCCGGCTGGAGACCGCGGAGTACAGCTTCACCGGCACGTTCACGAGCCCGAAGCTGATCGAGCCGCTCCAGATCGCTCTCGGCATCTACGACACTCCTCGACGACGACGACTACCAGTGTCGCGTACGAACGCCTCCGAGCGCGAGAGGCTCGCGTCACCGGGTCCACCGGAGTCCCCGGACCGGCCCCGCCGGCCCGATCCGCCGGTCACGCCGATCGGACGGTCAGGAGCTCTCGCGGTCACGCGGATCCATGCGCTGGGTGTCGTCGGTTCGCGGTTGGGTGTCGTCGGTCCGCGGCTCCCGTCGTGGACGGTCCTGCGGCTCGCGCTCCTCGACGCGCCGGGTCGTCACGCGTCGCGCGACGGACGGGGTGGCAAACGCGGTGAGCGCGGCGAGCCCGCCTGTGACGACGTAGAACCAGCCGTGGGCCCGCCCCGCCGCGATGGAGTCCTGGAACGCCGCCGGTTCGATCACCAGCAGCAGCCCGAACGCCAGCGCGAGCAGTCCCAGGAAGACGATCCCGTCCGACGCGCCGGGGAAGGCTCCCATGGCCATGAGGATCAGGCCGAAGACCACCTCGATGATCGCCAGCAGCGGCGTGTAGGCCAGGCCGGCCACCGTGGTCGTCGGTGCGAGGATCGTGTCCGCCTGGATGCCGGTGCGCAGCAGCGCCACCCCCCCGAGGACGACGAAGACCACGCCGATGACCAGCGCGAGGATCTGCGCAGGCGCCCAACTGCGGCCCCCCGCGTCGACGTGCACGCGTTCGGTGACTCGGTCGGCCATGTGACGCACCTCCTGCTGCTGATGGTGCTGATGGTCCTGATGGTGCTGATGCTTCTGTGTCAGCTTACGACGCGTGCGCGGCGCCCGACCGTCCGTTCGGACCCACGGCAGCCCGGGCATGACCACCGGTCAGTCCGCTCCCCGGCGCTCGACCCGGGGGTGTCGTGACATGACGTGCTCAGATCACCGCTCGTAGGTCCCGACCAACCGGTTCTGCTCGATGATGTGATCGGAGATGGCAGCGAGCAGGTCGGCACGGCTCAGCCCCGGGTCCAGGTCCAGCTCGGTGTCCAGCGCGTAGACCCAGAAGTAGTAGTGGTGGGTGCCGTGACCCTCCGGTGGTTGCGGTCCGCCGTAGCCCTCGTCACCGAAGTCGTTGATGCCCTCCACGAAATGGCCACCTCCACCGCCGGGGATGGCGGTCGCGTCGGCGGGGATGCCGTAGACGACCCAGTGGGTGAACCCGCGCGGGAGCGGGGCGTCCGGGTCGTGGCAGATCACGGCGATCTGCCGGGTGCCGTCGGGCAGGCCGCTCCACTGCAGCGGCGGGGACACGTCGTCGCCCTCCTTGGCGTGCTCGGTGGGGATCTGCCCGCCCCATCCGAACGCCGGACTCGAGACCTCCAGATCGGCGTTGTTCGAGCCCATGTTGCTCCTCCTCGTCCGCGTGCTGTCGAACCTAACGCAGTCGGCGCACGCACCCGGCACGACGGACGTCCACGGTCCGCCGCGAGTCACGGACGACGGACGTCCACGGTCCGCCGCAAGTCACGGACGACCTCCCACGGTCAACTAGCGTCCGGGGCGATGCCCTCCAGCGCCGACCTCCCCGTCCGTGCGGTGCTGCCGGACGTGTCTTCCGCGCTGCAGGAGGCCGGGCTGGTCGTCCTCGAAGCACCGCCGGGAGCCGGCAAGACGACGCTCGTGCCCCTGACGCTGCTCGACGCCGACTGGAACGACGGGCGGGTGCTGGTCCTCGAACCCCGCCGCCTCGCTGCCCGGGCGGGGGCCCGCCGCATGGCCCAGCTCCGGAGCGAGCGTGTCGGCGGGACGGTCGGGTACGTCACTCGCGACGCGCGCGAGGTGTCGCACCGCACACGGATCGAGGTGATCACCGAGGGCATCCTGACCCGTCGGCTGCAACGCGACCCGTCGCTGCAGGGTGTCAGCGCCGTGCTGTTCGACGAGTTCCACGAGCGCAGCATCCACGCCGACCTGGGACTGGCCCTGACGCTGGAGTCGCGGGAGGCGCTGCGTCCGGATCTCCGCGTGGGCGTGATGTCGGCGACCCTCGAGGGCGAGCGCGTCGCCGCCCTGCTGGACGACGCCCCGTTGGTACGCAGCGAAGGCCGGCTGTTCCCGGTGGAGGTGCGTCACCTCCCCCGAGCCCGGCGGACGGCGCGCATCGAGCCGGATGCGGTGGACGCCGTGCGGACCGCGCTCGACGAGACCGACGAGGGCGACGTGCTGGTGTTCCTGCCCGGCGCCGGCGAGATCCGGCGGGTGGCCCGCGACCTGGGTGACGCCACGCCCCGCGACGTCGTGATCGCTCCCCTGTACGGAGCGCTGCCACCCGACGAGCAGGACCGGGCGCTGGACCCGGGGCCGCCGGGGACACGCAAGGTCGTGCTGGCGACCGACATCGCGCAGACCAGCCTGACGATCGAGGGGGTCCGGGTGGTGGTCGACGCGGGTCTCAGCCGCGAACCGCGGTTCGACCCGGGCACAGGGATGTCACGTCTCGAGACTGTCCCGGTGTCGCAGGCCGACGCCGAGCAGCGCTGCGGACGTGCCGGGCGCACCGCCCCGGGCGTCTGCTACCGCCTCTGGTCCAACGCCGAGCACCACGCGTTGGACGCTCACCCGACGCCGGAGATCGCACAGACCGACCTGACCGGGTTCGCCCTCGACATCGCGAGGTGGGGCGCGGACGACCCGGACGAGCTGCGGCTGCTCGATCCACCCCCGGAACGCCACTACCGCGCCGCGGTCGACCTGCTGCAGGAGCTCGAGGCGTTGGAAGGGGACGGACGCATCACCGATCACGGCCGGCAGCTCGCAGAGCTGCCCGTGCACCCGCGGCTCGGCCACGCGATGGTCCGCGCGAGCGAGCTCGATCTCGGGGGACTCGGGGCTGAGCTCGCGGCGCTGCTGGCCGACCGCGACGTCCTCATCACCTCGTACGAGCATCCGTCCGCGGACCTGGGGATCCGGGTCCGGGTCCTCCGGGGCGGGCAGCCCCCGCGGGGCGCGCGCCTGCGCCGTGGGACGTTGCACCGCGCTCGGCAGCAGGCCCAACGTCTGCGCCGCGAACTCGGCGTCGACCGCACCGAACCACCGATCGAGCACACCGGACTGGTGCTCGCGTTCGCCTACCCCGACCGCATCGCCAAGCGACGCGGCGACCAACGGGGTGCGTTCACACTGGCGAACGGCCGTGGGGCGTCGCTCCCCGAGACCGACGTGCTGGCCGGCGAGAACCACCTGGTCGTCGCCGACGTGGATCGCGGTCGGCAGGAGGCCAGGATCCACCTGGCCGCGGCGATCGATCCCGATGCGATCGAGCTGGCACTCGGCGACCGGATCGTGCACGAGGAGGTCGTGGCCTGGGACCAACAGACCGGCGAGGTGGTCGCCGAGCGCCGGCAGCGGATCGGCGAGCTGGTCCTCAAGACCTCCCCGTTGGCCGATCCACCGCGCGAGGAGACGACGGCCGCGCTGCTGGAGGGCATCCGCCGCGAAGGTCTCGAGCTGCTGCCGTGGACCCGTGCCGCCCGGGAGTGGCGTCAACGGGTGATGTTCCTCCGCCGGATCTTCGGCGGCGGGACCTGGCCCGACCTGTCGGACGCAGCGCTGCTCGAGGACCTGGAGGCGTGGCTGGCACCCTTCCTCCTGAACGCACGGCGGCGCTCCGACCTGCGCCGTGTCCCGCTGATGGATGCGCTCCGAGCGCTGCTCGGGCCGGCCCAGCTCGCCACCGTCGACGAGCTCGCTCCGACCCACCTGACGGTGCCGAGCGGTTCGCGCATCCGGTTGGACTACGGCAGCCGTGAGGTCCCGGTCCTCGCGATCCGTGTGCAGGAGATGTTCGGGGCGACCGCCACGCCGACCGTGGCCGGCGGGCGCGTGCGGGTCGTGCTGCGACTGCTGTCCCCGGCCCAGCGTCCCGTGCAGGTCACCGACGACCTCGCCGGGTTCTGGGAACGCGGCTACCCGCAGGTGCGCTCGGAGATGCGTGGGCGCTACCCGAAGCACCACTGGCCCGAGGACCCGCGCACCGCGCGCCCCACCAGCGGCGTCCGCCCCCGCTGACCCCGCCCCACCAACCCGGCGCCACCGACCCCGCCGACCCGTCGAGTGGCAGCTCAGCCGCAGATACGCAACCCAGCTGCCACTCGACGGGTCATCACCACCGAGCACGGTGACCCATACGCGCTCGTCGAGTGGCCACCCGCCGAACGAACCGTGATCGGTGTGCGGTACCCGCCCGACGAGCAGCGGCATCACGTCCGTACCGTGGCTGGCCTGTCGAGGACACGCACATCCATCCACAATCCATCCGTCGGGGGGACCATGACACCGCGAACGATGACCACCAAGTACGAAGCCATGACACGCGAGGAGCTGTACGACCTCGCCCAGGAGCGCGAGATCGACGGCCGTTCCGAGATGACGAAGGAGGAACTCGCGGACGCGCTGCGACGCGCCGATCTCGGGCCTGACGCGGTGGAACTGCTGATCGCGCAGCACCGGGACATCGAGCAGCTGTTCCAGCGGTTCGAGGAGATCTCGTCGCGACCGAGCCAGAAGAAGGACGATCTCGTCCGTGACATCATCACGAACCTGGTCCGACATGCCGAGATCGAGGAGCAGATCTTCTACCCGACCGTCGCCCGGGAGGTCCCCGCGCTCGAGGATGAGGTCAACGAGGACCTCGAGGAGCACCACGTCGTCGAGGTGCTGCTGTGGGAGCTCGACCACATGACCTCCGACGAGGCGCGCTTCGACGCCAAGGTCAAGGTCCTTGTCGAGACCGTGCGGCACCACGTCGAGGAGGAGGAACAGGAGCTGCTGCCTCAGGTCCGGGAGACGCTCGACGAGGAGAGGCGGCGCCGACTCGGGGGTGCCATGCAGCAGGCCTGGGGGACGGCGGCCGAACGCCCTCATCCGCTGTCACCCGACACCCCTCCGGGCAACGTGCTGGTCGCCATCCCGGCAGCGATCCTCGACCGCACCGTGAACCTGGTGCGCACGGCGTCGAAGATCGTACGCCGCTGACCCTCTCGCTGTCGTCGGACAGTGTCCGCACGACGTTCGGCAAGGCGTTCGGTGAGACGAACGACCCTCTACGGTGTCTGGTCCTGATGACGGGGGGCAGATGAAGTACCTGCTGAGCGACAGCGACCTGGACGACGTCCGAGCGCAACTGCGGAGCCAGTCGCACCTCTTCGACCGTCCCGACGCCTACATCGCGGGGGTCGAGGACGCGGTCGCGGCCTTGATCGAGCGGTCACGCGCGTCTGACGCGGTGATCGAGATGCCGGAACTGGAGCCAGACCAGCCGCCGGACGACTCCCGGATGATCTAGGCGAGAACCTCGCCCTGCCGATCCTCCACGTTCATGAGGCGCAGCTCGTTGCCGACCGCCGACACGACGGCAGCAATCGGCACGGCGAGGATCGCCCCGGGGATACCGAACAACGTCGCCCCGGCCGTCACGGCCACCAGCACGATCACCGGGTGAAGCGGGACCTCGTGGCCCATCACGACCGGTTGGAGGACGTTGGCATCGACCTGCTGGACGACGACGACCAGACCCAGGGTCAGGGCGGCGTCGACGACTCCGCCGCTCACCAACGCCACCACTGTCGCGACCGCCCCAGCCACCGTGGCGCCCACGACGGGCACGAAACCGCCCAGGAAGACCAGGACGCCCAGCGGCAGAACCAGCGGGACACCGATGATCAACAGCCCGATCACGATCCCGGTCGCGTCGGCCGCGGCCACGATCCCGACGCCCCGGAGATACCGCGACAGCACGTCCCAGGTCCGGCGACCGAGGCGCAGGACCACCTCGCGGTGACCCTCGGGCGTGCGACGGATCAGCCAGTCCGTCAGCTCCGGGCCGTCCTTCACGAAGAAGAACAGCAGTACCAGCATCAGCAGGAATCCGGCGACGACCTCGAGGAGCGCCCGCGTGCCGGAGAGGACGCTGCTGGCCGCGCCACCGGCCGCTCCTTCCCCCGGTGAACCACCGCTGATCGCTCCGCCGACCCACGAGCGCACCTGCTCGGGAGACAGGCCGAACGGCTCGGTGGACAGCCAGTTCAGGACCTGGTCGTACGCCTGTCCCAGCGACCGTCCGAGCTCCGGCGCGGCGGCGACGAACCGCGCCATGATCAAGGTCGTCAGTCCCGCGAGGGTGAGCACGCCGCCGACCACCACGATGGCGGAAGCGACGCCGCGGGACAGGCCGCGATCCTCCAGCCACGTCGCGGGTGGCTCGAAGAGGGTCGTGAGGATGGCGGCGACCATCACCGGGACCGTCACGATGGCGAGCTCCACCACCAGCCAGACGACCACGTACGCGAGCCCGGCGATCAGCAGCAGGCGCCACGCGAGGTCCGCACCCGTGCGCAGCCATGCCGGAGGCTCGACCGGCGGGGCCCTCATCGGTGGCGCCTGCGCATGCGAGGGGCGGCGTGGATCGGCACGTGATGCGCTCCTGTCGGCGGCTCATGATGTTCTGTGCCCACGGACACGACCCAACCACGAGGCGACCGCCAGGGCAGCCCCGCTCCCCGGACCTTCGGGACCGCGCGACCGACCTGCACGGGGTCCAGCAGCGGCTGCGCGAGATGACCTACCTGGGATGGCGCAACTGGTGGATCGAGCCGGCGTTCTGGGACGTCAAGGCCAAGCGGCGCGGCGTCCCGGTGTGGCGCCTGTTCACCGACGACGCGCCCCAGTCGGTGCCGCTGTACGCCTCCACCGGGGAGGTCAAGGGTCCGACCGAACGGATCGCCGAGGTGGAGGCCCGGGCGGCCGAGGGGTTCTCGACGGTGAAGCTGCGCGTCCACGAGGACGAGCGGTCCGATGCGGCACAGGTGCGGGCGGTCGCCCAGGCCGTCGGCGACCGGATCCAGCTGGGGGTGGACGCCAACCAGGGGTGGCGGGTCGCGGCGATCGGTTCGGCACCGCGATGGGACCTGGAGCGCGCGAGCCGCTTCGCCGATCTCTGCGCCGAGCTGGGCATCGCGTGGCTCGAGGAACCCCTGGCGATGGACGCCTACGACGATCTCGCCACGCTCACCGCTCGTTCCCGCGTGCCGATCGCCGGCGGCGAACTGCAACCCGGCGGGGAGGCGGAGCTCACGATGATGGTCGAGCGGCGCTGCTACGACGTCTTCCAACCGGACGCGGTGTTCACGGGCGGGATCGCGCAGACCGCCCGTGTCGCGGCCGCTGCCCCGGCCACCTGACCGGGTCGCGGCACAACCTACGGTTCCGTAGGTTACGGTAGCGTAGGTTTCCAACCGGCGGACGAGGAGGGAACGCATGGCCGCGACATCCGTACTGAACGACATCGACGTCCTGGGAGAGCTCGAACCCGTCGCGGAGGAGCTCCTGGAGCGACACCTGGGCATGGCCGAGGAGTGGTTCCCGCACGAGTACGTCCCGTACTCCGTGGGCGAAGACTTCGACAAGCAGCCGTGGACCCCCGACCAGCCGCGGCTCGACGGTGTGGCACGCACCGCCTTCTACGTGAACCTGCTCACCGAGGACAACCTGCCCAGCTACCACCGCATCGTCTACGACCACTTCGGCCGCCCGGACTCCCCCTGGATGAACTGGGTGCACCGCTGGACGGCCGAGGAGGGCCGCCACTCCATCGTGCTGCGCGACTACCTCGTGGTCACCCGCAACGAGGACCCGGTCAAGCTCGAGCGCGGCCGCATGCAGGTCACCCAGGAGGGCTACGAGACCGACGACAAGGACACGCTGCACATCATGGCGTACGTGGCGTTCCAGGAGCTGGCGACGCGCATCTCCCACCGCAACACCGGCCGCTTCTCCGGCGACCCGGTGGCCGATCGGATCATGGCGCGCATCTCGACCGACGAGAACCTGCACATGGTCTTCTACCGCGACATGATGAGCGCCGCGCTCGAGGCCTACCCGTCGGCCGCGGTCCGGGCGATCGCCGACGAGGTGATGCGCTTCGAGATGCCCGGGGCGGTGATGGACGACTTCCGGTCCATGTCGATCGAGATCGCCAAGGCAGGCATCTACGACCTCCGCCGGCACCACGACGACGTGGTCTGGCCGCTGCTGCGCAAGTGGGGCGTGTTCGAGGTCGAGGGGCTCGATGCGGAGGCCGAGCAGAAGCGGCAGGAGCTCGCGGCGTTCCTCGAGATGCTCGACGGCAAGGCGAGCCACTACGAGGACAAGTGGGCCGAGGAACGCGAGATGGCGCGCTAACGGTGCTGCGGCACACCCCTCCGGCGTCCTGGCCTCCGAGCCTGAAACCGAACCCGGCGTCGTCGCGTCCGACCCGGTGGAGGGAGGGAGCCCATGAGGGGAACGGAGCCCGTAGGCGTGACGCGACCGACGACGCGACCGATGACGCGAGCGGTGCTGACGGTGCTGGGGGTGACCCTCGCCGTGCTCATGGCCGGCTGCGGCTCGGGTGGAGCGCCCGACGAGGACATCCTCGCGGATGTCGATCCCGGCGCCCCGGTCGCGATGCTCGAGCGCGTCCGCAGCCTCGTCCCGCAGGAGTACGAGCTGACCCGGCTTCCCGAGGTCGTGGTGTACGCCGGCGGCACCGTCCTCGCCCAACGCGACGACGGCGCGTTCTCCCGGATGGAGCTCACCGAGCGTGAGGTGCAGCGGCTGACCCGGGATCTGGCCGACGCCGACCTCGGGCGCTTCTCCCCGACCGTCGCAGCGATCAGCGGAGCCGACCAGGTGGTCGACGCGGACGCGACCGCGATCACGGTCCACCTCGACGGAGGCGAGCACCGCCTCAGCGCCTACGCGCTCGGGCTCGAGATGGTCCGGTACCCGGAGCCGGTCGAGAGGGTCGCCGAACGTCTGCACCAGCTCGCCGGACGCGCGCACACTGAGGGCGGACGGTGGCTGCCGGAACGCGGCCGCCTGTTCGTCACCCGCCCGGCCTCGCCGGAAGTCCCCACCGATCCCTGGCCCGAGAGCCTGCCCGTTCCGGACAGGGCGGCCACCGCGAGCGTCGAGGATCCCGCCACGGTCGTCGTGGACGGGGCACCGATCGAGGCCGCGGTGGCGACGTTCGCCGGCAGACCGACCCGCCCGTTGGAGGCTCCCGACGGGCAGGCCTACGTCGTGTCCTGGCGGCCGGTCCTCCCCCACGAGGACGCTGGTTGACCGCGGGGACGTGGTGGCGCTAGATTAGTCGCATTAACTTACCTCCGTTCAGGAGTGCGCCGTGGCCACCTCCCTCCCCGAACAGCTCGTCCGTCGGCGGTGGATCGTGCTCGCGGCCAGCCTGGTCTTCCTCGGCATCGCCGGCGCGGTCGGCGGCGGCGTGGCCGACCGTCTCGTCTCGGGCGGTTTCGAGGATCCCGAGGCGGAATCGACCCGGGCCGCCACCCTGCTGACCGAGGAGTTCGACGCCGGGACGCCCAACCTCGTGGCGGTGCTCCGGGCGGGCACGTCCGTCGACGATCCCGCCGTCGTCGCCGCGGGCGAGGAGCTGACCGCGGAGCTCGCCGCCGAGGACGGCGTGACCGAGGCCGCCAGCTACTGGACCCTCGGCAGCGCCCCTCCCCTGCGCTCGACCGGCGGGACCGAGGCGCTGGTCCTCGTCCGACTGACGGGCACCGAGAACGAGGTGCTGGCCCGCGCCAGCGAGATCGCCGATGAGTACACCGGGCAGCGGGACGGCTTCGACGTCATCGTCGGGGGGCAGGCGGCCACGTTCGAGGAGGTCAACCAGATCGTCGAGGAGGACCTGCTCGTCGCTGAGAAGATCGCGCTGCCGGTCACCCTGGTCCTGCTCCTGATCATCTTCGGCAGCGTGGTGGCGGCGCTCCTGCCCCTGGCCGTCGGCGGGTTCGCGATCCTCGGCACGTTCCTGGCCCTGTACGTGATCGGGGGACGGACCGACGTGTCCATCTTCGCCCTGAACTTCACGACCGCGATGGGGCTGGGGTTGGCGATCGACTACGCCCTGCTGGTCGTGTCGCGGTTCCGCGAGGAGCTGGCCGCCGGTCACGACGTCCCGGTGGCCGTGCGCCGGACGCTGCGCACCGCGGGACGCACGGTCGTCTTCAGTGCGGCCACCGTCGCGTCGTCGTTGGCCGCCCTGCTGGTCTTCCGCATCGCGTTCCTCCGCTCGTTCGCCTACGCGGGCATCGCCGTGGTCGGGCTCGCGGCGGTCGGCGCGGTCGTGGTGCTGCCCGCGCTGCTGGCCGTCGTCGGGCGAAACGTCGACCGCTGGCAGGTGCGCCGCACGCATGCCGCCGCGACCGACGAACGGGACGGGATCTGGCACCGCATCGCGACCACGGTGATGCGCCGCCCCGTGCCGATCGCGACGATCGTCGTGCTGTTCCTCGCGTTCCTCGGGGCGCCGTTCCTCGGCGTGGAGCTGGGCTTCCCCGACGACCGTGTGCTGCCGACGTCCGCCCAGTCCCGCCAGGTCGGCGACCTCATCCGCGACGACTTCACCTCGCAGGAGGCCGGGGCGATCAGCGTGGTCGCGACCGACCTGGACGGAGGACCGGCGGCGCACACCGAGGACATCCACGCCTACGCCGCCACCCTCTCCGGGCTGGAGGGCGTCGCCCGTGTCGACGCGGTGACGGGGACCTACCTCGGAGGCGTCCAGCTGGTCCCCGCCACCTCGTTCTCGCCGCGGTTCGCCACCGACACCTCGACCTACCTGTCGGTGGTGCCCTCCGTGGAGCCGATCTCGCCCCGGGGCGAGCAGCTCGCCGCGACCGTCCGCGCCACCGACGCGCCGTTCGAGGTCCTGGTGGGCGGCGGGCCGACCGAGCTCCTGGACGGGAAGGCCGGGTTGCGCGAGCAGCTCCCGCTCGCCCTCGGCCTGATCGCGCTCATCACCTTCGTCGTGCTGTTCCTGCAGTTCGGTTCCGTGCTCGTCCCGGTGAAGGCGATCGTGCTCAACCTGCTCAGCCTGTCCGCGACGTTCGGGGCGATGGTCTGGGTGTTCCAGGAGGGCCACCTGTCGGGGCTGCTGGACTTCACCGCCACGGGGACGCTGGTGATGACGATGCCGGTGCTGATGTTCTGCGTCGCGTTCGGCCTGTCGATGGACTACGAGGTCTTCATGCTCTCCCGGATCAAGGAGGAGTACGACCGCACCGGCGACAACCTCGGGTCGGTCGCGTCGGGCCTGGAGCGCACGGGACGGATCGTCACCGCCGCAGCGGTGCTGATCGCGGTCGTGTTCGCCGCGTTCTCGACCGGACGGGTGTCCTTCATGAAGATGTTCGGCATCGGGATGACCCTGGCGGTGCTGGTGGACGCGTTCCTGATCCGCGCCACCCTGGTCCCGGCGTTCATGCGCCTGGCCGGCGATGCGAACTGGTGGGCCCCGGGTCCGCTGCGCCGCCTGCACGACCGCATCGGGTTCCGCGAGACGGTCGATCTCGATGACGAGGTGGAACCGCCCGTGCTCACGGCAGCACCGTGACGCCCGCGCGGCAGCCGACCGAACGTCCGCACCGCGCCCGCCGCGGCGAGGGCGACCAGCTGCGCACCGACCTGCTCGACGCCGCGGAACGGCTGCTTTCCGAGGAGGGTTCCATGGACGCCGTGTCGATCCGCGCGGTCGCCGACGCCGTGGGGGTCACCCCGCCGTCGATCTACCTGCACTTCGCGGACAAGGACGAATTGTTCTTCGAGGTGTGCAGCCGGCGGTTCGTGGAGTTCGGTGCCGCGCTGGCGGCCTCGCTGGAGGGCGTCGACGACCCCGTCGAGCAACTCCGGGCGCTGGGGAGCGCCTACATCCGATACGGCGTGGACAACCCCGAGCACTACCGGATCCTGTTCGGGCAGAAGGTCGCGATGCCCGA
>CAZHZQ010000051.1:0-15560 GCA_964537235.1 uncultured Actinomycetota bacterium | reverse complement strand
CCTCACGCCGTGACGCAGGCCAGCCGCCCCTCCCCGCCCGGAACCGACGCCCCATCCGTGGTGCCGTTGGCTCCCAGGCCCCAACCCGTCCCCCCAGCGGCGTGGAGGTTCCCGGACCCGGCGGAGGCCGACGAGGACGGGATCGTCGGCGTCGGCGCGGACCTGGATCCCGCGACCGTCGTGCACGCCTACCGCAACGGGATCTTCCCGTGGCCGCATCCCGGGATGCCGCTGCCGTGGTTCTCACCGGACCCGCGCGGTCTGCTGACCCCGACGACGCTCCACGTGTCCCGGTCGCTGCGACGTCGCCTGCGACGGTGCGGCTGGACCGCGACGGTCGATCGTGCCTTCGCGGAGGTGGTCGCGGGTTGCGCGCGGCCGCGTTCGAGCGGCGACGACCGCAAGGACGCGACATGGATCACCGACGCGATGGCGGCGGCGTACCGACGACTGCACGATCTCGGCTGGGCGCACAGCATCGAGATCTGGGACGAGGGCGAGCTGATCGGCGGTCTGTACGGCGTGCAGGTCGGGGGTTGCTTCACCGGGGAGTCGATGTTCCACGACCGCAGCGACGCGTCCAAGGCCGCCCTGGTCGAGCTGGTGCGCCGGTTCACCGCGGCGGGCGGGACCGTGATCGACGTGCAGCTGACGACCGACCACCTGCGCTCGATGGGGGCGCGCGACGTGCCTCGCGGCCGGTTCCTCGGCCTGCTGCAACGGATCCGTGGGCACGACGTGCGACTGTCCCTGGCCGAGGAGCCGGTCTCGCGGTTGGCAACATGACCGCGATCGAAGCCGAGATCACCCGGTCCTCGACCATCCCGGCACCCCGGGGGCGGGTGTGGGAGGAACTGGCCGACGTGTCGCGTCTGGACCGGCTCATGCCCGACGTCGCGTCCTACCGGGAGGTCGAGCACGGCTGGCGGTGGGAGCTCGAAGGGCGACGGGTCATGGGCTACCGGATCCAGCCCAGGTTCACGGTCACGTACGACCTCGCCCCGCCCGAACGGCTCGGCTTCGAGCACGTCTCGGGGGAGCGGGGTGACACGGCCGACTCGCACGGCGCGTTCACGCTGCAGGATGGCGGGGGAGGGACCCGGGCGACCGTGGAGCTCGCGGTCCGTCTGGACATCGACGTGCCCTCCCTGTTCCGGGGAGCGGTGCGCGAGATCCTCCGTGACGAGGTCCGTGGGATGGCCGACGGGTTCCTCGACAATCTGCGTACAGCGGTAGGCTCCTGAAGCGTGGCCGACTCGACGGCCGCACATCCGTTCCCGCCCGCGGAGGATCTCTGCATGACCGAGACGACCGACGCCCAGGACTTCAAGATCGCCGACATCGAGCTGGCCGATTGGGGTCGCCGTGAGATCGGGATGGCCGAGAAGGAGATGCCCGGCCTGATCGCGCTGCGGGAGCGGTACGAGGGACGGCGACCGCTGGAGGGCGCGCGGATCGCCGGCTGCCTGCACATGACGGTCCAGACCGCGGTGCTGATCGAGACGCTGCAGTCGTTGGGGGCGGAGGTCCGGTGGGCGTCGTGCAACATCTTCTCGACCCAGGATCACGCCGCCGCAGCCGTCGCCGCGGCCGGCACTCCCGTGTTCGCCTGGAAGGGCGAGACCGAGGAGGAGTACTGGTGGTGCATCGACCAGACGCTGCGGTGGCCGGACGGCTCGGTCCCGAACCTGCTGCTGGATGACGGCGGTGATCTGACGGCGGTCGTGCTCGACGACCACGAGGAGCTCCACCCGGACATCCTGGGGGTCTCCGAGGAGACGACGACGGGGGTGCACGCGCTCCACAAACGGCAACGCGAGGGCACGCTGCGCTTCCCGGCGATCAACGTCAACGACTCGGTCACCAAGTCCAAGTTCGACAACCTGTACGGCTGTCGCGAGTCGTTGGTCGACGGGATCAAGCGCGCCACCGACGTGATGATCGCCGGCAAGACCGCCGTGGTCGCCGGGTTCGGTGAGGTCGGCAAGGGCTCGGCCCAATCGCTGCGTTCGCTCGGTGCGAACGTGTGGATCACCGAGATCGACCCGATCCTGGCGCTGCAGGCGTCCATGGAGGGCTACAAGGTGGTCACGATGGAGGAGGCCGCACCCCAGGCGGACATCTTCGTGACCGCGACCGGCTGCAAGGACGTGATCACCGTCGACCACGTCCTCCAGATGAAGGATCAGGCGATCGTCTGCAACATCGGCCACTTCGACATCGAGATCCAGGTCGAGGCGCTGCGCGAGTACGAGTGGGAGAACGTCAAGCCCCAGGTCGACCTGATCCACCTGCCCAACGACCGCTCGATCATCCTGCTCGCCGAGGGGCGCCTCGTGAACCTGGGCTGCGCGACCGGTCACCCGAGCTTCGTGATGTCCAACTCGTTCACGAACCAGGTGCTCGCCCAGTTGGAGCTGTGGAACAACCACGACGCCTACAAGCACGAGGTGTACGTGCTGCCCAAGCACCTCGACGAGGAGGTCGCCCGGCTGCACCTCGACAAGATCGGCGCCCACCTCACCGAGCTCTCCGACGACCAGGCCGACTACCTCGGCATCCCCAAAGACGGCCCGTACAAACGGAACGATTACCGCTATTGATCCATGGGTCGGCTGTCGCGGATGAGGGGGAGCGGGTCCGTCACCCGGTGACCGGACCCTCGCGAGGGAGGCGAGCGCAGCGATGCCGACCAGAGCGGAGGCGGAAGCGCAGCGATCCCGCCGTGGTCCTGCCACCGGGTGACGGGCACGCGGACCGCTCCACCAGTGTGCGCTGGGCGCACGGGTTGACCCTGCGTGTGGGTTCCGAGACACTCGGTTGGGCTCAAGGTCGGGCGGGGGAGTGACGATGTACCCCTTGAGTGGCTATCGTTGTCTACTGTTGATGCCGTGGCCGGACGTGGTCACGGTCTGGGGCTGATCGGTTGTCCCGAAGCGGGAACGACCGGGGAAGCAGGTGGCGCATGATCACCGGACTCGTGCAGGTGCGCGAGGGGAGCACGCGACGGTTCCGTCGCGTGGCCCGTCGCCGTGGCTCGTGGATCGCCGTGCTGGCGGTGCTCGCGTTGATGGCCGTGGGGGCACAGGTCGTCGTCGCCGCACAGGACGACGGCGGCGCCTCCGATGAGGAACTGGTGGATCGTCTGGTCGCCATCGAGGACCAGGTCGCCGGCGTGCCGTTCCTGCCCGACGTGACCGTCCAGCCCGAGACCACCTGGGGCGTGATCAACGGCGACTTCGTCGGCGCCCGGGTGATCCTCGACGAGGTCGACGACGACGTGGACCAGCTCGTGAACGACGCGTCCGACGCCGACGGCGAGGTCGCCGACGCGATCGAGACCGTCGCCAACGCGTACCGCACGCAGCGCGAGGGCTACGGCTTCCTGGCTGCCTACGAACAGGCTGGCCTGGGCGTCGAACCCCCCGCCGCCGAAGGCACCGCGGACGACACTGCACCAGCTCCCGCGGAGGCCGGACAGGACGAGCCCCGAGGCCATGCCGAGGTCGGCCTCGACCTGCTGCTCGAGGCCCTCAGCGGCTTCGACAAGGGCTACGACGTCCTGCGCAGCGTCGACGCGGCGGCGGACGCCCGGTCGTTGTTCGAGGTGCGCTACAGCGAGGTCCAGCAGGCCGCGCAGACGGAGGGTCTGGACATCCGAACCGCCCTGTCGTACCCCGTGCTGCACCTGTTCGTGCCGGTGGACCGGTTCGACCCGCAGTTCGGCGGTGAGCCGCCCGCGCAGGTCGCCCGGTACGCGTGCGTGGATCGTGGTCCGTACCTGGACGCTCGGTCCGAGGGCAACGTTCCGGATCTGCCGATGGAGGGCGCTCAGGAGGAGCTGCCGATCCCCGACTGCCCGGACCTCACGAACGGCAACGAGGTACGGCTGATCGAGCCCGGTGCCGCCGGCTGAACGGACCCTCGCGTCCTGCGCACGAGGGGGCCCCTTGGGTAGCGTTCCGCCTACCCCGCGGTTGCGCGCGATCCCCGAGGACCCATGAGTCAGACCGACCACGTCTCCGACGAGGACCAGCGTCCGGACCGCCGTCCGACCTGGAGCCGGTCGGACCGGTTCGTGCCCCAACGTTTCGTCCAGCCCGTGTTGCGTTTCATGCGCACCGAGGCCTCGGGCGGGATCCTCATGCTGCTCGCGGCGGTCGTGGCGCTGCTGTGGGCGAACTCGGCCTTCGGCGACGCCTACACGTCACTGTGGTCGACGCACCTGGACATCGAGCTGGGGGGCATGCTGCACCTCGAGCACACCCTGCGCGAGTGGGTCAACGACGCGCTCATGGTCATCTTCTTCTTCGTGGTCGGGCTCGAGATCAAGCGCGAGCTGGTCATGGGGGAGCTCAGCGATCCCCGTGAGGCCGCCATCCCGGCCGTGGCCGCCATCGGAGGCATGGTCGTCCCCGCCGCGATCTACCTCCTGTTCGCCGGCGGGACCGACGCTTCCCAGGGGTGGGGGATCCCGATGGCCACCGACATCGCGTTCGCCGTCGGGGTCATCTCCCTGGTCGGATCGCGCGTCCCCATCAGCGCGAAGCTGTTCCTGCTCGCCCTCGCGATCGTCGACGACATCGGCGCGATCCTGGTCATCGCCGTCTTCTACACCGATGAGTTGGCCCTGGGATGGTTGGTGGCCGCCGGGGTGGCCCTGCTGCTCATCGAGGGCATGAAGCGGGCCGCGGTCAGGTCGGTCACCCTGTACATCATGGTCGGCACCTTCGTCTGGCTCGCGTTCGTCGAATCGGGTGTCCACGCGACGATCGCCGGGGTGATCCTCGCACTGATGACGCCGGCCCGGCCGTTCTACATCCCGGACGACTACGCCGAGACCGCCCGCCGGCTCGTCGGCAAGGTGGACGAGTACACCGGGGATCCGAACATCCCCGAGGACCGGTACACCACCGAACGCGTCCAGTCGCTGCTGAACGACGTCACCCGTCTGAGCACGGAGACCGTGTCTCCCCTGGACCGCCTCGAGCACCGGCTCGAACCGTGGAGCAGCTTCGTCGTGGTCCCGATCTTCGCCTTCGCCAACGCCGGTGTGATGATCTCCGGCGACGCGCTGTCCGGTGCGCTCGGCGACCCGGTCCTCCTCGGGGTCGCGCTCGGGTTGCTGGTGGGTAAGGTCGTGGGGGTCGCGGGCGCGACGTGGGTGGCCGTGCGGCTCGGTCTGGGACGCCTGCCACACCGGACCACCTGGCACCACGTCGTTGGTCTCGGACTGTTGGCCGGTATCGGCTTCACGGTCGCTCTCTTCGTGACTGCGCTGGCCTTCGAGGACCCGGCCTTCACCGACAGCGCCAAGATCGGGATCTTCATCGCCTCCCTGATCGCGGGCGTGGCCGGCTACCTCTGGTTGCGCGCGGGCCCAGAGCTCGGTGACGAGACGGACGACCGTGACGGCAGCGAGGTGCAACCGGCCGGCGCGTGAACCTTCAGCCGGAGACGGCGGTGGCGATGCGATCGAGGCCTTCCTCGAGCTCGTCGTCCGAGAGCGCGTAGCTGAGACGCACACATCCCGGGGCGCCGAAGCCTTCGCCCGGAACGACCGCGACCTTCACGGCTTCGAGGAGCGCCGCGGCGAACTCCACGGAGGTGCTCACGTTCGTGCCGCCGATGTCACGATCCAGGAGGCCGCTGACGTCCGGGAAGGCGTAGAACGCTCCGCGCGGTTCCGGGCACACGACGCCGTCGACGGCCCGCAGGCGCTCGACCGTGAGCTTGCGCCGGCGATCGAACGCCGCGCGCATCGTGTCGACGATCTCCTGTGGTCCGGTGATCGCCTCGAGCGCGGCGGCCTGGGCGACGTTGCCCACGTTGCTGGACAGGTGGCTCTGGACCGTGGTGGCCGCGCTGATGACGTCCTCCGGCCCCAACGCCCACCCGACGCGCCATCCGGTCATCGCGTAGGTCTTGGAGACGCCGTTGACAATGATGCAGCGGTCCCGCAGGGCAGGCACGACCACGGGCATCGAGGCGAACTCAGCATCGCCGTAGACGAGGTGCTCGTAGATCTCGTCGGTGACGACCCACAGGTCGTTGTCGACGGCCCAGCGGCCGATCTCGGCGACGGCCTCGGGGTCGTAGACGGCCCCGGTCGGGTTGGAGGGGGACACGAACAGCAGCACCTTGGTGCGGTCGGTCCGATGGCGCTCGAGCCGGTCCACGGTGGCGGTGTAGCCGTCCTCCGCGCTGGTGGGCACGACCACGGGCGAAGCCCCGGCGAGCCGGATCTGCTCGGGGTAGCTCACCCAGTAGGGCGCCGGGAGCAGGACCTCGTCGCCGGGATCCAGCAGCGTCTGGAACACCTCGTAGAGCGCCTGTTTGCCCCCGTTGGTGACCAGGACCTGGCTCGCGCCGGCCTCGTAGCCCGTGTCGCGGATGGTCTTCTCGGCGATCGCCTCGCGCAGCTCCGGCAGCCCACCGGCGGGGGTGTAGCCGTGCATCCGACGGTCGGCGGCCGCACGTTGCGCCGCCTCCACGACGTTGACCGGGGTGGCGAAGTCGGGCTCGCCCGCCCCGAAGCCGATCACGTGCTCGCCGGCAGCCTTCAGCGCCTTGGCCTTCTGGCTGACCGCGAGGGTGGCCGACGGCTCGATCCTGCTCACGCGTTCGGACACTCGTGTCAAGCTCATAACACCTCTGGGCCGGTTCCGCTGGAGGATAACCGGGTGACGACCGAGGTTGGGCGCGGACCGGCCACGATGCTTCACTGGCGGCTCCCCCTGTCCCGCTTCTCCGGAGCACGCATGCCGACCACCGCACGTCTCGAGGAACTCGTCATCCCGGCCGACCTGCGCCCGTCCGACGGACGGTTCGGCTGCGGGCCGACGAAGGTCCGGCAGGAAGCCGTCGATGCGTTGTGCTCGGGCGTCGCACCCCTGGGCACCAGCCACCGCAAGCCGCCCGTCCGCCAGCTCGTCGGTGCGCTGCAGGACCGCGTCCGCCAGCTTTTTGACGTTCCGGAGAGCTACGAGGTGGTGCTGGGCAACGGCGGGGCGACCGCCTTCTGGGACGCGGCCGCGCACGCGCTCATCGAGCGGCGCAGCCTGCACTATGTCTTCGGGGAGTTCTCGGCCAAGTTCGCCAGGGCGACCGCCGCCGCCCCGTGGTTGGACGGCCCCGTCCAGGTCGAGGCGCCGGTGGGCTCTCGGCCGTCGATCACCACCGACCCGGACGTCGACGTGCAGGCCATGACCCACAACGAGACCTCCACCGGCGTCGCCATGGACATCAGCCGTGCCGACGACGACGTCCTCGTTCTGGTCGACGCGACGAGCGGGGCGGCCGGCCTGCCGGTCGACGTCACCCAGACCGACGCGTACTACTTCAGCTTGCAGAAGGGCCTCGCGTCCGAGGGTGGTCTGTGGGTGGCGATCCTCTCTCCGGCGGCGATCGACCGCATCGAGCGGCTCACCGCCGACCGCTACGTCCCCCCCTCGCTGGATCTGACGATCGCCCTGGCCAACTCACGCAAGCACCAGACCTACAACACGCCGGCGATCGCGACGCTCTTCCTCGCCGCCCACCAGCTCGCCTGGATCCTCGAACGGGGCGGACTGGCCTGGTCGACGGGCGACTGTGCCGCGAAGGCGGACATCGTCTACCGGTGGGCGGACGAGCGCGACTGGGCGTCGCCGTTCGTGACCGATCCCGCGGCACGTTCCAACGTCGTCGCGACGATCGACCTGGACGGCGTCGACGCCGACGACATCCAGACCGTGCTGCGGGCGAACGAGATCGTCGACTCGGACTCGTACCGCAAGCTCGGCCGCAACCAGTTGCGGGTCGGCCTGTTCCCGGCCGTCGAACGCGAGGATGTGGTCGCGTACACGCGCAGCGTCGACTGGGTGGTGGAGCAGCTCGGTTAGGGCGCGAGCATCCCGGCGACCCTCTGGGCGAGGTCGTCGCCCCGCTGCTCCCGGAGCCGGGCCACGAACCGACCGGGGACGATCTCGTACTCCTGGGTCCCGACCGACTCCAGCACCAGGGTGGCGACGAGGCTGCCGATCTCCGCGGCGTCGCGGAGATCCAGCCCCCACAGGCACGCCGTCAGGAACCCGGCACGGAACCCGTCACCGACCCCGGTCGGGTCGATGCGCGTGGTCTCCGGGAACGCCTCGACCTCGATGGGGTCGTCGCCGTCGCTTTCGATCACGCAGCCCTCGCCACCGTGGGTCGTGACCCTGACGCCCACGCGGTCGAGCACCTCGTCCGCGGTCCACCCCGTCTTCGACTCCAGCAGCGCCCGCTCGTAGTCGTTGGTGATGAGGTAGGCCGCGCCGTCGACCAGCTGCCGGATCTGGTCGCCGTCGAGGCTCGCGAGCTGCTGGCTGGGGTCCGCCACGAAGGGCCAGCCGGCGGCCCGTGCCTCCTCGGTGTGGCGCAGCATCGCGATCGGGTCGTTCGGGGAGACCACCACGAGGTCGACGCCTCCGAGGCGGGACACGACCGGTCCCAGCTCGATGTTGCGAGCGTCCTCCATCGCTCCGGTGTAGAACGAGGCGATCTGGTTCTGGTCGGCGTCGGTCGTGCAGTGGAACCGGGCGGTGTGCTTGTCGGGGGTCACGTGGACCGAGGTGGTGTCGACCCCGTGCCGGTCGAGCCACGCGCGGTAGTCGTCGAAGTCGTGACCGACGGCCGCGACGAGCGCCGGACGCAGACCGAGCTGCGCCATACCGAACGCGACGTTCGCCCCGACGCCCCCGCGTCGGGTCTCCAGGTCGTCGACGAGGAACGACAGGGACAGCCGTTCCAGCTGGTCGTCCACGATCAGCTCGGCGAACCGTCCGGGGAAGGACATGAGGAGGTCGGTGGCGACCGATCCGGACACGACGACGGACACGAGCGGCTCCTGGTCGCGTGGTGGACGTCTGGTGTGGACGTCGAGTGGTGGACGTCTGGTGGCCGCGCACGGTAACGCAACCGGGACCGTGCCCGTCGTGGAGGGCTTCAGGCGTCCAGCCGGAAGTCGAGGTCGGCGGTCACGTCCGCCGTGTCCATCTGGGCCTTCTGCAACCGACCGGAATAGTCCCAGTTCAACGCCTGCCAACGGGTGAACTGGTCCAGCACCCACAGCCCGGATTGACGGCTGCCGTTCCCGGACTTGCCGTTGCCGCCGAAGGGCAGATGCGCCTCGGCGCCCGATGTGGAGTTGTTGACGCTGACCATCCCCGCCGTGACCCGGTCGCGGAAGTCGAACGCGGCCTTCGGGTCGGTGGTGTAGATCGACGAGGACAGCCCGTACCCGTGGGCGTTGGCGAGCTCGATCGCCTCGTCGAAGTCGTCGAACGTGGCGACGCCCACGATCGGACCGAACGTCTCGTTGCGGTACAGCTCGTCCTTCAGGGTGACGCCGTCGACGATCGTCGGGTGGTAGTACAGGCCGCGATGGTCGCCGACGAACCCCTCACGCGGGTTGTCGTCGGTGATGCGTCCGGTGCCGCTGGACCCGCTGACGGTGTGGTGGCCCTCGATCATCTCGAGCCACCCCTCGAAGCCGTCGGCGAAGCGGTCGTTGATCATCGGTCCGTACAGGACGTCCTCGCGCGTGGGATCGCCGATCACCGCGTCCTCGGTGGCGTGGGTGAACCGCTTCATGAACTCGTCGTGCACCGAACGGTGCACGATCACGGTTCCGAGCGAGGTGCAGCGCTGCCCGGCGGTCCCGAAGCCGCTGAACAGCGATCCCTCGACCGCCAGATCCAGTTCGGCGTCGGGCATCACCACGAGGGGGTTCTTGCCACCCAGCTCGAGGCACGGGGACTGCAGGTGGCGGCCGGCCAGCTCGCCGATGCGACGTCCCACCTCGACCGATCCGGTGAACCCGATCTTGTCGATGAGGTCGGCCTGCAGCGCACGGTCGAGCCCGTCGAAGGTGGTGGGCCCGTCGGCGATCACGGTGTTGAGGACGCCTTCGGGAAGGCCCCCCTTCAGGAACAGCTCGGTCAGCGCGTTGCCCGTCTGCGGTGCGTACTCGGCGGGCTTCCACACGACCGTGTTGCCGCACAGCAACGCCGGGACGAGATACCAGGAGGGGACCGCGACGGGGAAGTTGCCCGCGGTGGCCACCGCGACGACCCCGACCGGCTCGCGGAACGTGAACAGCTGCTTGTCGGGCATCTCGGACGGGACCGTCTGGCCGTACAGGCGGCGACCCTCCCCGAGGAAGAAGTCGCAGGTGTCGATGATCTCCTGGACCTCGCCCCGGGACTCGACGATCGGCTTGCCGACCTCGCGCGTGACCAGCTGCGCGAGGGCCTCCTTGTTGGCCTCCACGAGGCGACCGATCTGCTGGATCGCGCGGCCGCGGATCGGGGCGGGAACGTGCGCCCAGTCCGACGCGGCCTCGCGGGCGGCGCGGCAGGCCGCGACGAAAGTCGCGGCATCGCCCATCGCCACCTCGGCCAGGTCACGGTCGGGGTGGGCGGGGTCGACGGTCGTTACCCGCCCGGCGGGGGCGTCGTCCAGCTTGCGTCCGCGGATGATCGAACCGGCGCGCGATGTCATGTCGTCTCCTCGTCTCCCGCTGGTCCTACGGCCGCACGTCCTCCAGGTGATCGAGCACCCGGTCGAGCGCGGCGACCGCCATGGACAGCTCCTCCTCGGTGACCGTCAGCGCCGGCCGGAAGCGGATCCCGACCTCGCCGCAGCCCAACATCAGCACGTGCTCGTCGCTCTCGAGCGACCGACGGACCCGGTCGCGCCGGTCGCCGTCGGGGAGGTCGAACGCCGCGAGCAGACCCCGTCCGCGGACGTTGCTGATCAGATCGGGGTGGGCGGAGCGGAGCTCGCCGAGCAGATCCAACAGGTGCTTGCCCAGGGCGGTCGCCCGCGACATCAGGTCCTCCCGCTCGATGACCTCGAGGATGCGCGTGGCCCGCACCATGTCGATGAGGTTGCCGCCCCATGTGGAGTTGATCCGGCTGGACACGGTGAACACGTTGTCGGGCACCTCGTCGATCCGGCCGCCGGCCATCACGCCGCAGGTCTGCAGCTTCTTCCCGAACGCGACCAGATCCGGTTGCAGGCCCAACTGCTGGTAGGCCCACGCGGATCCGGTCGCCCCACCCCCGGTCTGCACCTCGTCCAAGATGAACAGGGCGTCGTGCTCTCGACACAGGTCCTGCACGGCCCGGAGGAAACCGGCTCGCAGGTGGTGGTCGCCTCCCTCCGAGAGGATCGGCTCGGCGATGAAGCACGCGATGTCGTGAGGTGCCTCCTCGAAGGCCCGACGGGCCTGCTCGAGCGAGCGTTGCTCGGCGGCGTCGACCCGGTCGACGTGATCGTCGAGGGGGAACCGGACCGCGGGCGTGTCGATCCTCGGCCAGTCGAACTTGGGGAAGCGGGCGGTCTTCACGGGTTCGGTGTTGGTGAGCGAGAGCGTGTACCCCGTGCGACCGTGGAAGGCGTGCCGGAGGTGCAGGACCTGCGTGCCGCGGTCCCCGTCTCGACCGTTCGCGGCGTTGTGCTGCTGCTTCCAGTCGAAGGCGGCCTTGAGGGCGTTCTCGACGGCCAGCGCCCCGCCGGAGATCAGGAACAGCCGGGGGAGCGCCTCGTCACCCACGACCCGTTCGAAGGTCTCCACGAACCGGGCCAGGTGCGTGGTGTAGACGTCCCCGTTGGCCGGCTTGTTGACCGCGACCCGCCCGAGGAGGTCGACGAAGCCGTCCTCGGTCAGTGCGGGGTGGTTCAGGCCCAACGGAGCCGACGCGTACATGCTGAACATGTCCAGGTAGCGGGTGCCGTCGATCGCGTCGACGATCCACGACCCCCGGCTGGCCTCGGTGTCGAGGACGAAGTCGTATCCGTCCCGGATCAGGTGCCGCCCGATGACCTCGTGGACGTCGCCGGCCTGGACCACGTTCGCCTCCGCTCACCCGTGGACGACGCGCCGTTGCGTCGTCTCCGCACGACCAGCGTAGGGCCACCGGTCGTACGGGTGGAGGACGGTCAGGCACCGCCCTCGTCCCGCAGGAACCGTTCGAACTCCGCGGCGATCTCGTCCCCGCTGGGGAGCGGTCCGAACCCGCCTCCCTGCTGCTGGGCGAGGTCCTCGTCGTAACCCTCCTCCAACTGCCGGATGTGGGCCAGGATCTCGTCGGAGCTCTGCGCAGCGAGGTCGAGCCGTTCCCGGTGCGCGTCCGCCTCCTCCAGGAGCTCCTTGAGGTCCAGATCCGCCTCGAGGAGGTCCGACAGGTGCCGCAGCAGGGCGTGGGCACCCCCCGGGAACTCCCCGGCGACGTAGTGGGGGATCCGCGCCCACATGCCCAGGGTCGACAGCCCGGCATCGCCCAGTGCGGCCTCGACGACCACCTGGCACGACGCCGGCACCGTGACGCGTTCGTGCGGACGGCCGTACCGCTCGAGGAGCGATTCGTCGTTGCTGGTGGTGATGATGGGGGTGACCCGCGTGTGGGGGACGGGGCCGGGTACCGCGCCCAGACCGATGTACCGCTCGGCACCCACCAGGTCGGCGAGCTCGGCGATGTCGTCGCAGAGGGTCTGCCAGGCGAAGTCCGGTTCGGCGCCCTGGACGAGCAGCACCTGCCCGCCCGAGGGTGGCGTCAGGGAGTAGAGACCCAGCTCCGGCCACACGGGATCGCCGAGCGTCCCGCGGTCGATCTGGAGGATCGGACGCCGGTCCCGGTAGTCGTACAGGCCGTCGCTGTCGAAGCGCCCGACCGGTTCCGCGAACCACTGTTCCTGCAGGGTCTCGGCCGCCATGGAGCCGGCACGCCCGGCGTCGGTCCAGCCGTCGAGCGCGAGCAGGACGACCGGCTCCACGAGCGTCTCGTCGAGCGGTCCGTCGAAGCTGAGCAGTTCCATCGGCACCTTCCGGGCACGGCCGTCTCCGCATCGTAGGCAAGCGGCGGAGGCGTCCCGCGTGGCGTGGCGGCAGACTACGGACCGTGTCACCGGTCGACGACGATCGTCCCTGGGAGGTCGCGCGTGTCAGGACCCTCACCCGAGGTCGGTGCCTGGCTCGTCTCGGCCGAGGGTCGCGAGCAGGTGGCGGCGGCGACCGCGGCGCTCGCCGATTCCGATGCGCTGGAGGTCGGCACCCGGCTGCGGCAGGCTGGCACGCCCGGGGACCGGGCAGCGGCGGTCACGTCGGTGGCGGCCACGCGGCGTCGCGCGCGGGATCGCTACCCGGACGCCGACCGGCTGCTGTTCACCCCGGAGCTGCTGGAGCAGGCCAGTCATCCCGCGGTGGCCGCATGGCGTGCCCGCCGGTTCGGCGGGTGCGGGGAGGTCGTGGACCTGTGCTGTGGCGCCGGATCGGATGCGATGGCGTTGTGCGCGGTCGCGGAGGTCGTGGCGGTCGATCGGGACCGTGTCGCGTGTCTGCTCGCCGCGCACAACCTCTCCCGACGCGGCGACGGGGCGCTCGTGGTCGTCGGCGACGCGGTCACGCCTCCCGTGGGCCCGGGACGGGTGATCCACGTCGATCCGTCACGGCGGTCGGGGACCGGGCGGGCTCGTCGGCTGCGGGATTACCGTCCCCCCGTGCCCTCGCTCCGCCCGGTGCTCGACGGGGCCGGGGGAGGGGCGATGATCGTGTCTCCGGGCGTGGACCTGGACGATCCGCACCTGCCGTCCGCCGTGGAGCTCGAGTTCGTGCAGGTCGGTGCCGACCTCGTGGAGGCCGTGGCCTGGTTCGGTGGCCTGCGGGTGAGGGACGTGATCTCCTCGGCGACGATCCTGGATCCCGGAGGACAGCTCCAGGTGCACCTCGAACGGGAGGGACCTCCGCCCGAGCTCCCGGTCGAGGCGGTCGGCCGGTGGCTGATCGAGGTGGCGCCAGCGGTGGTCCGTGCCCGGCTGCACGGCCGCGTCGGCGCAGGGATCGACGCCTGGCGGATCGCCCGGAGACGAGCCTTGCTGTCGAGCGACAGTCGTCCCGAACCGTCGCCGCTGTACCGGTCGTGGGAGGTGGAGGCGGTGTTGCCCCTCCGGCCCAAGGACGTGCGCCGCTGGCTCCGCGACGCCGAGGATCTCCCGCTCGAGATCGCCACGCACGGCCTGGAGGTGGACCCCGGCTCCTGGTGGTCGCATCTGGGTTCTCCACCGCGAGGGCCAGCGGGGCGGCGCCTGCACCTCGTCCGGCTGGATGACGGCGCGGCAGCGGTCGCGACCCGTGCCAATTGACCACCTGTCGGTGCCCGAACGTCTAGACTGATGAGTGTCGCAGTCAGGTGGTCAACCATGGAGGCCAGTGGTCCGGAAGGCGCAGGCGGGGCCGGCACGGTCGGTGTCGCAGCTCCCCGGCGCGTCCCCGAACAACGCGACTGCACCCGCTGCGACGGCAAGCAACACCTCGTCGCCGAACGCCTCGGTCTCGGCAAGTACCGCTGCGACGTCTGCGAGTTGGTCGTGGGCTTCGACCTCGACTCGTCGCAGCCGGAGTTCATCCTGCACCGCGGGCTCGCCAGCCGGTACACGAAGCAGTCGTTCGGACCGGACCTTCTGAGCCGCGAACGCCGTCTGGCTCCGGACCATCCCGCCGACGCCTGACCGGAGGTCTGGACCGGGACCGTTCGGACCCCGATCGGCGTGTCGTCCTGGATAGGCTCCGACCATCGTGGAGCACCACCAGATGACCGAACTGTTCCTCCTCGCGACCGAGTCGGGTTCCGGCGGTGGGGGTGGGAGCCTGTCGATCTCCCCGATGATCTGGGGGATCTTCCTCGCGGTCGTTCTCGTCCTGCTGCTGCTCGACCTGCTGGTCTTCCACCGGGAGGCGCACGCGGTCAGCACCAGCGAAGCCGCGTGGGCCTCCGCGTTCTGGGTCGGGCTCGGCCTGGCGTTCGCGCCGGTCGTGTGGCTGTGGCTCGGCCCGGAGCACGGCACGAACTACCTGACGGGCTACCTGATCGAGAAGAGCCTGTCGGTCGACAACCTGTTCGTGTTCGTACTGATCTTCAGCTACTTCAGCGTCCCGAACAAGTTCCAGCACCGGGTGCTGTTCTGGGGGATCTTCGGGGCGTTCATCTTCCGCGGAGCGTTCATCGCGGCAGGCGCCGCGTTGCTGAACCGGTTCTCGTGGGTCGCGTTCGTGTTCGGCGGGTTCCTGGTCTACACGGCCTGGCGCCTCGCGCACCACGAGGGCGTGGACGTCCATCCCGAGAACAACCCGGTCCTCAACTGGGCACGTCGCCTGATGCCGATCACCAGGGACTTCCACGGCCAGGACATCTTCGTGAAGGGGAGCGAGGTCGACGCGGGCGAGATCGGCGGCAACCGGAGCCCGAAGCTCGGCTACGTCGCGACCCCGCTGTTCGCCGTGCTCATCGTGATCGAGACGACCGACATCATCTTCGCGGTCGATTCGATCCCGGCGATCTTCGCGGTCACGCGCGAGCCGTTCATCGTGTTCTCCTCGAACGCGCTCGCGCTGTTGGGGTTGCGCGCCCTGTACTTCCTGCTCGCGGACCTGGTGGCCCGGTTCCGCTACCTCGACACCGGACTGGCGTTCATCCTCGGCATCGTGGGCCTCAAGCTGATCTACGAGGAGACGGTGCACCTGCACGAGCAGGGGACGGTGC
>CAZHZQ010000050.1:0-15630 GCA_964537235.1 uncultured Actinomycetota bacterium | reverse complement strand
AGCGGATCGCCGGGCTGCTGCACGAGGTCGGGGCGCTGCTGTACTACGACGGCGCGAACTTCAACGCGATCCTCGGTCGCGTGCGTCCCGGTGACATGGGGTTCGACATCGTGCACCTCAACGTGCACAAGACCTTCGCCACCCCGCACGGGGGCGGCGGTCCCGGCGGGGGACCGGTGGGCGTGTCCCGACGGCTGGCGGAGTTCATCCCCGGGCCGACGGTCTCCCGGTCCGACGACGGCACCTACCGGTGGGTGCGTCCTGAACGGTCGCTGGGGCGCGTGCACGGCTGGTACGGCAACGTCGGGATCATGGTGCGGGCGCTGGCCTACCTGGTCGCCCACGGAGGCGACGGGCTGCGCCGGGTGTCGGAGCTGGCCGTGTTGAACGCGAACTACCTCGCTGAGCGGGTGACCGAGGGCTACGCACTCGCGTTCGACGAGCAGCCGATGCACGAGTTCGTCGTCACCCCTCCCGAGGACCTCCCGGTCAAGAACATGGACCTGGCCAAGCGGCTGATCGACCTCGGCTACCACCCACCCACGGTGTCGTTCCCGCTGATCGTCCCGAACTGCTTCATGATCGAACCGACCGAGACCGAGACCCCGGAGACGCTCGACGACTTCGCCGACGCCATGGTCCGGGCGGTGCGGGACGCGCGTGAGGACGTGGAGGCGGTCGAGGACGCGCCGGTCACGACCCCGGTCGGACGTCTGGACGAGGCGCGCGCCGCGCGTCAGCTGCAACCCCGCTGGCAACCGAGCGCATCCTCCGACAGGTAGCATCCCGCAACCGCGAGACGACACGCGGTTGTGCGACGCCCTACGCTTGTCGGGCGGTTCCGGCTCGGGTCGGAGTGATGCCGCGGGGGACATCCGACAGAGAGCGCGAGATGGCTGAGGCGAACCACTCCATCACGCTGGTGATCGTCGACGACAACGCCGGGATCCGTACGTTGCTGCGTGCGCTGGCCAGGCGAGACGACCGGCTGTCCGTCGTCGGCGAGGCCGAGGACGGGGAACAGGCGATCAAGGTCGTGCAGGACCAGCATCCCGACATCGTCATCCTCGACGTGATGATGCCGGTGATGGACGGCATCGAGGCGATCCCGCCGATCCTGGACGCGTCGCCCGACACGAAGATCATCATGTACTCGGCCTACGCGGAATCGCGTGAGGAGGCCATGGAGCGCGGGGCACACGGCTGGTGTCTCAAGGGCGAGCCGTGGGACACGATGGCGGACATCATCTTCGACCTGATGGGCGAGGACGACCGCTAGGTCCGTCCGGTCCGGCAGGTACGTCCGGTCCGTCGGGGCGTCCGAGGCGTTCGGTCAGACGCCGAGGGACAGCTGCTCGGTCGTCTGCTCCGCGGTCGGTGCGCGTTCGTCCCGTTCCGTCCGCACGTTGCGGGCGTTGCCGTCGTCGACCGGTCCGCCGTGCTCACGGATCAGCTGTCGTACGAGACGGCCGATGCGCCGACGTTCCCGCTTCGGGGTGTACGACCGCCGGTACGTGTCCTCGTATCGGGGCAGCAGGTCGGGGCGTTCGTCGGCCAGCCACGGCATGAACTGCTCTTTCACGCCGGGGCGCAGGTGCAGTGTGATCGGGGTGATCGAGGAGGCTCCGGCGTCGATGCAGGCGCGGACGACCTCCTCCAACTGGTCGCGGCCGTCCGAGATCGCGGGGATGATCGGGGCGATCAGCACGCCGGAGCGGATCCCGGCGTCACGCAGGCGAGCGACGGCCTCGAGACGGCTCTGGGGCTTCGGTGTGCCCGGTTCGGTGGAGCGCCAGACCTCCTCGTCGAGGGTCCCGACCGAGAAGTTCACCGCGATGTCCGTTCGGCTGTTGGCTTCGGCCAGGACATCCAGGTCGCGGAGCACCAGCGACGACTTCGTGAGGATCGAGAACGGGTTCGCGTGTTCCGTCAGGACCTCGAGTATGCCGCGAGTGAGTTCGTAGCGGCCCTCGCAGCGCTGGTAGGGGTCGGTGTTGGTACCCATCGCGATGTGCTCGCCCGCCCAGCGTCTCGGCTGCAGCTCGGCGCGGAGCAGGTCGACCGCGTTCACCTTGACGACGATGACCCGTTCGAAGTCCTCTCCCGCGTTCAGGTTGAGGTACTCGTGGCTGGGGCGCGCGAAGCAGTTGTGGCTGACCACGCCGTTGGCGATGAAGTCCCCGGTGCCGGTCGTGATGTCGTACATCGGCATCTCGACGCCGAGCGGCTCGATCGACACGACACGCAGGTCGGCGTCGCTCTTGAGGGCGTATCCCTCCGGGATCGTGCGCTTCCGCGTGATGGCTGGGTCGACCGTGTGGAAGAAACGCAGGTGTTCCCGCAAGCCTCCCGTTAGTCGTATGGACCTGCCGCCGTTCTGTCGAGGGGGCTCGAGGACGTTGTCGAAGCCGAGGAGGTGCAGTCCAGATGCGATGTACGCGAGGATCTGCATATCCGTATTGAAGAAACGGAGGACCCCTCGGCTGTACGAGCCTTCGGCGTCGAAGATTCCAGCGAGGAAACCCTTCCACCAGTCGTTCGACGGGAACGACGGCCATGAGATGAGGTCTCCGACGAACTCGACAACCTCTCGGCACCCGGTTCGGAACGCGAACACGGCTTTGCGCGTGTCTGTCTCCGCCTGGAACAGGTGAACGTCGTCGAAGTCGAGGGCGTAGTCGCGGAGGTAATCCCGCGTACGGTCGAGCCCTTCGAGGTCGGCGAGGGCGAGACGGAAGCTGTAGACATCGCCGTGCTCGTACGAGTAGGCGCCGAGGGATCCGTCGCCTCGGATCATCCCGGTGAGGTAGCCGAGCCGGTAGTCGGGGTTCTCCTTGGGCGCTCGAGCGAATCCCCCTGTGCCCAACATCGAGTTGTTGGTGGTGAGGTGAGGCCTCTGCAGGGGTCCTCCGGAGGACCCAGTGACGTGCTTCCAACCTCTGTCGGTGAGGAACCGGTGGTCGCCGCTGGCAACGAGTTCGGTCCCATCGGCGAGCCGGATCCGGTACGCGGGTTTCACCGTCCGCCAGTGGTCCAGCACCTCCGTGGATACGTATCGGCGGTACCGGCCTCGCTTCACCGTTCCGAAGACGCTGTCGCCCACTCGCGCGTCCGCCAGCGGTTTCGTGCGCCCGTTCGCCATGAGGATGGGTGTGTCTCCGTGCATGCAGAACACGCACGCATGGGAGCAACCCCTGTAGACGTTGATCGTGTAGCGGAAGGGCAGGTGGGCGGCCCCGGGCACCTCGTTGATGATGCTCTTCGACCGGACGTGGAGGAACTCCATGCCGTCGAACTCCGGGTGGGTGACTCGTTCGAGGTCCGAGCCGAACAGGCGGACCTGAGGGTCGTCGCCGACCGTGTTCCACCGCAGTTGCTCTCGTAGGTCCACCATGCTGCCCAGTGTAGTGAACGTACGTTCGGCTGTTGCGACGAGACCCAGAACGGTGGCGATATCCCCCCGGTCCCGCGACAATCGCCCCGATGAGGAGAGCGGGAACTTGCGCATGCAGTTTCTCACCGGGGTCATCAAGTCGGGGCGAGCCGGCGATCGCCCTTCGTCCGTGTTGACGGGCGAGCGGGTGCAGATCGGTCTGGTCGATGCGGACCCGCATCTGGCGCTCACGGTCCGCCAAGAGTTCCCTGGCGCCTCGACCGTGAACGTCTTCGATGAGCCGGAACCGGTGGCGGCAGGTCGCGCCTGCGACGTGGTACTGGTCGATCTTCGAGGACAGAACGCCGATCTGGCGATCCGCTCCCTGCAGGGAGTGCCTCTCATAGGTGTCAAGAGTAGGGGAGGAGACGACGTGGAGGCCGGCGGGCTCGACACCGTGCTCGTGCGCCCGTACCTCCCCCACGACCTGCGCCGTGCGGTCGCAGGCGTGATCGACATCGAGGAACGTGACGCCGATACACCCCTGCGCGGCGTGGCCGCGCGGATGCGAACCTGGCTGGGACCCGTACGGATCGGCGCGGTCGCCTTGGCTGCGGTGCTCCAGACGACGGAGCCGGTGTCACCACCCTTGGGCACCCTCGCTCTCGCGGTGGCGTTCGTATACGCGACCGGACGACTCCGGCTCCTGCGGGGGACGAGGCTGGGCGTCTGGTTCGACGTTGCGGTCACGGTCACGTTGATCGCTCTCACCGGCGGCTACCTCAGCCCGTACCTGGCCCTGGGGTTCGTGGTCGCCGTGAGCGCAGGTCTCTACCTGCGAAGCCTGGAGTCCGTCATCGCCGGTGGGTTCCTCTCTTTGTCGGCTGTTCCGGCGTTGCTCGTCGCCCTGGTCGAGGGAACCGGGGCCACCCCGCTGGACGTGATCGTCGTACTCCTGTTGTTCCCCGCGGGAGCGCTCGCCGCCGGACAGGCGCGACGGATCTCGCCCGACTTCGAGGACGACTCGTCGGTCGTCCTGTTGAGGGAAGCCAACCGAGCTCTCGGCAGCCTCTACCGGATCGCCCGCGACATGCCCCGCAGCCTCACCCTCCAGAGCGTGGCCGAGGCGATCCTCGACGTCGTCGAGGACAACGTCGGGGCGCGTGCCTCGGTCATTCTCGTACTCGAGTCCGGGGTGGTGTACGAGGTTGGCTCGCAAGGTCTGAACGAGCACCAGATGGTCGTCACCGATCAGGACGAACTGCCGCAAGATCTGCTCGTGCGTTCGTTGCAGACCGACGTCACCGATCACGTCCCGGAACAGATCCGAGATGCGGCCACTCCAGACCTCGTATGGTCCGCCATCCCCTTGTCGATGACCGGGGGTCGACGAGGGTGGATCGTCCTCGCGACAGACGGGCGTTTGCATGCGTCGGAGCGGCGTGCGCTGCAACGCTCGGCGCGGGAGGCCAGTCTGGCGATCGACAATGCCAGACTGTTCGCGCGGGTCCGGGACCTGTCCGTGGACGAAGAGCGAGGGCGTCTGGCGAGCGACCTCCACGACGGGGTTGCCCAAGCCCTGGCGCACGTCCGCCTGGAACTGGAGTTTCTTGCGCGTTACGGACCGGACGATCCGGAACGGTTGGCAGAGGACGCCGAGCGTCTCGCTCAGGTGGTCCGGCGAGCCTTGGCTGATGTCCGGTCGACGATCGCGGACCTGCGAGCCGCATCCCTCGTTGGGGGCCTGTCCGTCGCGATCCACGACCACTGCCGCGACACGCGGCTACTCACCGGGCCTCACATCGAGGTGCGTACGCGTTCACAGGTACAGCTCGACCCGGCGACCGAGGTGGAGATCTTCCGGATCTTCCGCACAGCTCTCTCGAACGCGATCCGTCATGCCGGGTCGGAACATGTCGAGGTGAGGCTGGAGGAGCACGAGGGGAAGTTGCGGTTGACCGTCGAGGACGACGGCCACGACCTGGTGCCCAGGTACGATCGACGGGGGGGACGTGAAGGGGCAGGCATCCGATCGATGCACGAACGAGCCGACCAGCTAGGGGCGAGCCTGGACATCGCTCGCCTCAGTGACGGTGGCACGCGTATCGTCCTGACCTACCCGCTGGAGGCGACCGAACGGGCGAAGACGGGGACGGGGGCATGAGCGATGGGAGCGCGGTGAAGGTCGTCGTCGCGGACGACCACACCCTGGTTCGTCAGAGCTTGGTCAAGCTCGTGAACTCCGAGGACGGGTTCCACGTCGTCGCCGACGTTGAGCGCGGCGAACCGATCATCGATCTCGTCCGGCATCACGATGCGGACCTCGTGCTGCTCGACGTGAACATGCCGGACATCGACGGGATCCAGGTCGCGACCAAGCTCCGCAAGGAGTTCCCGAACGTGAAGATCCTGTTCCTGACGATGCACGACGACGACGCAACCATCAGACGGGCGGTGTCGTTGGGCGCGGATGGGTACGTGTCGAAGTCCGCCTCGACCGAGGAGCTGCTCCAGGCCCTCGAAGCCGTGGGGGAGGGCGGGACCTTCCTCAGCCCGGCCATCGCCCGCCGCGTGATGGACATGGCCGGCGGTCGTGGCGACAGCCCGGCCAACCAGTTGACCGAGCGGGAGCTCGAGATCCTCCAGCTCATGGCGACCGGGGCGCGCCCGCAGGAGATGGCCGACGAGCTGTTCCTGTCGGTGAAGACCATCAAGAACCATCTGACCAACGTCTATGCCAAGCTCGGCGTCTCGACCGCCGCGCAGGCCGTCGCCGAGGCCTACCGGTTGGGGATAGTGAGCCACCGGAGCGACTGACTCGCTCGTCGCGGAACCAACACGGGCGGGACGTAGGTCCTTGTCGGCGGCGTTCGTAGTCCTGCCGCAGACGCGCCCGTCTCCTCATGCGCAAGGCGCTTCTGCAGGGGACAGTACTCCTTGTCACAACCAGACGGGCTGGAGGAACCGGCCCGGCAAAAGGAGATACACAACATGGACCGCTTCCTTCAAGCGTACGTCGCCCTGACGTCGTTCTTCGCTCGTCGTGACGACGAGGAGGGCGCAACCGCCGTCGAGTACGGCCTCATGGTCGCCCTGATCGCCGTCGTCATCATCACGGCCGTTGCTCTCGTGGGCACCAACCTGTCCACGATGTTCACCAACGTTGCGGGCAAGATCTCGACGGTCATCCCCTAACGAGAACATCGCCCATGCCACGTCTCCAGGTTCGGGGTGGTCCGGCTGGGCCACCCCCGACCTCCTTCTACAAGAGGATCAGAACATGCGCGGCTCGTGGTTCCGGACCGATGAGCGCGCCGCCGCCGCGGTGGAGTTCGCGCTGGTGCTGCCGCTCCTGCTCCTCCTCATCATGGGGACGATCGATTTCGCTCGCGCCTACAACGCCCACATCTCACTGTCCGGCGCGGCTCGAGAAGGCGCGAGGGTGCTGGCTCTCAGCAGCGGTGATCCGGTGCAGACGACCAAGGATGCCGCTCCTTCCCTTCCCGCCGACGAGATCACGGTGACGGCGACCGCGTGCCCGAATCCGGGCGATCCCGCCCGTGTCGAGGCTTCCTATCAGTTCTCCTACATCACCCCGATCTCCGGGCTCATGACCCTGTTCGGTGGCTCCTCACTGTCCTCACCACTCACACTCACCGGAATCGGAGTCATGCGATGCAGCGGCTGAAGAACGAAGAAGACGGGGCCATAGCGGTCTTGGTAGCCCTCTCGCTCATCGTCCTGTTCGGCTTCGGGGCGTTGGCCGTCGATGTCGGACAGATCTACCAGGAGCGACGCGAGCTGCAGAACGGCGCAGACGCCGCTGCCCTGGCATCGGCGCAGGACTGCGCCGATGGCGATCCCCTCGTCGCCGCTGCCTGCGCGGTGACGCCGGTCGCGGACGACTGCGATGCCACCACGGCTCTCCTGCAGGGTCGCATCGACGAGTACGCCAACGCCAACGCCAACGACGGTGCATCGAACGCTTGCGTGTACGAGCTCGACCTCATCGACCAGTTCATCACCGTCGAGACCGCGACCCTCTCCGGCGGCAACAACTTCCTCACCCACTGGCTCGCGGGCGTCCTGGGTCACCCCACCACGTCAGTCGAAGTTCAGGCCACAGCGGTCTGGGGTCCGCTGGCCCTCGGTTCGTACGACACGCTGCCGCTCGTGTTGTCGAAGTGTGAGTACGAGAAGTACGTCGACAATCCTGCGAACACGTATCCAGCCGACGAGCCGTGGTCGGAGACCACCAACGGTCCGGTACAGACCGTCTACTTCCACGGCAGCGCAGAACCCTGCCACGACTCGACTTCAGGGATGGACATCCCCGGGGGGTTCGGATGGCTCGACAACACGGGCACGTGTGAAGCGGACATCGACGATGACGGGTGGGTCGGCGAGGATCCTGGCGCGTCACCCGATCAGACGGTCTGTTCGCCTGCGTGGATGGAGGACAACGTCCTCAACAAGATCATCCTGCTACCCGTGTTCGACGGCACGAACGGCCTCACTGGCAACAACGGCGAGTACCACGCCTATACCTACGCCGCCTTCTACGTCACCGGTTACAACTTCGGGGGCCAATACAAGAGGACCTCGAACGACGCTGTCACCGGAACGCCGCTGCCTACCTGTACGGGTTCAGACCGGTGCATCGTCGGCTGGTTCACCGAGGCGACGATGAGCGATGGGACCGTCGACCCCGACGGGCCGGATACCGGTGTTACCAGTGTGCAACTCACCAAGTAGCGCAGACCTTTACACAGGGAGAAGGACCACATGAACCGCAAGATCGTTGGAATCGTCGCAGCCGTGCTGCTGGCGTCGGTCGGGACCTTCAGTCTCGTCGCATGGGCGAAGTCGGCTGACGACCGCGCCCTGGCAGGGGAACGGACGGTCGACGTGCTCGTCGTCCAGGACGAGATCGCCGAGGGGACGCGCGCCGAGGATCTCGGCGAACGCGTTGCCGTCGAGAAGGTCGCTTCGAAGGTGAAGGCGACCGGCAGCGTCGACGACGTGACCGACCTGGAAGGCAAGGTCGCGGCCGTGAACCTCATGCCCGGGGAGCAGGTGCTGGGGGTCCGGTTCGCCGAGCCCGACGTGCTGGCGCGCCAGAGCGATGTGGAGGTTCCCGACGGCCTGCAGGAGGTGACGATCTCCCTGGAACCGCAACGGGCGGTGGGAGGCAACGTCCGCTCCGGGGACACGGTCGGGCTCGTCGCTTCGTTCGACCCCTTCGATCTGTACGGGCCGGACGGCGCGACCGTCGGCAAGGCAGGGAACGAGACCCACATGATCCTGCACAAGGTGCTGGTCACGCGTGTCCAGGCCGCTCCCATGGCCGCGCCCCCCGAGGGTCCGGATGGAGAAGACGACGACCGCCCCGAGCCTGTCCCGAACAGTGACCTGCTGATCACGCTCGCGGTCAACGCCCCATCGGTCGAACGGATCGTGTTCGCCCAGGAGTTCGGCAGGGTCTGGCTGACAGCCGAGCCCGAGACCGCCACGGAGGACGGGACCAAGATCCAGACCCGCGGGACGATCTACGAATGAGACGACCGATCCGATGAGACGACCGATCCGAACGGAGTCGAGCCCAAGATGAGCCAACCACGGATACTGCTGTCCACGCCGAACGCCGCCTACGAGCAACGGCTCCGGCAGGCCTTCGGCGACAGCTTGAACGGTGAGCTGCAGTGGGTGCGCGACGCGGTCGACACGGAGTCGTTGATCGGCCAGGCGATGTCCGTAGACGCGGGCGTCCTGGCGTTGGGTCCGGACTTCGACGTCGACGAGGCCCTGTCGATCGCCAGCGCGTTGGACCGTCAACGTCCCGACGTGAGCGTCGTGCTCGTTGCGAAGGCGACCCCCAGGCTGTACCAGCAGGCGCTGCGGGCTGGCGTGCGCGATGTCCTCGCGCCCGATGCTCTCGATGCGGAGGTGCGGGAGGTCTTCGAGCGTGCCATGGAGATCGCGACGGACCGACGCTCCGTTCTGAGATCCAGAGACGCGACCGGCGGGACCGGCAAGGTCATCGCGGTCCTGTCGCCCAAGGGGGGGACCGGCAAGACGACCGTGATCACCAACCTGGCGGTCGGACTCGCTCAAGCGGCTCCCGGGAAGGTCGTCCTGGTTGACCTCGACCTGCAGTTTGGTGATGCGGTGAGTGGTCTGGGTCTCGTGCCGGAGCACACGATGGCGGATGCGGCGCGTGCGGTGAAGGGGCTGGACGCGATGACGCTGAAGGTGTTCCTCACCCCACACTCCTCCGACCTGTACACGCTGTGTGCACCGGAGCTGCCGGCACAGGGTGAGGAGGTCACGGCGGAGCAGGTCAGTCAGGTGCTCCACCTCCTGGCGAGCGAGTTCGACTACGTCGTCGTGGATACGTCGGCGGGACTCGGTGAACACGCTCTGGCCGCGGCTGATTGCGCGACGGACCTCGTTCTCGTCTGCAGCATGGACGTGCCGAGCGTCCGTGGGTTGCAGAAGGAACTCACGGCCTTGGACCAGCTCGGGATGACGCACCAGAGTCGCCACTTCGTTCTGAACCGGGCCGACAGCCGCGTGGGCTTGGATGTGAGCGACATCGAGGCAGCCGTCGGCATGGCCGTCGATGTCGCTCTGCCCAGCACGCGCACGATCCCCCTCTCGGTGAACCACGCAACTCCGGCGATCATCGCCGAACCCCGTTCCCCGATCGCCGGGAAGCTGCGTGAGCTCGCCGCCCGCTTCACGGATGAGTTGGTGACCTCGAAGACCGACGCTGATGGTGGCGGCGGGTTCGCCTGGCCATGGAAGGACCGTTCGTGAAGCTCAGCGACCGGTTGAAGGCTGCCAACGTCGACGCGCCGGTGCCAACCTCGGGTACGGCACCCGTCCCGGCACCGTCCAAGGCCAAGACCGGACCGAAGCTGGTCAAGGTCGATGTCATCGACGCCCCCCAGGACCCGTTGGCACACATCAAGGAACGTGCCCAGACCGCGCTCTTCGCCCGGCTGGGGGCGCGGCTGTACGACTCCTCGCTGACCCAGGAGAAGCTGCAGGGCTTCGTACGTGCGGAACTCGTGTCGGCGATGGAGGACGAGCGAGCGCCCCTCAGCGCCACCGAGCGCAAGCGGCTGGTGGCCGAGGTCAGTGACGACCTCCTCGGGTACGGGCCGATCCAACGCTTCCTCGATGACGACACCGTCACCGAGATCATGGTCAACGGGGAGGACGCCATCTTCGTCGAGCGTGCCGGCCGGCTCCACCAGACCGATTCGAGGTTCGTGTCCGAGGACCACCTGCGCCGTGTGATCGAGCGGATCGTCTCGGAGATCGGCCGTCGCATCGACGAATCATCCCCGATGGTCGACGCCCGCCTGCCTGACGGATCGCGGGTCAACGCCATCATCCCCCCTCTGGCGGTGGATGGCCCGAGTCTCACGATCCGCAAGTTCGCCCGGGATCCGTACACGGCAGACGACCTCGTGAGCTTCGGCACCATGACGGACGGGATCGTCGAACTGCTGTCCGCGTGTGTCCGCGGCCGTCTCAACATCCTCGTCACGGGAGGGACAGGCACCGGGAAGACGACGATGCTCAACGTGCTGTCGTCGTTCATCCCCAACGACGAGCGCATCGTCACGATCGAGGACGCGGTCGAGCTGCAGTTGCACCAGGATCACCTCGTCCGCCTCGAGAGCCGCCCACCCAACATCGAGGGGAAGGGGCAGGTCGCGATCCGTGACCTCGTCCGCAACACCCTGCGCATGCGCCCCGACCGGATCATTGTGGGCGAGGTTCGCAGTGGTGAGGCCCTGGACATGCTCCAGGCCATGAACACCGGCCATGACGGTTCGCTCTCGACCGTGCACGCGAACACGCCCCGAGATGCGATCGCCAGGCTCGAGACGATGGTACTCATGGCGGGGATGGACCTGCCGGTCCGAGCGATCCGGGAGCAGATCGCCTCCGCGCTGGACCTGATCGTGCACATCTCGCGTCTGCGGGACGGCAGCCGGCGTATCACCCACGTGACCGAGGTGCACGGCATGGAGGGCCAGGTCGTCACCCTGCAGGATGTGTTCCTGTTCGACTACTCGGCCGGGTTGGACGCGGACGGTCGCTTCATGGGTACGCAGCGGCCCACCGGGATCCGGCCGCGATTCGTCGAGCACCTGACCCAGATGGGGATCGCCGTCCCCGCGGTCGTCTTCGGGGCGGCCCTCGGGGATGCTGGGGGCGACGCCCTCTCGACGAAGCGGATGGGACGATGACCGTCAGTCGATGGTCGTCGCTGGTCGTGCTGTCCGGGGTTCTCGCGGCGGTGATGACCGTCCTACCCGCCATGGCGGTGGAGAACGGGAACCTGCAGATCGACCGGGTCGACGTCGCCGGCAACCCGGACGTACGCGTCGAGGTCACCGTGCCTGGTCTCGAGGTGGAACCTCAGGACCTCGAGGCCACGTTCACGCTGACCGAGAACGGACAGCGACGTCCGACCTCGGTGACCGAACTGCCGTCAGACGACGTCGAGACCGTCCTTCTGATCGACACATCCGGGAGTATGCGGGGCGGGCCGATCGAAGCCGCCAGGCGAGCCGCCTCCGCCTTCCTCGAACGTCTCCCGACGGGGGCCAAGGTCGCGGTCGTCGGGTTCGGCAACGACGCCTCGGTGCTGGCACCCTTCTCGTCCGACCGTGCAGCCAAGCAGGTTGCTGTTTCCGGCCTCGTTGCGACGGGGGACACCGCCCTCTACGACGGTGTCGCCACCGCTCTCGCACAGTTCACCGAGGATGGCGGGTCTGCGGCCCGGTCGATCGTGCTCCTGTCGGACGGCGGGGACACGGCGAGCGCGGCGACCCTCGATGAGGCCGTCGCCGCCCTGTCCGCGTCTGATGTTCGACTTCACGCGATCGAACTCCGTACCTCCGAGAGCGATCCGTCGTCACTCGGTCGCCTGGCGGAGGTCAACGGCGGACGCGTGGTGCCGGTTGACGATGCAGGTGCGCTGGAGACCGTCTACGAGAGCATGGCATCGGAGCTCGTCAACCGCTTCGAGCTCAGCTACCGCTCCGAGGCGACCGACGCCGCCGTCATTCGGGTGGAGCTGGCGCGGCAAGGCGCAACGTTCACAGGTGAGCAAGAGGTCAGCTTTCCTCCGGCTGCACCGCCGACCGGGACCGTCCCTGACCCGCTTGCCCATCCGGAAGGGGACGTGATCGCCGTGCCCGTCATATGGGCGAGCCCGTTGACGTTGGTCGCTGCTGGCGCGGCCGTGTTCCTCGGCCTGCTCGTCTTCGCGTTGGTGCTGCTCGCGGGGCGGGAGCCACGACGGCGCCTCGCGACAGAGAACGGTGTGTTGCACACCTCGCGTCCGACCCCCATGACGGGTCTCGCGAACCAGGCCACGATGCTGGCTGAGCGGCAGCTCGATCGCCACGGATGGCAGGGGACCCTGAACGCGGCGCTGGAACGGGCCGGTCTGGACCTCCGCCCTGGCGAGTACATCGTGCTCGCCGCCTCAGCCGTCACGACCGCGTTCGGAACCGGTCTGGTCTTGACCAACGCCCTCGTGGGCCTCCTGCTCGCTCTCGTAACGATCCTGGCCGCGCGGGTCCTGCTCACCGTCCTCGCGTCTCGACGGCAGGCACGGTTCGCCGACCAACTCGGCGACGTGCTCCAGCTGCTGGCCGGCAGCCTGCGGGCGGGCTACGGGATGATGCAGGCCATCGACGCGATCGGCCGGGAGGCCGAGAGCCCGGCAGCCGATGAGTTCGGTCGGCTGGTGATCGAAGCGCGGCTCGGCCGGGACGTGTCCGGGTCCCTGCGCGCGCTGGCCGACCGCATGGAGTGTGAGGACTTCGCCTGGGTGGTCCAGGCGATCGAGATCCACCGGGAGGTGGGCGGCGACCTCGCAGAGGTGCTGGACACCGTCGCCGGCACGATCCGAGAGCGCAACCAGATCCGTCGGCAGGTCAAGGCCCTGAGCGCGGAGGGGCGGTACTCCGCGTACGTCCTGCTCGCGCTTCCGTTCGGGGTGGCTGCCATGATCGGCATGGGCAACCCCGAGTACCTGGCAGAGCTCACCGGTTCTGTACCTGGTGTGATCATGCTCGTGATGGCCACCGTCCTGATGGGCGTCGGTGCTCTGTGGTTGCGCAAGCTCACTCGCCTGGTGTTCTGAGAGGACCTGCACAATGCCGATCTACATCGTCCTCGCCGCGCTGGCGGCGACCTGCTCGGTGCCGTTGCTGTGGTGGTCGTTGGCAGCCGAACGGACGCCGGGCCGTAACGCCCGGGAGAACCTCGGCCTCACGGCGACCGACCTCCGGCAAGCCGTGCTGACCCGTTCAGCGAGCGAACGCGCCCTGCGGCCCATGGCCCAGGCCGTGGCAGATCGGGCCCGGCGACTCACCCCCGCGGGTTGGATCGCGTCTCTGGACCGGCGCCGGGTGCTCGCCGGCCAACCGTCCGCGTGGCCGCTGGAGCGCGTCCTCGTGGGCAAGCTCGTCCTGGGCACTTGTGGGGTGGCGGTGGGCTACCTGTTGTTCTCCTCGAACCGGACGATGATGTGGTTCATGCTCTGGTTGGGGGTATCCGCCCTCGGGTACTTCACCCCGGATCTGCTGCTGTTCAGCAAGGGGCAGGAACGGCAAGCCGAAATCCAGCGTGAGCTGCCGGACACCCTGGACCAGATGACGATCGCCGTGGAGGCTGGCCTCGGTTTCGATTCCGCCATGGCGAGGTCGGCACGGGCAGGAACCGGGCCGCTTGCGGAGGAGTTGACCCGCACCCTGCAGGAGGTGCAGCTGGGAGTCTCGAGATCGCAGTCACTTCGCCAGCTGATGGACCGCACCGATGTCCCCGACCTCCGTCACTTCGTCCTGGCGTTGATCCAGGCCGAGAACTACGGGATCCCCGTGGCCGACGTCCTGCGCACGCAAGCTGCGGAGCTGCGTACCAAGCGACGGCAGCGTGCCGAGGAGCACGCGATGAAGATACCCGTGAAGATCGTGTTCCCGCTCGTCCTGTGCATCCTCCCGGCCCTGTTCATCGTCATCCTCGGGCCGGCAGCCATCCGTATCTACAACTCGCTGCTGGGAGCCGGATGATGCAACAGGATCGCACCGGACGACACGTACCGACGACGGCGACGCACGTCCTGTCGGCCCTGTTGACCGACCAGGACGACGGAGCACTGGTCCGTTCTGAACCGCTGTCTACGGGGTTCGACGTGCTCGACAGCGCGCTCGGTGGGGTCATCCGAGCGACTGAGTTGCTGCTGCTCGGGGGCTTGCCGGGGGTCGGCAGGACCGTCGCTGCCCTCCACATGGCCCGTAACCTCGCGCGAGACGGGAGTCCCGTCGTGTACGCGTGCTACGAGCACACCGCCGGCGACCTGTTCTCCCGCCTTCTCCTCCTAGAGCTCGGTGAGGAGGTCGATGCGCTGGACCCGCACCTCGAACTGCTCAGGGACGCCGTCCGGAGCAGCATGGTGGACGCGGACGAGCTCCGCGAGTTGGTGGGCCGGTAGCCGGTGCTGGCTGCGGCCATCGAGCGGATGCGCAGTTACACCGACCGGCTGTGGTTGCTGTCTGCCTCCGGCGCTCACACCGGCGTTGACGAACTCGCTGCCCTCGTTGACGAGCACCTCCCGCGTGGCGGGCTGCTGGTCGTGGACTACCTCCAGAAGGTCTCGGTCAGGCCCGAGCCGCCCCACGAGGCCGAGAAGGTGACCCGGATCGTCGAGGCGCTCAAGGAGTTGGCTCTCACACGACGGATCTCCGTCGTCGCGATCACTGCGGCCGACCGTGCCGCGCTCGATGCTCCCCGCCTCCGGTTGCACCACCTCCGCGGATCATCGGCCCTGGCGTACGAAGCTGACGTCGCGATCATCCTCAGCGACAAGTTGCAGATCCTCTCGAAGGTCCACCTCGCTTACGACACCGCACGTGCCGAGGGAGCCCGCAACTACGTCGTCTTCAGCATCGAGAAGAACCGGGGTGGACCAGCACTCGTCGACCTCGAGTTCCGGAAGAACTTCGCGCACTACCGCTTCGAGCCGCAGGGCGCCTACGTGCGCGAACGGCTGGTGGACGAGCGCCTCAACGTCGAGTAGGTCGCGCCATCGATCGGCGTCGCTCCGGTCTGCAGTCCGTACGCCCCGGACTCTGGCCCGGGGCGTACGGACGTGCGACGTGCGTTGATCAGTCGAGGAAGCCGTTGTCCGTGAGCCACTGTTGGGCCACGGCTGACGGATCCTC
>CAZHZQ010000049.1:4739-15659 GCA_964537235.1 uncultured Actinomycetota bacterium | reverse complement strand
TCGAGTGGCGCGTGGGTCGCGTATACGCGACCGAGCTGCCACTCGACGGAAGAAGCCGGGGAGTAGGATCGGGGCGATGGCGAGTTCGACGATCCCGGCATCACGGTGGCTGGGCCCGCGACGTCCCCCGAACCCGGGTCGCCTCATCGCCACCGTCGCCCCGGACGGTCTCCCGCTCCTTCGGCGCCTCGCGCACGCGGGGTTGGTGCACGTCTTCGCCGTCGGTGACCGCTCCCCGGTCGCGGACGAAGGAGGCGACCCCGGACTGACCGGCCCGGGGTCCGCCTCCTGGCAGGTCCTCGGGGAGCCTGCAGCGATCGCCGGCGGGGTCCGCGCGCTGCTGATCCAGACCCTCCACCCGCTGGCCATGGCCGGGGTCACCGACCACTCCGACTACCGGGACGACCCGCTGGGGCGCCTCCGCCGCACGTCGCGGTACGTGACCACGGCCACCTTCGGCACCACCACCCAGGCCCTGGAGGTGACCCGCATCGTCCGCCGCGTCCACCGGAAGGTCCGTGGGACGGCACCCGACGGACGTGCCTACCGCGCCGACGATCCGCACCTGCTGACGTGGGTGTCGTGCGCGTTGACGTCGTCGTTCCTCGCCGCCGACCGCCTGTGGTCACCGGCGCCGGTCGACCGCCCGGCCGCCGACCGGTTCGTCACCGAGCAGTCACGCCTCGCGGCTCTGCTGGATCCACGGGTGGATCTGGCCGCGTTCGAACTCGATGCCGACGCACGCGCCGACCTCCGGGCGGGCCGTGCCCACCTGCCGTTGCTGGACGAGCTGCCGACCACAGCCGAGGAGCTCGAGGACACCATGGACGGGTTCGCCGCGGAGTTCCACGTCTCCGACCAGACGCTCGACGCCGTCACCTTCCTGCGGCACCCGCCGCTCGACGTCGCTCTCCGGGCGGCCTACCGGATGATCTTCGCGGGTGCGGCCGCCTCGATCGCGCGCCCCGAACGGCGCGAGCTCGGCCTGCCCGCAGGCCGCGTCGCCGCCGCCACCGGCATCGCCCAGACCACCGCGCTGCTCACCGCCCTGCGTACGAGCGCCGGCCGGTCACCTGCGGCACGGGCGGCCCGGGCCCGGACCACCGGTACCGTCCCAGGACGATGGACGACCTCTCGGACCGGGCCTCACGCGGCATCGCGCTCGCCGCGCTGACCGTCGCCTGCGTCGTGTTCGGGCCCACCCCCCGGGTGATCCGGGCGATGGAGCGCATCTACGCGGTCCAGATCCACGAGGAGGAACGACGGTCCCGTCGGCGCCGCCGCGGTCCACGCCTCCAGCGTCGTCCGGGACCGGGGCGGGTTCCCGCACGACGGAGCCCCACATCACGGCGCCCCACACCGTCCCGCCCCACATCACAGCGCCCCCCACCGTCCCGCCCCTGATCCCTCGGGATCAGAGGACGTCGACCGCACAGACCAGCCCCTCCGCGGCCTCGCCGTACCGCTCGGACAGCCAACCGGTCAGGCGCGGTTCGAGCTGCTCGAAGGGGACGAACCCCCGTGTGACGGTGACGACCTCCTCCCCGTCGCGGAACAGCAGCGTCGGGAACCCCAGCGCCCCGAGCCGACGCGCCTCGGCGAAGTCCGCCCGCGTCTCCTCGCGGACGACGTCGCTCGTCAACCGCTCGGCGAAGGCACCCGGATCGAACGCCTCGCGGCCGTCCACTTCCCCCTCGCGGCCGTCCACTTCCCCTTCGCGACCCCCCGCTTCCCCGGGGACATCCGGCCCCGAGGCCAGCTCGACGTGGACGTCGGGGTCGGTGACGTCCCGGCCCTCGACGTAGAAGGCCCGTTGGATCCGCGCGAACCACTCCACGGTCAGGTCCTCGGCCAGCCCCCGCATCGCGACCACCGACCGGCACGCCGGTTCGGTGTCGTAGACCCAGTCCTCGCGTTCGAGCGCAGCCTCGGAGAACGGCTGACCCGAGGCCTCGTGCACCTGCTCCCAGTGGTGGGCCAGGAAGCCGCGCAGCCGCTCGTCCAGGGGCTGGGCGTCGGCTCCGGCGCGCAAGCCACCCACGACGGTGCGGATCGGCACGTCGTAACGGGCGTCCAACCGCTCGAGGACCGGGGCGAACCCCCAGCACCAGGAGCACATCGGATCGCCCACGTAGATCAGCTCGAGGTCCTCGACCACGCCCGCACCTCCGGTCGTCGAGGGTCCAGGCTACGAGGCTCCGGCGCAACTCCCGGCGCGACTCCCGAGGCAGCTGCCGACCATTCCCGTCCGGTCACGGGTACCGGATCGGACGGGGCAGCTCGCGCCCCTGCTCCGCGTACCTCTGCACGAGCGACACCTCGACGTACGAGGCGCGCTGCTCGTAGGCCATGAGCTCGCCGGGCCGCGGGAACAGCCCCATGGCGTTGTCGTACAGGTGCACCGCCTCGTGGAGCAGGATCCGGGTGAGCGCCCGACCCGGACGTTCGGGATCGCGGTGGACCGCGGACGGGGCCAGCACGATCATGGGGCTCCCGCGGAGCCGCACGAACCCACCGATCGACACGTCGGACGCGGGCAGCGTCACCCCGCCGCTCCGGCAGGGGGTCCCCGGAGGTGCATCCACGCCCCGCACCAGACGGTGCAGGCACACCGACGGATCGGACGGGACCAACACCCGCACCCGCATCCCCTCGAGCTCGCGCCCCTCGACGATCCGGTGGCGGTAGCACGCGAGGACCGACCGCAGATCGGGATCCTCGACCCCCTCGCCGTGCAGCGGGGCCGCGAAGACCTCCCCCAGTTCGGCCGTGTCGACCTCCAGGGGCCCGTCGCTGAGGACCTCCACCTCGATGCCCGACGCGGACAACGTGTGCGCAACCACCGGCTGCGCACCACCGACGAGCGCCCGCACCCGTCGGAGCGCCTCGGGGACGTCGACGGCGATCGCCGTCGCGTGGTGGGCCACGGTCCGGGTCCGTTCCGGCGGCTGCGCCTGAGCGATCGGCATCCCGTCGGAACGATCATCGAGCGACGGGTCCTCGGGCACGTGACAGCCAGCTGGGAGGATCACCGCGGATCCGGCGGCCAGCTGCTCCCCTCGTGGCTCCTCGCCACACGCCCCGACGACCAGGCCCACGATCACCAGCACCGCGGTGGTGATCCATCCTCCGCCACGTGACGACCTCACACGGCTACCGTACGGGCCGACGGAAGGCGACGTGTGGGTCTGGTCCTGAAACTGGCGGTGTACGGCGTCGCCGTGTGGGCCGCGTTCGAGATCGTGCCGGGTCTGTCCTTCGAGGGCGGGTTCGTCGCCCTGATCCTGGTCGCGCTCATCCTGGCGGCGGTCAACGCGGTCGTGAAGCCGATCGTCAAGCTCTTCAGCTTCCCGCTGGTGATCCTCACGCTGGGACTGTTCCTGCTGGTCGTGAACGCCGCGATGTTCGCGCTGACGATCTGGATCGCCGGCCAGGTCGACCTGGCCATCTCGTCGACCGGCTTCGGAGCGACGTTCCTGGGCGCGCTGATCGTGTCGCTCGTCACCTGGGTGGGCGAGGCCCTGGTCGGACGCGGCTGACGGCCGGCGTGCGAGGGCGGCGGACGCGGCTGACGGCCGGCGTGCGAGGGCGGCGGCCGTGGCTGACGGCCCGGAGCCTCACTCGACCGCCGCGTCGATCCGTTCCATCACGCCGTCGGTGAGCTGGGGGAGCACCTCGATCGCTCCCATGTTCTCGCGGACCTGCTCGGGGCGGCTGGCGCCGGTGATGACGGTGGACACGTCGGGGTTGCGGGCGCACCACGCGATCGACAGCTGGGCGAGGGTGCACCCCAGGTCGTCGGCGATGTCCTTCAGGCGCCGGACCTTGGCGTTGGCCTCCTCGTCGGTGAGGCGGTCCTTCAACCAGTCGTACCCGTCCAACGTGGCACGGCTGCCCTCGGGGATCCCGTCGAGGTACTTGCCGGTCAGCAGCCCCGAGGCCAGCGGACTCCAGGTGGTCGTTCCGAGGCCGATGTCCTCGTACAGCCGCGCGAACTCGCGCTCGACCTTGCGGCGGTGCAGGATGTGGTACTGGGGCTGCTCCATCACGGGCTTGTGGAGGTGGTGCCGCTCCGCGATCTCCCAGGCGGCGCGGATCTCGTCGGCGGTCCACTCGGAGGTGCCCCAGTAGTGGGCATGACCGCGCTCGACGATGTCGTGCATCGCCCGGACGGTCTCCTCGATCGGCGTGTCCGGGTCCGCTCGGTGGCAGAACAGCAGATCGACGAAGTCGAGGCCCAGGCGATCGAGCGACCCCTCGATCGCCTGCAGCAGGTACTTGCGGTTCAACGTCCGCTGCATGTTCACGTCGTCGTGGATGCCCCAGTACAGCTTCGTGGACACGACGTAGCTGTGGCGGGGCCACCCGAGCTTGTCGAGGGCGTCGCCCATCACGCGCTCGGAGCCACCGCCGGCGTACACCTCGGCGTTGTCGAAGAAGTTGACGCCGGCCTCTCGCGCGGCCGACATGCAGTCCACGGCCAGCCCGACGTCCACCTGGTTGTCGAAGGTCACCCAGGATCCGAGGGACAGGACGCTGACCTTCACCCCGGAGCTCCCGAGCCGGCGGTACTCCATCTCCATGCCACGTTCTCCTGCTCGACCGCCCTGCACCCTACGGCGCGTCCGTCCGCACCGGCGAGCGACCTCCTACGATCGGAGGATGCACGGGATCCCGGAACTGGTCGGCCTCCAGGTCGGCGACGATCCGGAGGCGTGGCGTGCGGCCGGGTTCGCGGTCGACGGGGACCGCTTCTCGGTCGGAGGCGTCACGATCGAGCTGACGGGTTCGCCGGGACCTCGCGGTCTGCTGGCCTGGTCGCTCGACCACCCGGAGCCGTTCTCGGTGGACGGGCTCAGCCACGTCGAACTGGTCCGTCCCGCGGCCCCGGCCGACCACGCGAACGGGGCCTGCGCCGTGGACCACGTCGTGATCTCGACGCCCAACGTGCAACGGACGACGGACGCCCTGGACCGGCTCGGCATCACCCCGCGGCGGACCGTCGAGGGGGTCCGCGGTCGCGACCTCCTCTACCGGTTCTTCCTGCTGGGCACCTGCGCGCTGGAGGTGATCGGCCCTCGCGAGCCGTCCGGCGACGATCCCGCACGGTTCGCGGGCGTGGCCTTCACCGCACCGGATCTGGAGGTCGTCCGGGAGGCGACCGAGGCGGCCGGCGAGGTGCAGGATGCGGTGCAGCCGGGGCGGCGCATCGTGTCGTTGGCGCACGCGCGGTTGGGGATCAGCGTGCCCACGGCGTTCCTCACGCCCCGGCCCTGAACCGTCGGTGAGATTCAGTCCCCGCCGTCGCCATCTCCGCCATCTCCGCCGTCGCCGCCGCCGTCCTCGTCACCGCCGTCGCCGTCCTCGCCGTCCTGCTCGGTGGGCTCCTGCTCGGTGGGCTCGGGCTCGGTGGGCTCGGGCTCCGGCGGGGGCGGCGGTGCCCCCTCGCCGTTGCTCACCCGGAGGATGACGACCGACCCCTCGGGCGCGGACCCGGACGGTGACTGGTCGAGCACGCGCCCGGCCGGACGGTGGTCGGTGACCACATCGACCTCGGTGCGGAACCCGGCGTCCTCGAGGATCGCCGTGGCCCGCCCCTGCGAACGGCCGACGACCCACGGCACGGAGATCTCGGGTACCGGCTCCACCTCGGGGAACGGATGCGCCGGGACCTCGCTCAGCGCCTGGGCCATGTAGTCCGCCCACATCCGGGCGGGGATCGTCCCGCCGGTGACCCTGTCCCAGACGGTCCCGCCGGCCTCGATCCCGAACATCGACTCCGGCTGTTCGAAGCCCACCCAGGCGATGCTCGCGTACTGCGGCACGAATCCGGAGAACCACGCGTCGACCCATCCGGTGGTCGTGCCGGTCTTGCCGGCCACCGGACGGTCCAGGGTCGCCCCGACGTACGGGGCCGTCCCGCCAGAACTCGGCGGGCCCTCCAGCACGTCGATCAGGCGGATCGCGTCCTCGTGGGCGAGGACCCGGGAACAGGAGTTCTCGTGCTCGTAGAGCACCTCGCCGTGGCGGTCGGTGATCCTGTCGATCGCGAACGGGGCGCACCGGACGCCCTGGTTGGCGAAGGTCGCGTAGACCGACGCCATCTCCAGCGGGAAGACGTCGGCGGTACCCAGCCCGATCGAGCAGGACTTCGGCCCGGTCAGTCGCTCCATGTTCGGGGAGTGCTCGATGCCGAGCTTGCGGGCCATGTCGGCGACCTGGGCCGGGCCGACGTCGCGAGCGAGCTTCGCGAAGTAGACGTTGACCGAGCCCTCGACGGCCTCGTACATGTCCACGATGCCCTGGCTCCGTCCCGAGTAGTTCTCGGGGTCGTAGGGCTCGCTGGTCCCGCACCCCTCGATCTCCTCGCCGGAGGGCGTCTCGTACTCCGTGCCCGCGGTGTACCCGGCGTCGAGCGCAGCTGCCGCGACGATGGGCTTGAACGCCGATCCGGGTTGACGACCGCTCCCGCCCCCACCGGGGACCACCGGGTTGAGCTTCGTGACGTCGCAGGTCTCCTCGGGGTCCGGACACTCGCCGAACGCCTCGGGCCCGATCGTCATCGCCCGGATCGCCCCGGAGCCGGGCGACAGCGTGACGAGCGAGCCCATCGGATCCTCGGCCGGCTGCTGGAGGTAGCCGTCGAGGGTGCCCTCGGCGAGCTGCGTGAGGATCGGATCGAGCGTCGTCTCGATCGTGATGCCGCCCTCGAACACCGTGCGCCGGCGCTCCTCCGGGGTCTCCCCGAGCACCTCCTGGACCCCCGGCTGGAGGGTGATGGCCGGATCGAAGGCGATGCGCTTGACCCACTCGACGAAGAAGGGGAAACGGAGCGGCGGATCCTCGGAGATCTCCAGACCCAGGGGCCGCCGGCGGGCGGCCTGCTCCTCGTCCTCGGTGAGGTAGCCGTTGATCTCCATCTGCCCGAGGACGATGTCCCGCCGCGCTCGTGCACGATCCGGCTTCTCGACCGGGTCGTTCCTCGAGGGCGAGCGGATCATGCCCGCCAGCAGCGCGGACTCGACCGCGTCGAGCTCGCTCACGGGCTTGGAGAAGTAGAACGCGGCCGCGGTGCCGATCCCGTAGACCCCGTGCCCGAGGTAGACCGTGTTGAGGTAGCGCTCGAGGATCTCGTCCTTCGACAGGCGGTCCTCGAGCTCGATCGCCCACAGGGCCTCGTTGATCTTCCGCTCGAGTGTCTCCTCGGCGTCCAGCAGCACGTTGCGGACGTACTGCTGGGTGAGGGTGGAGGCACCCTCCTCGATCCGGCCCTCCCGGACGTTGGTGATCGCGGCCCGGACCATTGCGTGGTGGTCGACGCCCTGGTGCCGGTAGAAGTCGGCGTCCTCGGTCGCGATGACTGCCTGCCGGGTGATCTGCGGGACCTCGTCCAGGGGGACCGAGACGCGGTCGATCCCTCCATGCAGCTCCGCAAGCCGGCTGCCGTCGGTAGCGGTCATGTGCGAGGTCTCCGGGAGCGGGTCGAGGTCCTCGGGCAGCGGCGGCACGTCCCGGATCACCTGCTCCTCGACGGAGTCCACCGCGGCCCCGGCGCTGAGCACCCCCGGCAGCACCAAGGCGCTGCCGACCAGGGCCATGCCCGCCATCACCGCCAGCAGCTGGATGACGCGGAGGTTGGAGCGGAGGGATCTGGACACCGGCTGCTTCGCCCCTCGACGGTCTGTGTGGGTCTGTGTGTGGGTCTGTGTGTGGGTCTGTGCGTGCCACTACCCAGCGTGAGCGTCCCGGTACGGATCCCGCCCCGAGGCCCCCCGGTGGAACGGCCAGTGCCTCGGCTCTCCCGGACGGACGTACACCCCCGGACCGGGTGCCTCCACGCGCCGCGAGACTCCGCGTCCTAGGGTTGGGTGTCGGGATCGCGGCGGAGAGGTGCGTGTGGAGTTCCGAGAGGGCCAGGTCGTCATCCACCCTCAGCACGGCACGGCCACCGTGATCGACATCGAGGAACGCACGGTCGCCGGCACGGAGCGGCGCTACGTCGTCCTGCGCCGCGTGCAGGACGACCTCGAACTGCGCGTGCCGCTGGACACGGCCGACGACATCGGCATCCGGGCGATCATGCCGGCGGACGACGTGGGCGAGATCCTCGACGTCCTGCAGCAGCAGCCGCAGGAGCTGTCCCGCAGCTGGCACAAGCGCCGCTCGCACAACGAGGATCGCATGCGGTCGGGCGATCCCACCGAGGTCGCCGCCGTCGTCCGCGACCTCGTGGCCTACGACCGGGAGCACGGCATGCCGCCGACGGACCGGCGGATGTACGCCGAGGCCCGCGAACGGGTCATCCGCGAACTCGCCCTGGCGATGGGCGAGGACGAGGAGGACGTCGCCGACCAGGTCGACGAGGCGCTGGGCATCACCCGTGACGACGAGGGCGCGGCCGGGAACCTCTGAGCCGTCCCACTCGCCACCACCCCAGCATCCCGAGCCCGGCGAAGCCGATCGCGTTGGCGACGCCGTGGGTACGGGCCATCGCCGGGATCGACAGCGCCGGCGTCCCGAGGTTGTTGCCGATCGCCCACTGCACCGCGAGGAGCATCGGGAGCAGGACGACCACCGAGGACACGGTGAGCAGCAGCCGCGCCGGACGGTCGTCGAGCGAACGGGCGACGTCGACGACGGCCACCCACGCGGTCCCGAACAGGCCGGCCGTCAGCAGCGCCGCCCCGACGATCTGCAACTCCCCCACCCACACGAACCCGATCGCGATCAAGGGCGGCGCCAGGACGACCGCCCCCGCCGAGACGTCCGCCGTCCGCGTCCACCGGACGGCCCGGTCGCGGGTGAGCAGCGCGTAGAGGCTCGCGACGAAGCCGGCGTAGTGGAAGTGGACCGCGGTCAGCTCCACGAACGGCGGTCCGATCCCCGCGGGGCGCAGGTCGAGCGAGTGTGCGACCAGCCACCCGGCGCCGAACGTCAGATACCCCAGGGCGATCGGCCATCCGAGGCGGGCGGGGCGCCGATCCCAACGCCACCAGGTGATCACCGCCGCGAGCGCGGCCGTTCCCACGACGAGGACCCACGGCAGCACCAGCGCCACCGCCCACGCCCCGGGGGCCACCGCGGTACCAGCCGCTGCCAGCGCCCCGGCCGTGACCGTCACCAGGGGCGGGATCGGCGGGTCAGAAGGCCCCAGCCGAAGAGCCAGCGGGACGATCGCCACCGTGCCCAGTGCCAGCAGCGCGTCGACCAGCGTCACGGCGTCAGCGCCTGAGGCGCCGGCGCAGTGCGCGGCTGGCCACGGGGCCCAGGTCCAGGACGCCCTCGACCAGATGGCTCATGTCCTCGAGTGAATCGAAGACCTCGGTCTCCGGATCCTCCCGGCGCTCCAGGTGGGTGAGCAGCTCGATACCGAGGAACATGGACGCGATCGCGAACGCGAGGTGGTCGAGGTCGACCGAGTCATCGAAGGGCGTTCCGCCCACGACCTGCTGCAACGCCTCCTCCACGACCTCGAGCCACGGATCGAAAGCTCCTCGCATGCGCTCGGTGAGCTCCGGGGAACCGGCGGCGCCGGCGAGCATCTGAGTGAGGACGGTGATGTTGCCCTCGGCGGCGTCCTCGGCGTGCAGCTCACGCGCCGCAACGACGAGCTCGCCGAGCGACGTGATGTCGCGGAGCCGCTCGCGGTAGCGGGCAACGCGCTCCTCCGACGAGCGGCTCGCCGCCAGGAACAGCGCGTTCTCCACGCTGTCGAAATGGTAGAAGATCAACGCCGGGTTGAACCCACCGGTCCGCGCGATCGCTCGCGCCGACGCCCCGTGGAAGCCCTCGTTGCGGAGCGTCTCCAGGCATGCCTCGAGGATCCGCTCACGGGTCTCGTCCCCCGCGCTGCGGTCACCGGCCGCCCGTGGCATCGTCACCTCCATCACGCATCGGTCCCGTGCGCCTGGTGCGGCGGATGCTCGCAGTCACGGCACGAGGGCGGACCGAGCAGCGCCCCGATCCTGGAACGCCGCGCCGACAACCCGGTGAAGAACCGCCGCGCCAACGGCGCCAACGTCGGCGCGTTCAGCCGGTACGCCCAGGCACGGTAGCGCCGGGTCGCCCACAGGCACATGAGGAACGCCGACGGCCCGATCCACACCCGACCGTCGGGGGCCGTCACGACCAACTCCTGCCCGCGCCACGGCAACGGTCCGTAGCGTCTGCGCGCGACCGGCGATCCAGCCGGCAGCAGCTCCATGGGGACCAGGAGCTGCTGCGTGCGCAGCCACTCCTTGGCCCGTTCGCAGAGTGTGCACCGCTCGTCGTACAGGACGGTCAGGGCGGCCGGCGGGGCGGTCGCGACCGGGGCGCTCGCATCCGGACCCGTCACGTCTGCGGCGACCACTGTCCCCACCCCTCGTCCTCGTCGGCCACACCCGGGTTGACGTAGGCCTGCGCGGCCACCGGCGTGCGGTCGGTCTCCGCCTGACGACGACGGATGCGCCAGAACAGCAGCATGTTCACGAAGTGGATCACGCCCAACGAGACCAGCAGGATCCCGAGCTTGTTGATCAGCAGCTCCACCGCCGACAGGGCCGTGGCCGCCTCGTTCGCCCGCAGGATCAGGAATGCGTACCCGAGGTTGAGCATGTAGAAGCCCACCACGAGCAGGCGGTTGATCGCCGTCGCCAGCTCGGGTCGGTGCTCGAACACGTCCGCCAGGAACACCTCCCCGTGGTGGAACAGCGTGCGCGCGAGCCACCAGGTCAACCCGACGCACACCGCCCCGTAGACGGCGTACACGGGGATCAGGAACGTTCCTCCAGCCATGTCTTCCCCTCCTCGTTCGACGATGTGTGCCGACGATGTGCGTTCGGCGATCCCTCCGACCGTCCGAGTTGATCGTTTGGTTTGAACGTTCGATTTGATCGTATGTTCAAACTATGCCCCAGCCGCTGCCGCGTGTCAAGCCGC
>CAZHZQ010000049.1:0-4639 GCA_964537235.1 uncultured Actinomycetota bacterium | reverse complement strand
TCGATTTGATCGTATGTTCAAACTATGCCCCAGCCGCTGCCGCGTGTCAAGCCGCCGCACGGATCTGGACCTCCGTGCCGGCAGGCGAGTGCCTGGCGGCGTTGCTGAGGAGGTTCTGGAGGATCCGGCGCAGCCCCCGTCGGTCGGCGGACACGCTGACGTTCCCCATCTCGATGCAGACCCCGTGGTCACCGAGCATCGGGCCCATCTCTGCGACCACGTCTCGGACCTGCGCGGCGAGGTCCAGCGGCTCGGGTTCGATCTCCACACGGCCGGACTCCAGCGACGAGAAGGTGCGGAGGTGGTCGATCAGATCCTCGAGCGCACGCGCGTTGGACTCGATGCGTTCGACGAAGTCCCGACGTTCGTCGGCATCGGCGCCCTCGGTCAAGAGGATGTCCGTGAACCCCGCGATCGCGGCGACCGGGGTCTGCAGGTCGTGGGCCACCGAGCTGATGAACTGCCGTCGTCACGCGTCGAGCTCCTCCATCCTCTCGACGAGGCGGCGCTGCTCGCGGAGCGCGTCCTCCCGCGCGGCCTGCGCTTCGTGGGCCTCGGTCATGTCCCGCGTCACCTTCGCGAACCCCACCAGCACCCCGTCGTCCTCGCGCAGGGCGGTGATCACGACGTCGGCCCAGAACCGGGAGCGCACGGATCGTGCCTCGCTTGCCCGTGTCTTCGATCTCGTCGGAACCGCTGTCGGACCCCATGGTCCCCGCTCTGGTGTCTCCCACCTTGTCGCTGCCCACGGTACTGGCCCCCAGTACGTTCGGCGCTCACCGCCACGAACGCAGGAGCCCCCATGCGCGAGACCCCGGTCCTCCTCGTCATCCTGGCGATGAGCCTGCTGGCCGCGTGCAGCGGCGCCCCGGGACCGTCCGTGAACGGACCGGAGCGTCCCGCCTCCCCGACCGGCGCGGCGGCGCCCGCCCCGATCCCCTCCCGCACGAGCCCACCCGTCGCGAGCCCCCAGGCCGACCCCGAGATCCGTGCCGTCTGGGTGCACCTGTTCGACGACACCTTGAAGACCCCCGAGAACATCGATGCGATGGTCGACCGGGTCGCGGACGCCAACCTCAACACGATCATCGCCGAGGTCGTCCGCCGCCAGGATGCCTACTACCTCGGCTCGGACGTCCTCGTCCGCACCCCCGACCCGGCCGTAGTGGACGGTTTCGACGTCCTGGCGCACCTCCTCGAACGGGCACACGAACGTGGACTGGCCGTGCAGGCATGGATCCCGCTGATGCCCGCCTACCACCACACGTACGACGACCTCCCCCGCCCCGACGGCTGGGTGTGGGCCGAGCACGGCCCCGACGCCCCGGTCGAACAGCGCTGGGTCAGCCGCCTCGCCGACGGCTCGTGGGACACCTACCTCGACCCCGGTCTGCCCGAGGTCCGCCAGCACGTGGCCGCCGTCGCCGCCGAGATCGCCGCCGACTACCCGATCGACGCCCTGCACCTGGACTACGTCCGCTACGCGGACCAGGACCGCGGGTACCACCCACGGGTGCTCGACCGCTTCCGGGCCGAGACCGGGGCGAGCGGCACCCCCGCCCCCGCCGATCCGACCTGGTCCCAGTGGCGGCGCCAACAGGTGACGAGGATGCTCGACGAGATCCGTGCGGCCGTGGGTCGGGCGAACCCGGCGCTGCCCGTCACCGCGGCGGTGGTGGCCGCCGGGGAGGGGCCGACCGCGGGCCGTCCCTTCACGTCGACCCGCCCGTACGTCCGGTTCATGCAGGACTGGGTGAGCTGGATCGCGGCGGGGAAGCTCGACGTGGCGATGCCCATGAACTACTTCGACGCGGCCCTCCGCGGCGACTGGTTCGACCAGTGGGCGGCCTTCGAGGCGACGCTCGCGCAGGACACCGACGTGTTGATCGCCGGCGGTCAGGCCGGCTACCTCAACCGCCCCGACGCCTCGCTGGCGCAGCTGCGGACCCTGCGTGAGACCCTCGACGGGGTCGTGCTGTACTCCTACCAGCAGACCGCGGTGGACGACCCCACCGACATCCTGTTCGACCTGCTCACCGACGAGCTGTTCACCCACCGGGCGCCGCTGCCCCCACCGCCGCGCCCGTAGCTCACCGGCCGCAGGCCTCACGTCCGGCCCTCACGCGGTCGCCCCGCCGTCGCGCAGGATGTCGCTCCACTCCTCGCGGGACACGTCTGCGGGCTCCGTGTCGGCGATGAACTCGCGCAGGTGCGCCGCGGCCGCCGCGGGGCGCTCCACGTGCGGGAAGTGACCCGCGTCGGCGATCACCCGCAGGCGGCTGCCCTCGATCCGCTCGTGGGCGGTCGTGGCGTGGGTCAGCGGGATGACGCCGTCCTGGCCGCCCCACACGATCAGGGTGGGGACGTGAGCGGCGAGGTACAGGCGGTCCTCGGCCGACACCGCCTGTCCCGACGGGCCGATCACCGCCCGCACCGTGTTGATGAACGCGCGGCGCGCCTCGGGGTCGGCCAGACCCTTGACCCCCTTCCACATCTCCTGCACGTCGGTCCCCGGCCGCAGCCCCAGGCGCCCCAGCCCCCGGGCCACGCCCTCGACCGTGTTGTGCACGGCGTCGGTGGAGAACAGCGACAGGACCGCCTCCGCACCCGGGAGGGTCGCCGCCCGCAGCAGCCGGCTGACGTCACGGCCCAGACCACCGCTGGCGACCAGCACCAGGCGATCGACCATCTCGGGGAACTGGTAGGCAAACTGCAGCGCCACACCGCCCCCGAGCGAGTGCCCGACCAGGGTGACCCGCGGTTCCTCCAACGTGAACAGCAGGTCACGCAGGGACGTGGCGTAGGCCCCGAGCGAGTGGTCTCCCGGCGGGTTCTCGGACCGTCCGTGACCGGGCAGGTCCGGGGCGATCGCCTGCACGTGGTCGCCGAGCTCGGACACCAGCGGCTCCCAGGTCGTCGAGTCCTGGGTGATGCCGTGCACGAACAGCGCCGTCTCACCGCTGCCGGTGGTCCGATAGGCGACACGCCGTGCGTGGATCGTGACGTGGCGCAGCTCCATGTCGGTCACCGCCCCGACCGGACCGTCTCGCGACGGTCACGACGGGAGACGAACCGGTAGTTGTCGGTGTCGAGCTCGCGGGTGCGGCGGCGGTACTCGAAGGTCCATCCGGGCCACAGCGAGAAGTTGTAGCCGTCCTCGGTGAGGTACCAGCTGCGGCAGCCCGCCGACCACACCAGGTCGTCGTTGCGCCGCTCGACCTCCCGCCTGAAGGCCTGGAGCGCCTCCTCCCGGACGTCCAGGTAGGCGATCTCCGGGTCGCGCAGCCGGTCGACGGCGTCGAGCAGGTAGTTGAACTGCGACTCCATCATGAAGATCATCGAGTTGTGCCCGAGCCCGGTGTTCGGCCCCAGCAGGAAGAACAGGTTGGGGAAACCGGGGACGGTGGTGCCCTTGTGGGCCACCGGGTAGGGGTTCCACGCCTCGTGCAGGGTGCGCCCGTCCAGACCGCGGATCTGCATCGCCCCGAGCGGGTCGCTCACCTTGAAGCCGGTCCCCCACACGATCACGTCGAGCTCGACCTCGCGCTCGTCGCGCAGCCGCATCCCGTCCGGGGTCACGCGCTCGATGGCGGTGGTCTCGACGGTGACGTCGTCGCGGGTCAGCGCCGGGTAGTAGTCGCTGGAGATGAGGATGCGCTTGCACCCCATGCGGTAGTCGGGGGTCAGCTTCTCACGCAGCTCCGGGTCGTCGACCTGCCGGCGCATGTGCGCCCGGGCGTACCACTCGGCCAGGCGCATCCCCCGGCTGTCGGCCTCGAACCCCGCGAACCGCAGCTCCTTCTGGAGGTAGATCAGCCAGCGGTAGAGCGCACGCAGGCCGGGCACCTTCCGGAACGCCGACTTCACCGGGTCCGAGTACTCCCGGTCCAGGCGCGGGATGATCCAGGGTGCGGAGCGCTGGAACACCGCGAGCTCGCCCGCCTCGTGTGCGAGGCGTGGGACGAACTGGATCGACGACGCCCCGGTGCCCACGACGCCGATGCGCTTGCCGGCCAGGTCGGCCTCGTGGTCCCACCGCGAGGAGTGGAACTGCGTCCCGCGGAAGTCCTCGCGCCCCGGGACGTCGGGCCACTTCGGGTCGGACAGCGGGCCGACCGCGGCCACGAGCACCTCACCCTCGAAGCGGCGTCCGTCGGACGAGATCACCTCCCAGACGGCGCGTGCATCGTCGAAGCGCGCCTCGGAGACATCGGTGTGGAACCGCAGGTGGGGGCGCAGCCCGAACCGGTCGGTGACGTCTTCGAGGTACGCGCGGATCTCCTCCTGCCGCGGGTAGACGGTGGACCAGTCGGACTTCGGGGCGAACGAGAACGAGTACAGGTGCGCGGGGATGTCGCAGGCCGCCCCCGGGTAGGTGTTGTCCCGCCACGTCCCGCCGACCGCCTCCGCACGCTCGAGGATCACGAGGTCGTGGACGCCGGCCTCCTTGAGCTTGATCGCCGCCCCGAGGCCGGCGAAGCCGCTGCCGATGATGACCACGCGTGGCACGTGACCCCTCCGTATCCCTTGTTGACCTTTGCTCAACAGGGAGGCTAACCTCCTGTTGAACGCGAGTCAACAGCAGCGCACCGCCCACACGACCGCCCACACGACCGCCCACACGACCGCCCACACGACC
>CAZHZQ010000048.1:0-15791 GCA_964537235.1 uncultured Actinomycetota bacterium | reverse complement strand
TGACCCCCGCGTCCACGATCGTGACGGGGCGGGTCTCGCCGGGCTGCTCGAACCCCCCGAGGAACCGGGCGATCTCCTCGAGCGGTCGCTGGGTCGCGGACAGGCCGATGCGCTGAGGCGGACGGGGCGGCAGCCCGCGGGAGGCCTGCGCCCCGACCACCACCTCCTCCAGCCGCTCCAGACTCAGCGACAGGTGCGCCCCGCGCTTGGTCGCGGCCACCGAGTGGATCTCGTCGACGATCACCCACTCGACGCCGGTCAGCGTCTCGCGACCCCGGGAGGTGAGGTACAGGTACAGCGACTCGGGGGTGGTGATGAGGATGTCCGGAGGGTTGCGGATCATCCGGCGCCGTTCGTTGGACGGCGTGTCGCCCGTGCGGATCGCGACCTCGGGCTCGGTGACCTGCTCGCCGAGACGTTCGGCGGCCAGCGAGATGCCGCGCAGGGGCGCGCGCAGGTTCTTCTCGACGTCGACCGCCAGCGCCCGCAGCGGCGAGATGTACAGGACGCGGGTGCGGCGCTGCGGATCGGGCTCCGGCGCGGTCATCAGCCGGTCGATCGCCCACAGGAACGCGGCCAGCGTCTTGCCGGACCCGGTCGGGGCGAGGATCAGGGTGTGGTCGCCCTCGGAGATGGCGGGCCAGCCCTGGGTCTGGGCGTCCGTGGGCGCCGGGAAGGAGGTGTCGAACCACTCCCGGACGGGCGCGGAGAACCGATCGAGGACCACGCCCCGATGCTACGCCGCTTCGGGGTGACACGGCGGAGCGCCGACTCATGGCCGACTTCCCTCGCATCCGAGGGAAGTCTGTAGGGGCCAGCGAGGGGCCAGCGGTCAGTCCGCCTCGAGCGCGTCGAGCTTGGCCTGCAGCTCCTCGTCGCTCAGCGCCCCGAAGATGCGTTCACCACCGCCGGCGTCGTCCACGAACACCCACGCCGGCTGGCCGGACACCCCGAACCGCGCCCAGAGCTCGCCGGACTCGTCGGCCAGGTGCGGGAACAGGCCGCCGAGGGAGTACTGCTCGACGAAGCTCTGCATCTCGGCGACGGAGTCACGGGCTGCGATGCTGAGCAGCGCCACCTGCCCGTCGTACTGCCGCGCGAACTGCGCGACCCCGGGGGCCTCCCGGTTGCACGTCGGTCACCAGGGCGCCCAGAACCAGATGGCGACGTCGCGCCCCGCCAGCGGCGAGGCGTCGTAGGTCTCCCCCGTCGTGATGAGTGGTGCCTGGAAGGCGAACAGCCGCTCGGCCGCGTCGCCCGGCGACGCTCCGTCCGTCGTCGGGGCGGGGGAGGTGGAGGTGGGCGAGGAGGTGTCGGCGGTCGCCGGCGTCGTCTCGTCCTCGACGAGCGGCTCGGCGCCACCGGCGCACGCGGCGGCCACGACCGCCAGCACGGTCGCGACGAGGGTCAGACGGAGCGAACGCATCACGGCGAACGTACCCCGACGAGGCCGCCGAACGCTCCCGGACGCCCGGGATGGGGGATATGTCGGATACGGTCCGCCGCTAGAGTGTCACGGACCACGGGGCTCGCAGTGCTTGGATCCGGGGGGACCGGATGCGTTCGAACCAGGATCTCGAGGAACAGCTCGCACACGTCGACGCGGTCCGTCGGCGGGTGATCAACGTCGTCGGTCACGCGCTGCGCACTCCCGTCACCACCCTGCGCGGACTCGTCGACGTCCTCGACCGGACGGGCCTGGAGCGAGCGCCCGCCGACGTCGTACCCGCGCTCGTCCGCAACACCCGGACGCTCGAACGCCTCCTCGACGACCTGCTGATCGTCTCGGAGGTCGACACCGCGCTGCCCGTGGATCCGCCCCAACCGATCGATCTCGCCGACGCGGTCCGCGAGGTGTGGACCGAACTGTCGGTGGACGACGGCCGGGGATGGGCGGCCGACGAGCTCGAGATCGAGGGGGACGCCACGGCCCACGCCGGAGCGGTACCGCTGAACCACGTCCTGTGGCATCTGCTCGACAACGCCGGCAAGTACGGGGAGCGCCCCGTCGAGGTCACGATCGAGGCGACCGGGGACCGGGCCCGCGTCCGGGTCGCCAACCCGGGTCGGACCCCGACCGACGAGGAGCTGGAGCTGTCCGACGAGCTGTTCTACCGCAGCGAGGACGCCGTCACCCGCACGGCGGGGATGGGCGTCGGCGTGCCCGTGTCGCGACGGATCTCCCAGCACATGGGCGGCGACCTCGAACTGCGTGCGCGTGAGGGCGGCGGGGCGGTCGCGGAGCTGGAGCTGCCGACCTCATGAGCGGCCCGATCTCCGTGCTCATCGCGGACGACGAGCCCGACGTGCGCATGCTGCTCGAGTTCCAGCTCGAGCTCGAGGAGGATCTGGAGGTCGCCGGCACGGCGTCGGACGGTGTCGAGGTCCTTGAGCACTGCCGCCGCGACCCACCGAACGTCGTGGTGATGGACCTGCTCATGCCGCGCATGACCGGCCTGGACGCGATCGCCCGGTTGCGTGACGAGCAACCCGGGATCGCGATCGTCGCCTACACCGCGGTGGCGGGGGACTTCGTGCGTGAGCAGATGCGCCGGCACGAGGTCGAGCTGGTGCTCAAGAGCGGAGACACCAGACCGCTGCTCGCGGCCCTGCGCCGTGCCGTCGACGGGACGTGATCACCGCGTGCCGTCAGGCACGGTGCAGGTCCCAGGCGTCCAGCAGCTGGAGCAGCTCGACCGGACTGAACGGTTTCTCGAGGAAGGCGTCGGCCCCGGCCTCGATCATGTGACGTCGCACCTGGGGTTCGCGGCTGGCGGTGAGGCCGACGATCGTGCAGTTCTGGCGCCAGGGCTCACGGCCGAGGAGCTCGCAGACCTCCGCACCGGACAGGACCGGCATGTGCTGATCGAGGATGATCGCGTGGGGCTCGTGGTTGCGGGCCAGCTCGACGGCTTCGATGCCGTCCACGGCTTCGTGGACCTGCCACTCGTCGGGGACGGTCAGCGCGATCAGCTCGCGGATGCTGCGGTCGTCCTCGGCGATCAGCAGACGCACGCGATGTCTCCCCTCATGAGGACCGATCTTCACCTGACACGGGTCGTCTGCAACAACGAGCGGCCCACGCGCGACGTTACGCTGCCCGGACGGCCGCGCACCGCGGGTGGTGGTGCCGGAGGAACCCCGGAGGAGGGCACCTCGTGGATCTGGACGGGCGAACGGCATTGATCACCGGAGGAGCCTCCGGCTTGGGCCACGCGACGGCGCGGGAGCTGCACGCCGCCGGGGCCTCCGTGGTGCTCGTCGACCTGCCGGATGCGGACGGCGAGGAGGCCGCCGAGCAGGTGGGCGACCGGGCACACTTCGTCCCTGCGGACGTCACCGATGCCGAGCAGGTCCAGGGGGCGGTCGACCGGGCCGTGGAGGTCGGCGGCGGGTTGCACGTCACGGTCAACTGCGCCGGCGTGGGCTGGGCGCAGCGCACCTCCAGCAAGGACGGTCCGCACGACGACGACGCGTTCCGCAAGGTCATCGAGGTCAACCTCGTCGGCACGTTCAACGTGATCCGTCTGACCGCGGACCAGATGTCCGGCCAGGACCCGATCGGCGAGGAACGGGGGGTCATCGTGAACACCGCGTCGATCGCCGCGTTCGACGGTCAGATCGGGCAGGTGGCCTACGCCGCGTCCAAGGGCGGCGTGGTCAGCCTCACCCTGCCCGTGGCTCGGGACCTCGCGGCCCGGCAGATCCGCTGCAACACGATCGCCCCGGGCACCTTCGACACGCCGATGCTGGGATCGCTGTCCGAGGAGATCCGGGAGGCCCTCGCAGCCGACATCCCCCATCCGTCCCGGCTCGGCGACCCGGCGGAATACGCCCTGCTCGTCCGGCAGTTGATCGAGAACCCCTACGTCAACGGTGAGGTGATCCGGCTCGACGGGGCGCTGCGGATGCCCCCGCGCTGAGCCCGGCGGTCCGGGCGTCACCCGCGGTGGCCCGTCCGTAGGCTGCGGCCCACCCGTACCGGAGGAGCGCGTGGCCGAGGGGCACACCGAGGACGCGACTCAGAGCGCGACGGATGGCGCGTCGGACGAGGAGGTCGTCGACGCCCTCGTCGCGCTCGGCGTGGACGAGATCGAGGCGGCGGACGCCGTCGAGGAGCAGCGGGTCCCCCTGGTGCTCGTCCGCCAGCTGCTGGGTGGCCCCCGCCCCTACACGGTCGACGAGGTGGCCGAACGGGGCGGGATCGACGGCGAGGTCCTGCGGCGCGTCTTCCGCGCGCTGGGACTGCCCCTCCAGGAACGCTACGGCGAGGACGACGTCCAGGAGGCCGCGGTGCTCGCGGGGCTCCTCGAGACCTTCCCGGAGGACGTGCTGGTGCGCCTGGCCCGGGTCCGGGGGATGGCGGTCACCCGCATCGCCATGAGCGACCTCGCGGCCGTCCGGGACGGGATCATCGCCCCGATGCGCAGCTCCGGAGCCGACGACCTGACCGTCGCGGTGGCGTTGGCCGAGGCCGCCAAGGAGATGCTGCCCGTGTCCAGCGACCTGCTCGTCCACGCGCACAAGCGCGCCCTGATGCACCAGCTGTCCAGCGAGATCGTCCGGGCCGGGGCGGAGGAGGGCGCCCGCGAGACCGATCTGACCGTCGGGTTCGTGGACCTGGTGGGCTACACGGCACTGTCGGCCCGCGTCGACCCGGTGGGGTTGGACCAGATCCTCGACGCGTTCGAGGAACGGGTCGTCGACGTCGCCGGCGCCGCCAGGGACATCGACCTCGTCAAGTTCCTGGGAGACGCGGCCATGCTCGTCTCCCCGGACCCGGCCACGCTCGCCGAGACGCTGCTCGACGTCGTCGAACGGGCCGAGGACCTGGCCGAAGCACCCCTGCGCGCCGGCCTGGCGGGTGGCACGACATTGGTCCGCGAGGGCGACTACTACGGGCCCGCCGTGAACATGGCGGCGCGGCTCACCGACCAGGCGCGCCCGTGGACCGTGCTCGCCGACGACGAGCTGACCGACGACCTCGAGGACCGCTTCGACCTGGTCCGGACCGGCCCCCTGCGGGTGCGGGGCGTCGGCCTGCGTCGACCGGTCCGCGTCATGCGGGCGTCAGGCGAGTAGGGGCCGGGAGGAGCTGCTTTCGGACGCACCGTCCGTCTCGCTATGGTCGTGCGAGGTCGCCGGCTCCCGCAGCCGGCGTCGTGCATGCCGGGTGGTGCCACCTCGGGCGCCGGTCCCGGTCACCACCGACGGGAGGGCGTCTGTCCGTGCTGTCCGCGCGCAGGATCCGTCACGTGCTGCTGACCACGGCGCTCGTCGCGACCCTCCTGCCCGGCGCGACCGCCGCCCACGCGGCCCCGGCGGACGATGCCCCACCCGCCACCATCACCGTGTGTCGCGACAACTACGGCGGCGGCGAGGTCGCGACGGTCGGGTTCAAGGACTACGTCCGGGAGGTCCTCCCGTACGAGTTCGGTGGCAGCGCCCCGCGCGAGTACCTCGAAGCCGGCGCCGTCGCGGTCGCCTCGTACGCCTGGTACTACATCGAGCACCCCCACAGCTCGCGCTGCGACCTCACCGACGGGGGGAACCACCAGCACTACCGGCCGGGCGCGGGCTTCCGCACGTCCAAGAGCGACGCCGCGGTCGACGCGTCGTGGCACCGGAAGATGACCGAGGTCCGCAACGGTGCGGTGACACCCGCGTATGCGCAGTACTGCTCCCGCTCCTGCGGCTACTTCCCGCCGGGCGAGCACCTGAACCAGTACGAGGCCCGGGATCAGGCGGCCGCGGGCTGGAGCGAGCTCGAGATCCTGCGCCACCACTACCAGGCCAAGGACCAGCTCGACATCAGCGACTGGCGCGAGGGACTCGGGCTGACCCCGATCGGCCGTTCACCCGCCGCCAGCGACGCCGAGCCGTTCGAGCTCGCCGCCCGCGTGGACGGTGTGCCGGCCGGCCACGACGGGGCGAGCGGACGGTTGTTCGTCCAGTGCACGATCGGCGGCACGTGGGGCGCCCACCACGTCGGCGACGCGGACGTCACCTCCGGCGACCAGGGGCCGGAGCTGCGGTTCGACGCGAGCCCGATCCGCGACTGTGAGGAGACGGAGGTCGGGGCGACGCTGCGGCTGCGGGTGAACGGCTACCGCGTCGGTGACGCGGGCGTGGCGGTCTGGGATCCGTGGCGGTCGGCCAGCACCCGCCGGACGACACGCATCGCCGACACCTCGGACCCCAGCGCCGGGTCGGTCGCCATCTCCCGGGAGCTGTTCGCCGACGTTCCCGAGGAGTCGATCACCCTCGACGCCCCCAGCGACGACCGTCGGCAGGCCGGGGCGGTGGTGATCGCCCGCAGCGACACGTTCGCCGACGCGCTGTCGGCCGCCGGTCTGGCGGGACCCGACGCCCCGATCCTCCTCAATCCGGGGGAGGGAGCACCGCTGCGTGACGACATCGCCGGCGAGATCGAGCGGATCCTCGAGGACGGCGCCACCGTGCACCTGGTGGGCGGGACCGCCGCGGTGTCGGAGGACGTCGAGAACGACCCCCGCCTGGACCCCTACCGGGTGGTCCGGCACGCGGGCAAGACGCGTACCGACACGGCGCTGGCCGTGGCCTCGGCGATCCGGGACGGCGGTGGGGACACGTCGGTCACCCTCGTCGCACGTGCCTACCCCGACACGACCGCCGGTTGGGCGGACGCCGTGACCGCCGGCGGGTTCGCGGCCGCCGGGCGCCACCCGACGGTGCTGACGACCACCGGGACCCTGCACGACGGCGCCGAGGCCTGGATCGAGGACGGTGCCAACGGGGTCGGCGAGGCCGTGCTGCTCGGTGGGGTGGAGGCGGTCCCCGAGGACGCGGAGCAGCGACTGGACGTCGCCACCACCCGGGTCGCCGGGGCGGCCAGGGACAGCACGGCGGTCGCGATCGTCGACCAGCTGTGGTCGCGCGACGGGGCGCCGGACGTGCGCAGCGCGATGATCGTGGACGTGTGGAACGACCGCGCCTGGGCCTTCGCGTTGGCCGGGTCGGTGTACGCCGCGAACCGGGGCACGCCCGGTCTGGCCACCACCCACCTGGTGCCGCGGCAGACGACCGGGGCGTGGCTGGACGCCCACCCGGACCTGCCCGCGGTGTTCCTCGGTGACGGCAGCATCGTCGGCGAGCGGGTCCAGCGTGACGTCGCCGGCGGCTGACCCCCGCCCCTGCCCCCCAAGGCTGCGCCTACCATGCACAAAAGCACTCACAAACCCACTCACCCACCCACTCACCCACTCGACGGACGGCCTCGCACATGGGCAAGGGACACGGCGAACGGCTGAGCGCCCTCGACGCCGCGTTCCTGCGGCTCGAGACGCCCACCGAGCACATGCACACCGCCGGGCTGTTCGTCTTCGACCCCGCGCGGGAGGACGGCACCGACTTCGCGTTCTCGCGGTTCCTCGAGCTCGTGCGCTCCCGGTTGCACCTGGTCCCGCGCTTCCGGCAGAAGCTGGCGTTCGCTCCGGCGCCCGTCTCCAACCCGATCTGGATCGATGACGAGAGCTTCGACGTCTCCTACCACGTGCGGCACGCCGCCCTGCCCGAGCCGGGGCGGATGGACCAGCTCATGCACTACGTCGCGCGGATCATCAGCCGCCCGCTGGACCGCGACCGGCCCCTGTGGGAGTTGTACGCGATCGAGGGGCTGGAGGACGGCCGGGTCGCCTACCTCGGCAAGACCCACCACGCGATGATCGACGGGGTCACCGGGATCGACATCGCCACGTTGCTGCTGGACTTCGAGGAGGAGCCCGGCGACATCCCCGAGCCGCAGCCGTGGCACGCGTCACCGCGCCCCAGCGACGTCCAGCTGGCGTGGTCCGCGGTGCAGGACCAGCTGCGCAACCCACGCGCCGTCATGGACAGCGCCCAACGCCTCCTGGAGACCCCGCGGACCTTCCTGACGAAGGCGCTGCGGATCGGTCAGGGGGTCGTGTCGATGGCGCGGTCCTCGGTGGCGCCCGGTCCTCCGAGCCCGCTGAACAACCGCAACACCGGGTTCCGCCGCTTCGCGATCCAGCGCCTGTCGCTCGACGAGGTCAAGGGCGTCAAGAACGCGTTCGACACGACGGTCAACGACGTGATCCTCGCGATCGTCGGTGACGCGGTCGGACGGTTCCTGCGCGCCCGGGGCGAGGAGACCCGCGGCCTCGAGCTGAAGGTGATGGTCCCGGTGAGCGTCCGCGCCGAGGACGAACGGCACGTGTTCGGCAACCGGGTGTCCTCGGTGTTCATCCGCCTGCCGGTCGACGAGATGGACCCGGTCGAGCGCCTGCAGGTCGTGCACGAGGCGATGAAGGACGTCAAGGAGAACCAGCACGCGGTCGGCGCCGACTTCCTGGTCGGCCTGGGCGCCTACGCCCCGCCCACGCTCCACGCGCTGGCGGCCCGGGTGGCGGCCCGCACCCGCCTGTACAACTTCGTCGTCACGAACGTGCCGGGCCCGCAGGTGCCGTTGCACTCCATGGGGATGCGCCTGCTGGGGGCGTTCCCGGTCGTGCCGCTCGCGCAGAACCACTCGCTGGCCGTCGGGGTGACCTCGATCGACGGTTCGCTGAACGTGGGGCTCACCGCCGACTGGGACACCCTGCCGGACCTCGAGAACATGACCGGCGACCTGGTCGCCGCACTGCGCGAGCTGCAGAAGCACGCCGAGGCCGTCGGCACCCGCCACGAGCTCGCGATCCAGCGCGGCCCGAGCGGCGGTCCGGCCGGCGGTCCGGGCTAGTCGGACGTCGGGGGTGGCGTCGGGGCGACCTGCTCGACGGCCCCGCGCACGTCGGAGAGCAGCTCGTTGGCGTCGGAGCGCAGCGCGCGCAGGTCCTCGATCACCCCGAGATCCAGCGACTCGTCGGTCGCCTGCTCGATCGCGGCCTGGAACCCGAACGGATCGTCGCTGGCCTCGAAGGTCTCCTGCAAGCGCTGGTTGTACGCCTCGATGTCCCCGTCCTCCAGCAGGGCGATCATCTCGTCGGCGAACGCGACGTTGGCGTCGATGTAGTCGAGGTACGCCTGCGCCAGGGGTGCCAGACCCCCGAACTGCTGGGCGGTCTCCGCGGCGGTGCGGTACTCGGCGAGCACCGCCTTCTCCTCCTCCCACAGCCGACGCAGGCGATCCGGGTCGTGGGTCTCGGGCTGGTTCTCGACGGTGTCGACGTACCGCTGGGCCTGGGACCGCAGCTCGGACAGCGCCCCGGCCCACGCCTCCGCGGCGTCGGCCGCCGCGACCGACCGTTCGCCCAGCTCCCCGGCCCGGTCCTGGAGGTCGGAGAGGCGCTGCAGGTCGTCGGCCAGCGCGTCCTCGTCGGCGTCCTCGGGGATGTCCGGTGGGGGACGGTCCGCGAGGTCCTGGAGCTCCCGGCCGACGTCGCGCAGGGCCTGCTGCTGGCTGGCGCGGTCGGCCTGCAGCTGCTCGTCGGTGCGGTCGGAGACCGTCAGGTGCTCCTCGAGCGTCATCCGCAGCGAGGCCGTGACTTCGGCGCTGCGGGCGGTGGCGTCCTCCAACGGTCGCAGCCCGTCGGCGACCTCCTGCTCCACCGCGCGGTTCGCCGCCGCGATCGCGGCGGCCCGGTCAGCCCGCTGGTCCAGCCAGAAGGCGGTGGCCGTCCCGCCGGCGGCGAGGACGGCGAGCACCACGATCACCACGACGGTGCGGTGTTCAGCCAACGCGGCCAAAGGCGTCCTCGATCTCCGTGGAGGAGTGACCTGGGGTGGGCGGAAGGCTACCGTGCGACAGGTGTCCGGGGGCGGACGCACCGGCGGGTCCGATCCGGGGTCGGAAGGAGGGACCGGTGGCACAGGAGTCGAGCGCCGAAGAGGTCGCGTTGAAGGTCCGGCGACTGGATCCGGACGTCCCGGTTCCCAGCTACGCACACACGGGCGACGCGGGGCTGGATCTCGCGGCGGCCGAGGACGTGACGGTCCAGCCGGGCGAGCGCGCAGCCGTCGGGACCGGCCTGGTGATCGCGGTGCCGGCCGGGTGGGTCGGGCTCGTCCATCCCCGGTCCGGGCTGGCCATCGACGACGGCTTGACCGTGATCAACGCCCCGGGGACGATCGACGCCGGCTACCGGGGCGAGCTCAAGGTGCTGCTGGTCAACCTCGGGGACGCCCCGGTCGAGATCGCCCGCGGCGACCGCATCGCCCAGCTGCTGCTGCAGCGGGTCGGCAGGGCGGTGATCGCCGAGTCCGACAACCTCGGCGAGACCGCGCGGGGCGAGGGCGGGTTCGGTTCGACCGGCTGAGTCACCGGTAGGCCGCGGGTGGCAGGTGGGTTAGAAGGCGGCCCACCCGACCGGCTCGAGGGTCGCCAGATCGACGGCCTCGACCCCGGCCTCCGAGACGGTCAGCAGGCGGTCGCCGGCGACCACGGCCCGGCGGATGCTGGCGGACCAGGCCCTCTCGCCTGACCCGCCGACCTGGTCGGTGTGGGTGAGCCGGGCCACTTCGCGCACGCTGTTGCCGCTGGCGTCGACCTCCACCACGACGGCTCCGGACCAGGGGGCGTGGGGCGGTGAGGAGGCTGCCGGCGCGTCCTCGGCTGGGGGCTGGGTGCCGGGTCGCACCGGCGGCTCCGGCGGACCCCATAGCTGCACCGGGACGACCGCGAGGTCGCGGTCGGCCCACCACAGGAACGCGTGGTGGTCGTGCTGGACCTCCGAGCGCCCCGGCCCGATCACCAGGTTGGCGGTGCGCTGCGGTGCGGTCAGGTCGCGGAGGTCGAACAGGGACACCTGCACGCCACGCTCGCGGCCATCCTCGTCGGCGTCCTGCCCGACGCCCAGGAGGGAGCCCTCGGCGACGGGGTGCAGGTAGTTGGAGAAGCCCGGGATCTTGAGCTCGCCGAGCACACGGGGCGTCTCGGGGTCCGACAGGTCGACCGTGTACAGCGGGTCGATCTGCCGGAACGTCACGACCGTGGCCAGGTCGTCGAAGTAGCGGACCGCGAAGATCCGTTCGCCGGGGCCGAGGCCGTCGACCTGCCCGAGCTGGACGAGCTCGCCGGCCCGCTCGGTCAGCGTGACGATCGCGCTGTCGGAGGTCGGCTGATCGGTCGGCTCCGCAGCCGGGCCGACCGTGGGGGTGCCGCGGGTGACCGCGACGCGCAGGACGCCGTCGCGTTCGGACAGCGACCACTGGTTGAGGAGCTGGCCCTCGACCGCTCCGGACGCCACGTGACGTGTCGTCGTGGCGGTCGTGTCGAACGCGTGCAGCTCGGTCGTGGGGCCGTCGGGGCGGGTCGTGGTCCTGGGGTCCTCGCGACCGGGGGCGTCGTCCAGCGGCCGCACGGTCCAGCTGGTGGTGGCCACGTAGAGGCGGTCGGCCGACGCGTACACGATCTGGGTGTCGGCCAGCACGGAGGTCGAGTCCTCGGGGATCAGGTCGCCGTCTCCGGGGCGGAGGGTCAGGACGGTCGTCGTCCCGACACCCGACGGGTCGGCGGGGCGGGAGACCGCGGTGCAGCCCACGGCCGGGGCGTCGCGGAGCGTCCGGCGGGCGCTGTCGCGGACGGTGAGGTGGGGCAGGATCTGCTTGGGTCCGATCGAGGCGAGCGCGCCGCGGTTGTGGGCGGCAGCCGCGTCGACGGCGGCCGGCCCGGTCGGCATCCGCAGATCGAGGTCGTGGGGCGACGATCGCAGCACCAGCCGGACGGTGCCGTCGGCCGCCCGTGCGCTGACGAGGTCACCGTCGACGGTCGCCGTGGCCTCCTGCACCGGGGCGGCGGGGTCGCGGAGGTCGAGCAGCGTCAGCTCGGTGGCGGCCGGGCGGATCGGGAGCGGGATCAGGTCGGGTTCGCCAGGCCGTTCGCTGATCGGCCCGGGCTCCAAGTGGTGCCAGGACCGGGTCATGACCAGCGCCCGTTCGTCGAGCAGGAACAACTGGTGGTCGCCCTCGTCGAGACCCACGGAGGACAGCAGCCGAGGAGCGTCCCGCGTGACGTCCACGATGTGCAGACGGTCGTCCCCGGTGACCGCGAGGAGCAGGCGGCCGTCGGTCTCGACGATGTCGGGTTCGTCGATGCCGGTCTCCTGCACGTTGGTCGTCGACGCGTCCCCGTCGCCGGCTTGGGCCGCGGGCGGGGCGGCTCGTGGGGCGGCCTCCGCGCTGTCCGCGAAGCCGCTGGCCGTGCCACCGCCGCTGGCCGTCGGGGTTCCGACCGCCACACCGAACCCGCCGGTGCCGGCGCGGAGGTGGGCGATCGCTCCACGGGGGTCATCGACCTCCGCGAGCATGTCCCGGACGTGGTCCGTCAACTGCTCGCAGCCGTCGAAGGCCCGCAGTCCCTCGATGTCGTCCCCGGCGGCGGTCACCGGTGGCCCGCTCGGGCCGCCCGTGTCCGCTGGCCCGTCCTGGACGAGGACGGCCGCGGCCACGGCCACGATGACCAGGGCAGCGACGGTGATGTGGTGGACGGCGGTGCGCATGTGCGTCTCCCGGTGGTCTCACCCGTCCGACGCCGGAACGGGGCGTGCGGTTCCGAGCTCAGCGGTCGAGCGTCGCCTGACCTCTCTTGGCGTCGGCGATCCGCCAGAGCCCGTCCGGACTTCAGATACGGACGGTGGTGATCGCCCTCGGGTTCGACACCAGCTCCATGTCGCCCGGGTCGCTGCTGAGGACCACGACGTCGTCGACGGGAAGGTCGCGAACGGTTGCGCCGACGTGCGAGTCGGCCACGCCCTTGCCGGTCCGGCTGTGGATGGCCGCTGCCGTGTCAGCAGCGGAGGTGTCCAGCGGCTGGTCCTGGACGCGGAACCTGTTGATCGCCGCCGACGCTGGTGTCGAACGGTCCCATCCCGCCTCGACGCGCACGGCGGTCGGGGTGACCACGATCACGGATGCGCCCTGACGTCGCCGCTGGGTCACACCTTCGAGGTGCGCGAGGACGGTCCGGTGCTTGGCGTGCAACGGGTCCCGCAACGCCTGGATGGCCTCGTTGTCGAGGACGAGGGCTCTCACGCTGTCGCTGCCCGTTGCGCTTCCGCCCACAGCAGCACGTCATCCGCGTCTGCGTTCGGATGGCCTGCGGTGACCTCGGCGGCGGCTCGTTCGATGAGGTCCGGTTGCTGTGCGAGCGGCGACCCGTCTTGTGCGGCCAGCGCGAGTGCCACCTCGACCAAAGAGGGACGGGCCTCCGGATGCTGCTGGTAGTGGGACTCCAACGCCGCCGTCATGACCACGGTCTCCAACGCGGCCCGCAGGGCGGCCGCGGTCATGGCCGTGGTCGACGAGGCCACTCCCAGGTGGTCGACCGCGAGGGCAGCCGCATCACGCAGCGTCGCTGGAAGCCGCATCGAGGTGTTGACGGTCGTCTCGTCGTCCGCATCCAGCAATCGGTTGATCTCGTCCAGAACCGTGAGCTCGTCCATGTCCACACCGTACCACATAGGTGTGGTACATAGGTGTGGCACGATGAACGGCCTCCTCAGCTTGGCGCTGGATCGGTTATCCACAGCCCCGTGGCGGTCCGGCTTCACACGCCGTCCGTCGGCGGACAGGCTCGCACGTGCGATGAGGGAGCGAGCGTGGTCGGTGATGCCTCGGAGGTCCTGGTTCACCGGGAGGTGCAGGCGTGGCTCGATCCGATGAACCACCGGACCCGTGAGAACCGGCCATGGTCGGCGCGGCACGCGGAGAACGTCGCCCGGGAGTGGCGTCTGCGGATCGCTCCGCACATCCCGGCCGACGCGACCGCCGAGGTGCTCGACGACAAGCAGCTGTGGATCCGGATCCTCAACACCGCCCAGGCGTCCGGCCTCGCGGCCTCGTCGGTGCAGAAGACCGGGCAGGTCTGTCGCAGCCTGATCGCGTGGTTCCTGGACCGGGGTCTGCTCGAGCGCAACCCGATGCGGGGCGTGCCCTACGCGCTCACCCGGTCGGACAACCGCGGGCTCGATCCGAAGGCGGTCGCGCCCGAGCGCATCCCCAACCTCGACATGGCCTTCGACCTGGCGCTGTGGATGAGCTGGCTCGCGTGGCCGCACCGTCCGGGGCGGGGCGGCAACCGCCGCGCCGACGTGGTCGGGCCGGTCGGTCGCGGTCTGCAACCGGTGCTCGTGGCCACGACCGGACTGCGCAACGGGGAGCTCTTCGCGTTGCGAGCTAGCCGCGTCGACGTGGACCGGCTCGAGGTCGAGGTGGCCGAGCAGCTCGTGCAGGAGGACTCCGGCCGCAGGTACGTGGACCGACCGAAGCACGGGAGCGTGCGCACGGTGACGTTCGCCGGCTTCCTCGCCGAGGATCTGCACCACCTGGTCGAGCACCGCCGCGCGGTGTCGGGCGAGGAGGACCCGCTGCTGTTCTGTGCGCCGCAGGGCGGCTGGGAGTGGCGCAGCAACCACACCCGCCGCTTCCGCGCCGCTGCCCGCCGGGCCGGCTGGCCGCAGCGCATGACCTGGTACGGGCTCCGCCACCTGTACGCGGTCACGATGCTCGAGCGGCTGCCCCTCGAGGTCGTGAGCCGGCTCATGGGCCACCACTCGCCGGACTTCACCGCGAAGCGCTACCTGTCATTGCGCACCGGCTGGCTCGACGGGGTGCGGGCCGTCTCGAAGGAGTGGCCGACACCGTGAGAACAGACGCTGAGTATGTCATATCTCTAGTGGTATGCTGGTTTCCGATGGATGTCGCTCATCTCTTGATCACCGCACGCGCGGAGGCGGGCCTGACGCAGGCTCAGGTCGCCGAGCGGGCTGGGACGTCCCAGCCCGCGGTGTCGGCCTACGAGTCGGGCCGGCGTTCGCCATCGGTGGCTACGCTCGATCGTCTACTGGCGGCGTGCGGTTTCCGGGCGCGTGTGGAGCTCGCGCGGACCCCGATCCCGTCATCCCGGGCGGGTCCGGTGGGTCGACGACTCTCCGCGCGGAAGCGTCAGGTCCGGCAGGCCCTCGCTCGGCACGATGTCCGTAACCCGCGGGTCTTCGGATCGGTCGCGCGGGGCGAGGACACGGACGAGTCCGATCTGGACCTGCTCGTCGAGCTCCCTCGGCCCTCCTACGTGCTGCTGTCACAGGTCAACGCCGACATCGCCGAGGCACTCGGAAGCGAGGTGGACGTCACGACCGAGTCGCTCCTACGGGACGATGCCCGGGCCCGGATCCTCTCGGAGGCGGTACCGCTGTGACCCCGAGGAGTCCGTGCGATCGCCTGGCCGATGTCGTGTCAGCCGTGGACCGGGCCGTCTCCTTCGGTGAGCGGGACCGCAACGACGAGGTCGTGGTCGCCGCCGTCCTCCACGAGTTGACCGTCGTGGGGGAGGCCACGAACGCGCTGCTGCGGGATGATCCCGGTCTTCCAGACCGCCGGCCGGACATCCCGTGGCGCGCCATCGTCGCCATGCGGAACCGTCTCGTGCACGAGTGCGAGAAGGTCGATCCGGACTTCGTCTGGGGGACGCTGGACGATGACCTCGAGCCCCTACAGGAGGCCGTAGAAGCGGAGAGTATTCGCCTGGGTTGCGGCTAGCACGGCGATCACGAGGATCCGGCCACCGTGGCGGCGGAGGCCGGGCGGCGTGGTGTCTCCTTCACGGCGGACCACCGTGTCGCGGTCCTGTTCCGCCCACAGGGGACGGTGCCACTGGAGTCACGAGCTTCGGGGGTCATACGTGGGACGGGCACTGCCAGACCGACTAACCTCGCGTACGTGTGAACGGTGCATGACATGGGCCCTCGGGTCGCATCGGAAGATGCAGACTTCCCACGTCGTCGGTAGCCTCTGGCCTCCACGTGCGGACGTAGTTCAGTTGGTAGAACGCCACCTTGCCAAGGTGGAGGTCGCCGGTT
>CAZHZQ010000047.1:7216-15804 GCA_964537235.1 uncultured Actinomycetota bacterium | reverse complement strand
CGCACGGCGGACCCGTCCGACGACGCGCGCCAGCCGCCCGTTCCAACCGGATCCCACTCGACGGGGGTTTCCACCGGTCGCCGGCGGTCCCTGCCACGGGCTGTCGCACCCCGTGCCTACGCTCCCGCCCCGAACCGAGCACAAAAGCAACACAAGAGCGACACAAAAGCGATAAGGAGACCGGAACGTGGCGCGTCGAGGGGTGACCGTGGAGCGGTGGGCGGCGGAGGACGGCCGTCCCGAGATCGAGGTGCAGCGCAGCCGCCGGCGGCGCAAGACCGTCAGCGCCTACGCGCGCGACGGGGTGATCGTCGTCCAGGTTCCGGCGGGGCTGCCGCCGGACCGCGAGCTCGAACTGATCGACGACCTCGTGGACCGGGTGACCGGCCGGCAACGAGCCCGCGAGGTCGGGGGCGACGAGGAGCTCGCGGCACGGGCCGCCAGGCTCGCCGACCGCTACCTCGACGGCGTGCGTCCCGCCTCGGTGCGCTGGTCGGACCGGATGCAGCGGCGCTACGGCTCGTGCACGCAGGTCGACGGGGACATCCGCATCAGCCGGAAGCTCGCCCGCTGCCCCGAGTACGTCCTCGACGCGATCATCGTCCACGAGCTCGCCCACCTGCAGGCCGGCGGCCACGGACCCCGCTTCCGGTCGCTGGTGGCGCGCTACCCGCACCACGACAAGGCCCAGGGCTTCCTCGAAGGCATGCGGCACGCGGCGGCCGGCAACCAGCTCTAACCCCCGTCGCCTCCGTCCTCCCCGTCGCCCCCGTCGCCGTCCTCTCCATCGCCGTCCTCCCCCCCGGCGTCGTCAACCTGGCGGTCGCGCCGACGCTCCTCGGCGGACGGTTCGACCGGTGCCTCGCCGTCACCGAACAGCGCCGACGGATCGTCGGGGACCGACTCGCCGCCGGCCATGCGGACCAGCCAGCGGCTGGGGTCGGCGAGCTCCTCGGTGTCGGGCAGGTTCTCGGGGTGCGCCAGCGCCCGCCGGAGCCCGGCGAGGCCGCGGGCTGCCTGGACCTCGTCGATGAAGCGGTCGCCGACGGTCTCGTCGTCGGGGCGCAGGTCCAGGCCCAGGAGGTTGGCCAGCAGCCGCTCACCGTCCCCCTGCTCGACACGTCGGCGCCGCAGGACCTCGTCGAACCGTTCCAGGTTGGGCAGTCGGTCGGCGGCGGCCTCGTGGACCTCCCGGCGTGCCCAGGCCTGGAGGAGGCAGATCACCCCCTGGATCCGCTCGAGGACCCGGCGCTGCTCCGGCGTCGGCTCCAGACGGAACTCGCCGGCCCGCTCGACCGCGCGCCGCAGCGACTCCGGGTCCTGGGGGTCGACGTCGCCCATGAGATCCCGTGAGGTGTCGAGCAGCTGGCGGGGATCGATCGAGGTCCCGGCGGCGAAGGACGCCACCAGGTCGCGGAGGTGGCCGCTCAGCCACGGGACCGCGTGGTACTGGCGACGGTGCGCCCCCTCGTGGAGGGCGAGCGTCACCGCCAGTTCGGTGTCGTCGAGGTCGTAGCCGCCGAGGCCGTCTGCCACGTTGACCGGGATGTGGTAGGCCACCGCGGGTCGGGCGGTGGGCAGGCCGAGGTCGTACTGGCCCAGCATCTGCCGGGACAGCTGCCCGATGACGTTGCCGGCCTGCAGGCCCATCAGCACGGCGCCCATGGGGCGCAGCAGGGTGGACAGGTCACCAAGACCCCCGGCACCCGTCTCCCCGCCGAACAACGCCGACAGGTCGGGGATCCCCTCAGGCATCCCCTCGGGCATCCCGGGGACGTCCCCCTGCAGCCGGTCGTCCATCTGGTCGTCCATCTGGTCGTCCACGAGGTCGCTGAGCGCCGCGATCGACGCCTCGGCGACCGGCTCGACCAGCGGCCGCAGCCCCTCGAGCGCCGCGTTCACCCACTCCTGGCGCGAGACCACCGCCAGGCGTCCGGCGTCCGGGGGCGCGGGCAGGGCGCCCTCGTCGAGCCAGTGCTCGGCGAGCTGTTGTGCCTCGGCCGTCCGCTCGCGTTCCTCGGGTGTGGGCGAGCGGTCGCCCTCGGCGGCCAGCTGGAGCGACACCTGCCCCGCCAGGTCCCAGTTGACCGGTCCGGTGGTCCGCCCCATCGCCTCCTGGATCCGCCGCAGCGTGCCGGAGCCGCCCAGCTGCGACAGCAGCGCGCGCACCTCCTCGGGCAGGTCGTCCGGCAGGTCCCCGCCGCCCGGCCCGCCACCTCCACCGGCGGTCACGACGGGTCCCCCGATCCGGCCACGGACGGTCCGGTGTGCGTGACTACGCTGGGCGTCGGACATCCGTCCCGGGAGGAGGGGCCAGCACCGATGCCGGACAACGCCGACGGCGGCCTCCGGGTCGCGGTGACGGGCGTCGGTGGCCTCCTCGGCCGTCGGCTCGTCGACCGGCTGGCGGACGACGACGAGGTCGGCAGCATCCTCGGTCTCGACATCGATCCTCCGGTTGATCTGGACGGGGTCGCGAAGCTGGAGCTGCGGCGTGCGGACGTGCGCGACGCCGCGCTCGCCGCGAACCTCGCGGACGTCGACGTGCTCGTGCACCTCGCCTTCGTGATGGACGAGATGGACGACCTGAACCTGATGCGCTCCATCAACGTCGACGGTACCCGCAACGTCTTCGAGGCAGCCGTCGAGGCCGGTGTCCGACGGATCGTCTACACCTCCTCCTACATCGTCTACGGCGCCCACCCCGACAACGACCTGCCGCTCACCGAGGACAGCCCGCTGCGGGCCAACCCCGACTTCGCCTACGCCGAGCACAAGGCCGAGGTCGAACGCTGGCTCGACGAGTGGCTCGAGGGGTCCCCCGACCTGGACGTGGCCGTCCTGCGGTTGGGGCTCGTCGCCGGACCCGACGTCGACAACTTCATCGTCCGGGCGCTCACCGAGACCGTCCGTCCGATGACGGTCACGGGCTACCGACCGCCGGTGCAGTTCGCGCACGTCGAGGACGTCACCGACGCGATCGAACACGCGGCGCTGCAGGGGCTGGGCGGGGTCTTCAACGTGGCGTGCGAGGGGTGGCTGCCCTTCGACGAGGCGGCCGATTCGCTGGGACGCGGGTCGTCGGTCGTCGAGGTCCCCGAGGCCGTCGCGTTCTCGGTGGCCGACCGGTTGTGGAAGCTCGGGCTCGGGCTGTTCCCTCCCGGGGCGCTGCACTACCTGATGCACCCGTTCGTGATGTCCGTGGACCGGATGATGGCCACCGGATGGCGTCCGCAGCACACGAACCGTGAGACGCTCCGACAGCTCGCCGCGGAGCACACCCCCTACGTCACCCTGCACCGCAACGTCCGGGTGCGCCGTCGGGACGTGAAGATCGGCGCCGGCGTGGCTGGCGGCCTGCTCCTGGCCGCGACCCTGCGCTGGATCCTCCGGGACGATGACTGAGCGGAACACGCGGTGGACACCCTGATCGACCTGCTGCCCCTCCTCCCCGTACGGGAGGCGTGGGCGGTCGGCCTCGTCGTCCTGCTGGCGGCGTTGCGCCCCGTCGGCAAACTCGGGTGGACGGCGGCGACCGCGCTGATCGCCGCGGGGGTCGCGACGGTCGCGATCGGAGCCGAGGGCGTCGCGGCCTTCGGTGTCGAGGTCGGTTGGACCTGGGTCGCGCTGGGAGGGTGGCTCGCGCTGGCGGCGTTGCTGGCCTCCACCGCGGTCGCCCGACCGCTGCGCTGGGAGCCGCGCACCGGCCCGGGCGCCGCCGAGGCGCTGATCGCCGGTTCGGCGTTCGTGCACGTGGGCATCGCCTGGCACGCCGGGGGAGCGATCGGCCGGATCGGGACGGACTGGCTCGGCGGGGGGATGGGTGCCGCGGACCTCGGTGACCTGTCCGCCGGACCGCTGGGATGGCCGCTGGCGTGGGCGTTCCAGGCTCCGCCGGGGATCGACGCGCGCGTCGGCGGGGTCCTGCTCACGTTGGTCGCGGTCGGTCTGGTCGTGATGGGTGCGGACCGGTTGGGGCGCCGGTGGGGGCACGTCGGGACCGCGCGGTGCATCGCGGCCGCCGTGGCGTGGTCCCCTCCGCTGCTGCTCTCCCACCACCTGGCTCCGTGGGCGCTGCTGGCGACCGCCGCGCTCGTGTGGTCGTGGTGGGCACTGGTCGAGGTCTGGGCCGGTCGGCACCGGGCGGGGCGTGCCGCGTTCGTGTCGGGCGGCCTCCTCGGGGTGGCGGTCGGGATCTCCCTGTGGCCGGTCGTGCTCGCGCCGCTGTGGCTGCGGCGCTACAGCGCCCGGACCGCGGGATGGGCGGTCGTCGGTTTCGGGGTGGCGATCCTCGCGGCCGTCGGAGCGCTGATCCCCACCGACGTCGGGTTCGTCGACCTGTGGCAGGTCGGGGTGGTCGGACCCGTGGAGGGCTCGCTGGCCCCGGCGCTCACGTTGGTCCTGCTGGTGGTCGCATCCGTCCTGCTGCTGACCTTCGGACCTCCGCTGTCACCGACGAGGCTGTCGGCGGTCACTGCAGCCATCCTGCTCGCGCTCGTCCCGTGGTGGCCGACGGACGCGGCGCTCGCCGGGCCCGTCCCCGCCATCCCGTTCGTGCTGCTGACGGCCGTGGCCCCGGATCGTCCGGACGAGCGCTGGCCACCGGACGCCGCCGTCCTCGACCGTCACGAGGTCGAGATGTGACCGATCCTCCGCGCACCGCGACGCGTGTCAGCATCGACCTGACCGAGGAACCGCTGGACGTCGCCGGCGCCGTCGCGGACGTCTCGGACCCGGAGTGCGGGGGGCTCGGCGTGTTCCTCGGTGCCGTGCGCGACCACCACGAGGGCGCCCCCGTGGACTCCCTCGAGTACGAAGCGTGGGGGGAGCAGGCCCGGCCGGCCCTGGAGGCGGTGGCCGACCGTGTGCTGTCCCGCTTCGGCGGCGTCCGCGCCGTGCACCTCTCGCACCGCCTGGGACACCTCGAGATCGGCGAGGTCAGCGTGATCGTGGCCGCTTCCGCTCCGCACCGTGCCGAAGCGATCGCGGCCGCCGAGGCGCTGATCGACGACCTGAAGCGCAACGTGCCGATCTGGAAGCACGAGCACCTCGCGGACGGGACCAGTCGGTGGCCCGGGACGCCCGCCTGAGGGGGTTGCCGGAGTGGTCCACCCGGACTAGTTTCCCGCCGGGACCCGACTTCCCCGAGCGTCCTCGGAGACCGCCGTGATGTACCTGCTCATCCCCATGATGTTGGGGGTCTCGGCCGTGCTCGCGTGGAGCTGGTGGTCGGGCCGGATCGGGCGCGACCCGGTGTCCTCGATCGACTCGTTCCACCGAGCGCTCGATGCGATGCAACCGTCGCTCAACCGGGACCCCGCCCCGACCGACGAGGATGACGAGTCCGCGACGCCGGTCGCCTGAGCTGGCCGTCGGCGGGCGCCGACGTAGCATCGAAGCTCCCACGGACAGGTCCCAGACGTGAGCCGTCGCGCCCCCGCGGTCATCATCGCGGTCCTCGCCTGGCTTCTGATCGCGGCCGCGCAGTCGGCGCCGGACGACACCCACTTCCCGCAGCAGTGGAACCTCGAACAGATCGGTGCCCCGCAGGCGTGGGACACCACCCGGGGCGACGGGATCGTCGTGGCCGTGGTCGACAGCGGGGTCGACCTGGAGCACCCTGACCTGTCGACCGCGCTGGCCAGGACCGCGGACGGGGCGGTGCTCGGTCGCGACTTCGTCGACGGCGACGACGACCCGACCGATGAGCACGGCCACGGGACGATGGTGGCCGGGCTGGTCGCGGCGCGGACCGACAACGGCACGGGGGTCGCGTCGGTCGCGCCCCTGGCCCGGATCATGCCGGTCCGGGTCCTGGACGAGAACGCCGCGGGGACCAGCAACGATGTGGACGCCGGCATCCGGTGGGCCGTCGACAACGGCGCGCACGTGATCAACCTGTCGTTGGAGGACGCCAGCGAGGAGGACGAGGGTCCGTCCCTGCCCGTCGGTGGCGACGACGACACCGACGACGCGGTGCGCTACGCGTGGGACCGGGGCGTGGCGGTGGTGGCCGCCGCCGGCAACGACAGCGCCTCGTTCACCGACTACTCGGACGACACCCCGGTGTTGATCGTCGGCGCCACGGACCGGGAAGACCGGCGGGCGGGGTTCTCGGACACGGGGCGCCAGGACGCCGTCATGGCGCCGGGGGTGCACATCTTCAGCACCTGGTGCGATCCGTGCGGACAGGATGCCGCCCACAAGATCGGCATCTCCGACGGCACCTCCTACGCCGCCCCCCAGGTCAGCGCCACGCTGGCGCTGCTGCGAGCCACGGGGATGTCCAGCCAACGAGCCGTCCAACGGGTCCGAGACACCGCCGTGGACATCGGCGCGGAGGGTCCCGACCGGGCGACCGGTCACGGACGCATCGATGTGGCCGCCGCCCTCGGGGTCCGGTCCTCACCCTCGCCCTCGCCGACCCCGACGTCGCAACCGTCGCCGACCCCTTCCGACACGGACACGCCGGACCGCGAGGCCGCCGATGCGTCGCCACCCAGCCAGCCCACGCCGAGCCCGACCGTCACGCCGTCGCCGTCCCCGTCGCCGTCCCCGAGCCCGTCGCCGAGCACGACCTCCGAACCGCAAGCGCAGGAGCCGGCACCGGTCGGGACCAGCTCGCCTCCGGAGGCACGAGATCGGGCCGCAGATGCCGCGACCGGTCCTTGGGCGGGGCTGGCCGCGGTCCTCCTGCTCGTCGACGTCGCGGCGCTGGCGTGGTTCACGCGCCGGCGGACCGGTGACGCGGCGTAAAGTCCGGCGCCCGACGTGCCGACTACCTCATCGACGTGATCGCGCGTCCACATCGATCCGAGGAGGATCCGCGATGGGCCACCTGGTCCGGTACAGCTCGCCGGAGGGTGAGGAACGCTACGAGGACGTGCGGGACCTCGACGCGGCGGTCGAGCGGGTCGAGCACCTGCGCAACTCCCAAGGCGTCTCGGACGTGCGCGTGTACCGCGAGGTGCCTCTGGAGTTCCGCACCTACGTGCAGGTGGCCGTGGCGGACGAGGAGGGCGGCTCGCCGTCTCCCGACGCCGCCCCCGGGTCCACGTCCTCCGGCGCTGCGTCGGAACCGGGATCGGGTCAGGCATCGGGTCCGTCGTCCGCAGCGACCCCGTCGGGTGCCGCGGTGATCAGCCCACCGCCGGCGTCGGCGAGGTCATCCTCCGAGGCCGAGGGACAGGCGCGCGAGGCGGAGGCGTCGGCCGTGCCGGCGGACGCCGAGGCGCGATCGGCCGAGAACCGCCGGATCTCGCTGTTCAACCGCGGTCAGGCTTCCTGAGTCCCCTCTCGGGTACCTTCTGCGTCGTCCCCGGACGGTGACGTCCATGCGACGATCGCTCCTGCTCCTCCTCGCCGTCGCGGCGCTCGGCCTCGTCGGGCGTGGCGTCGTGCCGTGCAACGCCATGCCGGTCCAACCGCGCTGCTACGTGGCGCTCTACCCGGGGCCGGCCGAGGACGCGCTGCGCATCGTGCAGGTACCCGCCGAGCGCACGTACGCGTCCAGCGGCGAGATGCTGCTCACGACGGTGGCCGTGGACGCCGACCTCGATCCGATGGAGTGGTTGCGCACCGCGTTCTCGGCGCGCGTCCGCCAGGTCCCCCGGGACGTGCTGTACCCGCCGGGCAGCGGGGAGGAGGAGGTGCGCCGCCAGAACATCGCGCAGATGGACGAATCCCAGGTGGTCGCGGCGGCGGCCGCGCTGCGTGAGCTCGGCCACGAGGTCGACCTCGCCCCGCGGGGGGCAGAGGTCGTCGAGGTGGACCCCGAGCTGCGGGCCGGCCGGACGCTCACACGGGGGGACATCATCGTGGAGGTCGCCGATCAGCCGATCGCCGACGCCGGGACCGCGGTCGCGGCGGTCGACGGCTACGAGCCGGGCGACGAGATCCACCTGACGATCCGGCGGGACGGGGAGCACCTGCGCGTCCCCGTGACGCTGGCCGCCGATCCCGACGCTCCGGGGGGTGTGGTCGTCGGCGCCCTGCTGCGCGACCACGTGGTCCTCCCGGTGGATGTCCGGATCGACGCCGGGCAGGTCGGGGGTCCGTCCGCCGGTCTGATGTTCGCACTGGCGATCGTCGATGCGCTCGGTCCCGACGATCTCACCGGCGGCCGGGTCATCGCGGGGACCGGCACGCTCGATGTCGACGGCAGCGTCGGGTCGATCGGCGGCATCAGCCAGAAGGTCCTCGGTGCGGTCGAACGCGAGGATGGCCGGGCAGCCTCGGTGTTCCTCGTTCCCGCGGACAACCTCGACGAGGCCCGGGGCGCGCCGGTGGACCAGGGCCTGCTGCTGGTGCCGGTGGCCACGCTCGCCGATGCGCTGGACGCGCTGCGCGAGCTGCGGGCGGGCCAGCAGCCCCGCGACGCGGTGGCGCTGGGCAGCTGACGCACCGTCGGCGCTGCCCTCCGGCCGGTCAAGGGGGAGGTCGGCGGGGTCGATACCTCAGTGCAACCTGATCCACGCACCGGGGCCGCTCACGCATGTCGTTCGTAGACTCCACCAGATGAACAGCGGTATCCGATGAACAGCGGTATCCCATGAACAGCGGTATCCCGATCCCACTCCACGTCGCGG